>NZ_JBKHKI010000003.1:0-405981 GCF_046546455.1 Rhizobium sp. YIM 134829
ACGGCGCTCTGTCGTCCTACATCAACATCCAGGCTGACGCTGACGGCGACACCTTCCTCGACGGCGCATGGATCAACATCGCTGGCTTCGACGTCGGTTACTTCTACAGCTTCTGGGACGACGGCCTGTCCGGCGAAACCGACTCGCTCGACTCCTCGTTCGGCGCTCTGCAGAACTCCATCCGTTATACCTATGACGGTGGTTCGTTCCTTGCTTCGATCGCAGTTGACGAAATCGAAGGCGGTTCCTACCCGACCAACGACGACCCGAACGACAGCCTCGGTGTAACCGGCAAGCTCGGCGCGACGATTGCTGGCTTCGACATCTACGGCCTCGCTTCCTACGACTTCGACGCCGAAGAAGCTGCTTTCCGTATCCTGGCTACGGCTGACCTCGGCCCGGGCAAGCTCGGCATCGCTGCTCAGTATGCAACCGACCCGAACTACTACTACGACCAGGCTGAATGGACTGTCGCTGCCGAATACGCAATCAAGGCAACCGAAAAGTTCACCATCACCCCGGCTGCTCAGTACTTCGGCAACGTCCGCGTTGGCTCTGAGTTCTCGAACGAAGATGCATGGCGCGTCGGCGTAACCGGTGGCTACCAGATCACGGAAGGCCTGCGCACGCTCGCTACGGTTAACTACACCGACCGTGACGAAAGCCTGGGCGGCGACAACGAAGACTGGACCGGCTTCCTGCGCCTGCAGCGCGACTTCTAATCTGATCTCCTGATCAGGTTGAGCTACGCCCGCGGTCTCGAAAGAGGCTGCGGGTTGTTGCGTTTGAATCACTGTTGCTGTGCCGTGGTGCGATTCCGGCAGGTGATCAGGAGAATGCAGTTGAAATGGCCGAGGAGTTCGTTCTGACTTACGCTTGCGCATGGTTCGCGAGGTCAGGATGCGACCAACACGATCACGAACACGAACACGAAAGTCTGCCAAGGCAGCGGCCCCGGTTGCGACCTTCAACCTAAACTACCAGTTTAACCAGTCGCCTCCGATCAAGCCTGTTGAAACGGTGAGTTTGAAGACCTTGTTCGATCGCTATCGGGACCATTTGTGGGATCCGGGGTCACATCGCTACAACGTAACTTCCTTCATCCACGAACTGCATGAGCTCCAGTTGGGGGCTGAGTTCTCCGTCTTCACTGACGAAATGCTCGACCGCCTCATCGCTGCCCTTCGCAAACGCGGCAACAGCAACGCCACCATCAATCGCAAGATGGCAGCGCTGAGCAAGTTGCTGCGCAAGGCATTCAAGATGGGCGATATCCATAGCTTGCCAGAGTTCAGGCGCCAGAAAGAGAAATCTGGTCGGATCCGCTTCCTCGACCAAGACGAGGAGGCCCGCCTCTTTGCCGCCATTCGAACACGCAATGAGACGTATTACAATTTTTGCATATTCTTAGTCGATACCGGTGCCAGGCTTGGCGAGGGCATCGCTCTTCGATGGACAGATATCCACCAGAACAGAGTTACGTTCTGGGTCACGAAATCCGGTCGGAGCCGATCTGTGCCTCTTACAGCGAGAGCCTTGGAAACTGTTATACGGCGAAAAAAACGCCTTGGTCCCTTTGCTGACATCGACCAACAGCATTTTAGGGCAACATGGAACCACGCCAAAGTCGAGGTTGGCCTAGGCACAGACAGTGACGTGGTCCCTCACGTTCTCCGGCATACATGTGCTTCACGACTTGTCCGAGGAGGCATTGATATACGCCGCGTGCAGATGTGGCTCGGCCACCAAACTTTGCAGATGACAATGCGCTACGCACATCTCGCCTCTCAGGACCTTGATATGTGCGTTCCTATACTTGAGAATTTTGGACGAAGTGATCCTATATAGCGGGGGAAAGTGCGAACAAGCGCGTACGGGAACAGAACATCGCCCTTCAAAAGCTTGAATTCTGACTGACTGACAAAACTATGTTTTGTCAGTCAGTCAACCGTTGCCTACAGGCAGGGGTTGATAACTCCGGAGGGCGGATTTTCACGAACTGAATGGTCCATTCATGAAGGTATCTTCACTCCAACGCACCGGTCTTCAGCAACCCTAGCTTTGCAAGCGAAAGTAGTACTGCCAGTCGAATTTGAAATTCGCCAATGGCATTAGCTGGCCCAGTGCGTCAGACACGGTGACGCGGCTCAGATACTGATCGTCTGCCCGGATCTCGATGGAAACCAGCCTGAAGGCTTTCCGTGTCTTCAAGCTCTCGGCAGCAAGATCAAGAATCGCATCGCGAGCCTCAGCTTCAGCGCTGAACAGGTTGTCGAGGATGGTCCCTTCAAGATCAGTCAAGTGGTCATCGAAATAGTCGAGATCGAAATAATATCGGTGCATTCCGCCGGTGCCCCTCTGCGGATCAGACCCGCAACGACGACGGGTGCAGCCAACTCAGGCCACGCAAGGCTCGAAGGCTTCAATCACTACACCACCGCAAAGTTGTGTAAAGAAGCGAAATTCGGCCTATCGGCCTGTGACGGACCAACAGGCGACCTTCATGAGATTTTTGGACTTCAGACCCACCTCGACACAATGCGCCTCGATCAAATGGTCAGGGACGAGCGGGTTGCTCTTTAGGAAAGCCAGGTGTCGGAGACCTCTCCGCCATGAACCAAGGGGGATGGTCTTGGCACATCCGACACAGTTCTACCCCTAGAGCAGTGTCAGACCTGGGCCTCTGGAGTGGGCCTTTTTATGTGCCACATATGTGCGCGAGCTGTATACGGGAGCGCCTATCTTCACGTGAACTGTGATCGCCCCGACATCAAGAGGTGAGCAACCCGCAGCGGGGACGGGCATCAGCCTAAAGAATTAAGCCAAGTATCCAGATAGCTACGTCGTGAGCTTCCAGCAGCAAACTACCAGCGAGAAGAACCATGAGGAGCAAGAACATCCAAGTGACGAAGCTTTCTGCATCAAGCTGCAGAAGCCGGTGGCGAGGCGGACGATCCTTCATAGTGATGATCCTATCACAGCACTATTCAGCGGTCATGACCCTGCACTCCAATTTGATCTAATAGGGTCCTTGACCGTAAGCCAAGCGCAAGGTCGTGAGGGTAGGGTCCGGATGTGAAGTCAGAAGACACTGTCCTTCTCGGTGTCACGATCTGACGTCATGGCAATGAAGCCCGCAGCAGCGGTGTCTGCGGGCTTCCTCTCTCGAGGCAAATCGGCCACTCAGGCGTTATTCGTAGAAGCTCTTTCTGCGGTCAACCTGAGCTGCCGCAACCGCTCCGTTTTAGCTCGACGCTGTTCCTCTTCGTGGCTGAGCATCGTCTCGACCACACGTTTCGTCTCATCGATGTCGCCGAGTGCGGCTTGCCCTCGCGGACGACGCTCCTTCTTTTCCTCACTCATCGCGATCCTCCAGGAAGTTGATCGCAGGGAAGTTCTAGGAGCTCGTTCTTCTCCTTCAAGGGTCGATGTCTTTTTCAGCTTACGCTTGGGTCTCGAGCGAAAGGACTTGATGTTCGCCGAAGGTGGTAACGGAACACTCGCCCACGGACGAAGTCCCGAGTCGACGGGCGATACCGAGACGTCTGCGGTTCGGCTGCATGCTCTATGCGAGGCTTCAACTCCTTAGAACTCTTCCCAGTTGTCGCCTGCCGGTGCGGCCGCTGCCGCGGACCTCGCGCCGAAGGAGCTGGCGATGCGGCTGACCATGCTGCGGGCCGGGGAGGGCACGGCGCGGGCCGTTTGTGCCGCTGCGGCCGGTGCGCGCCGAGCAGGCGAGGCGAGACTGGCAGCGCTGTCGATCGCCGGCGTCGAGTAGTACGCAGCCGCACCGCCAAACTGGAACCGGTCGACCAGCTCCTTGAGCCGCGTCGCTTCGCTGGCAAGCGTCGCACCGGCGGCATTGGTTTCCTCCACCATCGCCGCATTCTGCTGCGTCACCTGGTCCATCTGGTTGACGGCCGTGTTGACCTCCGACAGGCCGATAGATTGTTCACGTGCAGAAGTGGCAATGGACTCCATATGCTGGTTGATGGTGACGACCAGCATCTCGATCGTCTTCAAGGCCTCGCCCGTCTGGCTGACGAGCTTGACGCCGTTCTGCACTTCGCCGGAGGAGTTGCGGATCAGATCCTTGATCTCCTTGGCGGCCTGGGCCGAACGCTGGGCGAGCTCGCGCACTTCCTGCGCAACGACCGCAAACCCCTTGCCGGCTTCCCCGGCGCGGGCCGCTTCGACACCTGCGTTTAAGGCGAGCAGGTTGGTCTGGAAAGCAATCTCGTCGATCACGCCGATGATCGAGGAGATCTGGTTGGACGACTGCTCAATCTTGCTCATCGCAGAAACAGCGTCTGATACAACCAATCCAGATTTGCGCGCGCTCTCGTTCGCTTGCACTGCCACAACTCGGGCCTCTTCCGCACGCTGTGAGGAGTTGGAGACGTTGGCGGTGATCTCGTCGAGGGCGGCCGCAGTCTCTTCGAGCGAAGCCGCCTGCTGTTCGGTGCGCTTGGAGAGGTCGTCGGCGCTGCGGCTGATCTCGCGCGAGCCGCCGTCGATCGAGCCGGTGGCGTCGGCGACGGAGGCGAGTGTGGTGCGCAGCTGGTCGACGGCTTGGTTGAAGTCGGCGCGCAGGCTTTCGAACTCCTCGGCGAAGCGGTCGGTCAGCTGGAAGGCAAGATCGCCGGAGGCCAGATGCTTCAGCCCGCTTGCCAGCCCCGTGGTCGCCTGCGCCATTGCTTGCGCCCGGCGACGATCCTGTTCCTCGCGGGCCTGTCGCTCCTGATCCGACAGGCTGCGCTGACGCTCAGCTTCGAATTCCATCTCCATTTTGGTAAGCGCGTTCTGTCGGAAGACCTCAACGGCTTGCGCCATCTTGCCAATTTCATCGGCGCGGCCGCCGTAAGGGATGTTCTTGTCTGTTTCTCCTGCAGCCAAGCCATTCATCGCCTGCGTGATGGATTCGATTGGTGAGGCAATGCTACGGCGCGCGAAAAGCATCGCTCCGACAGCTGCCATGATGGCGAGTACGCTCAAGCTCAAAGCCACAGTCAGCGCGTTCTTGAAAGCTTCAGCCCCAGCTGTGTGAGCTTCTTCAGCCTCTTGGAGATGAATGTTGACCATCTCATCGATCTTGCCGGCAACTGCCTGGGTGATCGGACGCATCTCTGTTTGCAGGACGCGCTTTGCGCCATCATCATCCTGAGCACTGGAAAGGGTCAGCATCTGCTTTCCCTTCGAGGCGTATTCGTCCAACGCTTTCAACACCGCGCCGATGCGAGCCTGCTCGCCTTCCTCTTTTACCAGAGCTGCGTAGGCGTTGATCGTGTCATGAAGGCGCTTGTCTTCGCGAGTGACTGCAGCCACCGCCTCTTTCTCTCCAGCATCGTCAACTGCAAGGATGTGCATGTTATATGCAATGCGTAGATCTGAGAGGGCGGTGTCGGCCTCTTTGGCAAGTTGAACGCTCGGCAGCGTGTCCGTCGAGATCTGCTCGAGCATATGGTTCATGCTCTGCAGGCTTTGTACCGAGAAGAATGCGAACACGCTGAACACCACAGCGAGAAGACCGAAGAGGCAAGAGAGGGCGGTTTTGATCTTGGGTCGCTTCATGGATGTCACCTAGCTGTTCGTTGGCTGTGCAGGCGGAGCCCAGCTCGACAGAGAACCTAAGAGATGAAGCAGTCAGGAAGTGTTAAGCGGCCAGTCCTGAATTTGAGAGACGGTTCTTCACCCTCTGTTATTTGAATTATGTATTCGGGACTGTGCCTCCGCAGGTGTTGAAGAAAGGACAGATGACCAGGCGTAAAGCGCGCGTGCTTGACAATGCCGGCTCGTCTGCATCTTCCTCGCCTTGCTTCAAGCGTCGCCTGCTCTACAGGCACGCAAGCGCATATCAATAGCCGCTTAAGGAAAGTTCGATGAGTGAAGTGCCCGACCGAGTGAAGAGGATCATCGCGTCCTATCTGGATCTCGACGAAGCTGCGCTGCAGCCAGGTACGAGCTTCGCGGAAGATTTGAATATGGATTCGCTTTCCGTCATGGAGCTCATAATAGCGCTGGAAGAAGAGTTCTCAGTTGAGTTTGACCAGGAATCGGTTAGCTCAGTGGCAACGGTAGGTGATGCCATCAAGGCTGTGGAAGCTGCATTACCATAAGGCGCGCTAGATCAGCCGCAGCTAGAGTGACTGCAGGATGAGGTCCGCAGCCTGCCGCGCAGATGTTGACGTGGTATCGATACGGACAGCGGGCTTAGGCATCGCATCCATAGCCTCATCCATCGAAGTCGATAAACTCCGGAGAAGCTCAACCGATCGAAGCTTGCCGAATGCCGCTCTCTCCGGCTCGACGAGCCGACGCTCCTGCTCTTGCTTATCAAGATCCAGCGCCACGAAAACCGTTTCGCCTCCAAGTACCTCAACTATCGATGCGACGTGTTCGGCGAAATTCGCACTGACGGTTGGCTCAGGCGCAAAGGTGAAGATGAGAGATCGACCTGTCCTTGCGGCGGCTGCGATTGTGTCGATCCAAAACTGTTCGCGCAAGCCAACGAACTCTGGCGAACCGAAGGGGAGGACGGCCAAGACAGCATCGACGATGAGATGGTTGTGGAACAGAGCGAAGCCGCTCTTCTCGGCTACGATTTTGGCGATGGTGAGCTTGCCAGAAGCGACAGGCCCATAGATGAAAACCAATTTCATGATGCTTGCCTAAGTATGCTGCAGCTTACTTAAAGGATCTACGTCTCAAACGCTCAACGCACTGTCGTCCTGACGACCTTGCAAAGGTCAGTCCTCTGCGCCGTGGGAGTTCAGTGCCACCAATTATTCAAGCTCGGGAATCTCACCAGCCTGAAACAACACGACTGGTGGTCCATATTCGCCGATGTTCGGATCTGCCTCACGACTCCAAGCGACGACGCCAGCATGCTTATCGGCGATCGCGCGTCTCGCTTGGCGCGCTCCTCAGAATCCATCTGCCGCGGGTCGAAGGCCTGCACGAGGTTGCCCTCGTCATCCTTGTCGAATGCTGCCAATACGATCAACTTGCCCTTGCTGGACATTATTCAGAACCGCTGCTTTGAGCGTCTGGCAGCGCTCGCGCAAAAGAAGAGGCTGACTCGAAATCGACAAAGTCTGGACCAGTCTGGGTTGGGCTTCCTTCCTGGTCGATTTCGTACACCCTGAAGACGCCGTCTATGAGAATCACGTCATATCCATTGACTGAGTTGATACTTGCTGGCTTCGTCATGCCCTGGCCTGTCGTTCGAATCACCTAGCCTAACCCGCGCATAAGAGCGGCGAAAGCCCCAGGGAATGGAGTAACGTCACGCCGATGCACCTAACTTCAATGCTGGTGCTTATGCAGCTTCTCGTTGCGCTGTAGCATTCGCTCAGCCCTCTCGAAGATCCACCGCGACAGCCGGAAGAGCTGAAGCGCGGTCCAGATGTGAAAGAGCCTCATAGGCCGGATCCCCCGCGCAGCATGCCGTCGCTCCGATCGGACTCAGGCGGTTCGGCGTCCGGATCACCGTCTAGCTCATCGAGGAGTGCAATCGCCCTTTCAATCCAAAGCTCGATCTCCTGCCGGCGGAAGGCGAGGAGTGCCGCATGTGGCCTGTCCAGTTTGAGCGGGGTCGGGGCGGCTTTCATCGGCCGGCCCCATGTGACGCGAGCGACTCCTGCATGATCAGATCAGCGCGCTCCTGCTGCCTCTCGGCGACCGCTGCGGCGGTGATGACGAAGACGAAGGCCGAAAGCCCGGTGAGTGCGGCCAGGGCGGCGCGGGATGCCCTGGCGTGCACGGTGGCGATGACGGCGACGTTGCGCATCATTCCGCTCCCGGGACCGTGACCAGAGAACCAAGCAGCCGGGCCTGCAGATCGGCATTCGACCGGAGCGTCTCGAAAAGGCCGGGATGAGTGCCGATGAATTCGACTTTCCGGCGAGCGGCGGCCGGCGTGTGGCATGGGAAGCAAGCAAGGGCGCGAAGAGCATGATCGTATCGCGCCGCCTCCGGCCCGCTCGTCACCAGATCGCCGGCCTCGTCCTTCGTTTGCTGCCAGCCCCGCTCTGCTGCGATGAAATGGCCGATGACTGTCTCGATCGAGCCGTTCTCATTGCTCGAGGCCGAGGTGGATCCGCCCCAGGGGTTCCGCTGATACGCGGCATAGCCATCGTAGACGAGCGCATCGACCTTCACGCCCGCGGCGCTCTCCAGTGCTGTCATGGCCGAGAAGGCGAGCCGCACGATTGCGCGTGCATCACGCTCTACCTGACTGGTTATGTCGCCGTAGGGGATGCAGTCGCGAAAGGTATCGAAGAGGTTCAGCAACTCGGCCACCTGGACCGCAGCGCCGGCGAGGGTTGTCGCCTCGACGAGCGCCAGCTGATCGCGGAGGTTTGCCCGGCGGTCCTCCTGATGATCGACACGCTCACGCGCCTTATTCTGCTCTGCAAGACGGGAGAAAGCATCAGCGCGGGCCAGCTTGCGGGCGATTGCGAGAACAGGGTCGATCGGCATAGCTTCGCCGCCGGCCGGAACGGGATCGTTCGACATAAGTCATTCTCCGGTGATTTTGTGAGTTCGGGGAAGGTCGGAACGAAATGCGTACCGACCTGGGGCTCAGGCTGTCGCTGAAGCGCGATCCTGCAGATTGGCAATGTCGGTCAGGATCGCCTGCGGCTCATGAAGCGCGAGATGTGCGCGCGCCTTCACCGCGAGGTCGTCGATCGACGCGACCGGATGACGCGCAATCTCCATCGCCAGCTCCTCGAGATCCATCTTGAGCGCATCGGCGGTGCGGATCGCGGCGCCACACAGGGCGAAACGCCGGCAGCTCCATTCCGTCGAGCCGTAGGGGATGCCCGCCTCGCGCAGATCCTTGTCGCTCTGGTCGATCAGGCCGGAGCAGATGGTGGCGGCATGATCGTATTCGGCCGAGAGGGCCTCGAAGCGGGCGCCCAGGCTGGCGAGAGACGGCAGGACCGTCGAGGCATTGAGGGCGATGTTCATGCTGCTTCTCCGATCAGTTCGCTGATAGCCTGCTCGATGCGGGCGCGCTCGGCGCCGCGGTCGAAGCGGAAGGAAAGGTAATTGCTGTTCTCCAGGGCGCCGAGGAGGCCGCGGAGGCGTTCGCCATTGGCGCTGGTCAGCATCGCGTCAATGCGAGCCTGACGGGCCTTGGCGGCCGCCTGCTTCTTGGCAACGCGCCAGGCAATCACGAGGCAGGCAGAGAACGAGCCGTCGACGAAGCCCCGTTCGATCTGCTTAGCGGAATAGCGCATGCGGATATCGCGGTAGCGAACCCAGGCGTCCTTCATGATTTCAGAGCGGTTGAACATCAGCTGAGCCCTTGCGGTTTTGATCCAATAGGTTCAATATAATCCCATAGGGCTCATATAACAATCCCTTTTAGATCAAATTTTATGAAAAGGATCATTTTAGTGGATGCTGAGCATTTGAGAGGCGCCAGAGCGTTGCTCCGCTGGTCACAACAGGACCTGTCAGAGAAGTCCGGTGTCTCAGTCCCAACGATCAAACGCTTAGAGGCTATGGATGGCGGCTTGACCGGCCACAGCGCTACGCTGCAGGCATTGGAAAATGCGCTGGCAGCCGCGGGCGTGGTCTTCATCCCCGAGAATGGTGGCGGCGCCGGCGTGCGGCTGGCGAAGCCAAGGGGCACGGCATGAAGGCGCTGCTGAACCATAGCACCGCGCTCGCGATCGTTTTCGCTTCGCTGGTCTACGCCTGGATCAACCATTACGAAATCAGGATCGAGAACAGCATACAGGTGCAAGACCGATGGACCGGATCGTTCTACCGCTGCTCCCTTCAGGCCTGCCGGCAGCTCTATCCTCCAAGCCCTCAAGCCAGCGATGCGGAGTAAAAAACACGCAAACGCTCAAAACTGGAACCGCCAAAACCCCTAAAACCTCAGAGCTCTCCTGTTCAACGTCGCCATTTGTCTCCTCACTGGCCAACGAATTCCACGGTGGATGAGCCCAGCTTGCATCTCGACTCAAGAGATACTCTGCAGCAAGGTTGCAAACTTCTGGGTGTAACGTGGGGAGCATCGCGTGCCTGGCATCATCGAGGACGATCTGCGGAAGACGATGCGATGACGGCCATATGCGCGATTGCCGGTGTCGACGCTATTTGTTCTGCGCTCAATTTGGTCCCATCCGGACATGTTTTTGCAGCGTGTGATGAGAATTGGGTCAGGTGCACTCGCGAATGGCTTTCGGCATCCGGAGGGCTGATTACACTTGTCATCGGCATACTGACCGTAATTTCTTTACGGCGGCAGATTGAGCGCGCCGATCACCATCATCGAGCCAACCTCAAACTCGCCGATCAAAACAATAGAGATAACCTCAGGCTCCAGATGCAGGAGCAATACGACTGCGCCAAAGAGGTGGCGAAGCTTTCTCGTCAAGGTGTTGCCCTAGCTAACGAATTCCTCGCAGAGGCGAAGGGTAAATCCGACCGAGACGTTGCTTTAGTTTTCGCCAACCAATACCGCCATAGGTTTCGCCGCATCATTCAGGGCCAAGCCTACAACTACTTTGGCGATAATTTTTTCTACTCCGACCCAGCGAATGTGACGATAGGCTGGCTCAGGCGATACCTTCATCGCGATTTCATGAAATTCTACCGCAGCAAGGGGCCTTCAATTTCAGGCCCAAGTGCCCGGTTCTTCGTCTGGCGGTACCGGCGCCTGCATCGCATCATGTGGCGCACCTCTAAGAATTTCATGAAGCGCGCTGACGACCTGGTAGGGGAACGCGACTAGGTGGGGTGTCCGTTTGCCCACACCGCGAAGGGCTATCGATAACGAGAGTGCCGAAAATCCCTTCCCCTGAGCCCGCTACATTCGCTACTTCCGCTACACATCAATGTTTTCAATGACATGACCTGCTACATAGGCTGCTACATAGCTGCTACATAGGCTCAGATCGGAGCCATTGCCTTTCCGCCTATCTTCCGGCATACTTTCCAGCATCACTCACAGCATAGGTGGAACATGAGCGACAAGGTGCTTGAGAACAAGCTTCGGAGAATGGCGGATCGCCAGGGCCTCCGGTTGGTGAAGAGCAGATCCCGAGATCCGAACGCGATCGACTACGGGCTCTACGCCCTCATCGACGTGCAGACGAGCGGCGCCGTGAACCCTGTCATTGCCGGGCGCTGGGTTTGCTCTTGGGATCTCGACGATGTGCGCGAGTACCTGACCACCCCGGAAGAAGAAGCGGCTTGAGCTGTAGCCGATGATGAAGAGGCCCGCGGTACGTCAGGGCGAACTGCAGAGGATCTTTCGCGCGGCCAAAGCCGCTGGGTGCACGGTGACGATTGATCTTCAAACGTCGCTCGTCACGGTGCATCCCTTCATTGTGCGTGAAGAGCATTTGATCGCACAGCTATCTGGCCAGCGGCTTGAGGGTCTCGCTGAGCTGGAAGATGACGGCCTGAAACAATGGTGAGGATCCAGGAAAAGGCTGAACGGGCCGTCACGGATTGAGGGAGGCTGGATGATCAAGAAAGTTGCCCTGCGCAAGATGCGGAGGCAATTCTAAATCCCATGTGTGGATAACCCCGAGTCCTACTTCTCGTGCAAATGACGCTTGCACTTCGTCATCCGTATAGAAGATCTGCGCGCCACTAACTTTAGCAATTGCTACGACTTGACGATCGAACTTTACCTGCTGCCAAGGGGCGTCGACGCCGCCGCGCTTATCGCCACCTGAAATTGCAGTTCTGGTTATCGTAGCCAGCTCAATGGCGGCTCGAGCGTCGAACGCTTGGATGTCAATGAGGCAGACCGGTTGATTTCATTGAGTGCCCGCTGAAAGTCTGGAACGATGCATAGCAGTTCGGCAAGGCAGGGAGCGGGTATCAGTATTCGATCGCTCTTCTTGCTGTGGCTGTCGAGCATGCCCTCAACGCGCAAGGCGCAGTGGGGAACGGGCGCGCCAGTGGCTGGATTCGGCCGAGGCTTCGTGTGCGGGTTCAGAGCTAACGACAGGAAGGTATTGTCCAGAGCGACTATCATCTGAGTTGGAGAGGCCTTCCCTCAAGCTTATCTAGCTCGCCAAGCGTTTCCTCAGGCCAGTCTACTCCGACGGCTCTGATCCGATCGACCGATTGCCGCAACGTTTCCTTCTTTACGGGAGTGAGATCAGTAATCGTAAAATCGCTGATCTCCCAGCTTCCATCCTCGCCGCGGGTCCACATCCCGCGCCCGCTGACCTTCACGAATTCAAAGAGGTAATCACGCAATTGTCGGGCAAGGCTCCTCGTGGTGGTGCAAAAGACCACGCCATGAGCCTCGGTAGCTATCCGGACCTTCACATCATCCCTGGTGCCGGCGATGTGGTAAAGCTCGCCAACGAAAGTCGCGGCATCCCGAATTTGGACAGCATCAGCTTCCGCAGGCTTCCGTCCGGGGAAAATGAGGACGTTGCGACCATTCGAATCAGAAAAGTTTCCGCTCGTCCGGTCTTCGCTGAGCATTTCGTTTATGGCTTGAAGCGCTCTCATTGCTTCTCGCGGCGCAGAATTGGCCTTCAACTCCGCCAGCCTTCGTTCGATCGCTGTCTCATGATTTCGATCGATCGCCAACGCTGTAGCGTGGCTTCCTTCAGATATCGAAACGAGATGAATATTCTCGCTGTACCCCAAAAGTTTCTTGATCTCAGAATAATATTCCAGCAGGCGGCCAAACGGCATCGTCTCCGGTTTATAATCCTGAATCTTGAAGGTGTAGGTAGTCACGGTCAGCCTGCCCTGATTAACTCGATGCTACAAATTAAGGGGCCCGTCGTAAACAGACTGCCGCATTAAGCCTGAAAATGAATTGGAATGCCGCACGCAAGGCGCATCCAACCCATTATAAGCGCGTCAAACTGACCGTGTGCGCCCGTCAATTGCCTCCATCAGCGCTCTCACGCTATCGCTGGCCTCATGGGTCATCGTGCCGCCTATGTCGAGCTTATCGCCATACTTCTTCGGCCGCAGCTTGGCTGCCATCCACCTGCGCGCATCGATGCGGAGTGCAGAGCGGCGGATCGCCTCGCCGTTCTCCTGCCAGCCGATCGCTTCGCCGTCAGCGTTCTTCTTCTCCATCCAGTCGTTGCGGCCATCATCGGCGATATCGAGTATGTCGTCGAACATGCTGTCTGCCTGGACTTCGCGCGCGACAGCATATGCGCGCTGGAAGCCCTCGTTCTCCGCAAGCCAGCGCAGGACGGTGCTCTTACCTGGCATGCCCTCGTCATCGCAGATCGAACGCAAGCTTCGGCCGTTCGCGAGTTCATCGAGAATGCGATCTGCAATTTCTTCAGAAAATGCCATATGGAAGTCCTCTCATTTTGCCGGCATCAGTGGAGCGTCGGGCCGCCGAAGTGGCCATAGCGCCGCCGCGCGTCCTCAGCCCGCAGGAAGGCGAGCGCTGTTTCCATATATCGGTCGGCAGCCTCGGCTAGCTCGAGCGCCGGCTCTCCACCCTGCACCAAATCCCTGACGATGAAATCTGTCACCCGTCGCGCCATGGCGATGAAGGCCAAGGCATCGGCGTGGCTCTCGCAGGGGGCATGATCGAGCGCCATCAACGCGCTGGTGATGCCCTCGGCCACCCCATCCTCCAGGAGCGGCCGCAGCTCGACCAGCTCGTCGATGCAACGCACGATGTCCGCGGCCGACTGGACACCATCTCTGTCTGCTGCCATCTTCATTTCCTCTCCTGCCAAGGCCGAACCATGCCGACTATTGATCATGATCCTCAAGGGCGCCGGCCCGAAGGCCCTTGGCCCTGGTTGGGCTTCTGGCTGCTCGTCGGGCTCCTGTGGATCTGGTTCTTCTACTTTCAGATCCCGAACTGGGTTTCGATCGCCATTGGGTTCGGTACCGGCATGATGTTCGCCGTCTGGGCGATCGACATCAGCGGCAACCGGCTGCCTTTCTCATCGCGGGATAAGCGCTCGACCGACTGACGGCGCCTCCTGCGATCCCTCGATGTTCAGGATCAGGTTGAAGAACCTGCGCGCAGTTGGGGACATCTCCATTCCGCGAGCCGCCTGATTGCCAAGGTATGCCTGGGCCGGCTTGGACATCAGCATTCGGCCGGCGATGCGTGGCGCCATGAAGCCAGCAGCCGCGCCGGCTGCCATGCTCGCAGGATCGCCGCCGGAGGCATAGCCCGCGCCACCGCCGAACATGCCTGCGAGGCCAGCTCCAAGCTGCTGCGCGTTGATCCGGCCCGCGGTGCCGCTGTTCGGCATCGGCTGCATTGTCGCCGCACCGGCGCGGGCAAGCTCTGCGAAGTCGCCAGAGCCTCGCGCATAGTTCCGGCGCCCTTGGGTGGTCACGGTCGCCTGACGAAGCGCTTGGGGCGAGATGAGGCCCTGTGCGGCGTTCTCGCCCGCGCCCGTTGCTGCTCGTTCGAGGGTAAGCAAATTGCGATAATTGCCGCGGACCTCCCGCCATGCGCCCACATCGCCAGGGTTCGCGCTGGCCATGCTCCGCTCCATCGCGTCGTCAAGCGAGGTGCGCAGGCCATAAAGCGCCTGCTGGAGCTGCGGATCCTTCGCGCTGCTGCGGGCCATCCGGTCAAGACGAGAGCGCGCCGCCTGATAGGCTTCGCCCTCAAGCGGCCCCTGACCGAGCCGCCGGCCCACATCGTCTATCATCTCCATCACGACCGGCGCGCGCTGGCTTTCGGGAACGAGCGAGGCATATTCGCGCCAGACGCCGCCGAGATCCTGCGCGAGCTGTGCGTCGGGCAGAATCTGATTGCGCGAGGCGAGATCGTCGAAGCGCCCGCCGATCTGGCGAAAAGCGTCGTCGATCGTCTCAGGCGAGGCGCGTTTCGCATCAATGCCCGCACGGCGAAGTGCCGCGGCCGTGAACTGCTCTCCTTGCCGCTCCATCAGATCTGCCGCGCGCTGGCCGCCGAGCTCGCTCTCAGCATAGCGCACGGCATTGTTGCCGGTCCGCTGCCCTGCGGACAGCTGGACGCCCTCTCGCGCCAGTGCCTTTGCTGCCTGGTTTCGTTCGGCATTCGTCAAGAACGGGGAGATAAGGCCTTTCGCGGTTCGACCGGCGGCCGAGGTCGCCAGAGGCAGTGCGCCACCGATGACGAACCCACCCAGGGCTCCATAGCCAGCCTCTTCGGCACGGTTGAGCGCATCGCCTTCTGCTTGCCCCGCACCGCTGGCGCCTCCGAGAAGTAGGCCGTCCACCGCCGATCCGCGCACGACCGAACCAAATCCGCCGCCGCGCGTGATGGCTCGGCCGGCCATGGAGAGGCCCGCCTTGCCGAGCGCTGAAGCCTGCCCGACTGCGCCGGTTACCTGGCCGGCCGCATCGGCATAGGGGTGAGCCGCAGCAAGCGCCTTGTCGCTACCGCGAACCTCCTGAAGGGCCTGGTCATAGGTCAGCTCGGGCTGCCAGGGCAGAACCTTGCCACCGGCCCAGCGCGCGGCCGCGCCGAGTTCGTCCGCGAAGCTGAGGCTCGCCATGTTGGCAGCGCCGCGCCCAAAGGCGTCGACGGCTCCAGCGGCCCCACTGCGTGCGTTTTCGGCATCGAACAGGGCTTGTCCCTCCTCGAATGACAGATGGCGGCCGGCGCGCTGCGGCTGCTGCGGGATCAGGTCGTCAAAGCTGATCCCGGCCGCGCCCGAAGGCTGACCGCCGTTGCGGGGGATTAGGTCGTCGAACGAAATATCGGCCATATCACAGGCCCTCTGGATTGATGCCGCTCTGACGGAGCCGCTGAATGACCGCCTCGCGCGGCGCGCCCTTGGCGATGGCTGCGCGCGCTGCGGCGAGCGGATCGTCAGCGCCGGTTGGGGCCGGGCCGAGGCCGTTCGTACGCGCTCCGATGGCGCCGGCACGCGTGGCACGCAGATCGCGCTCCAGATTGTCCAATTTGGACAGCATCGTTTCCGACGTGTCGGTCGGGCTGATCTGGTACCGTGCCGCCTGATTGTTGGCTTCGGATGCCGACATGCCGGCGCCGGTCAGGTTGCGCACCAGCGCATCGCGACCGGTCTCGATGTCGCGCCATATGTCCATGGGCGCCCCGACACCGATTGCCAGCTTCGCTCCATCGATCAGGCCGGATGCATCGCCTCGCGCAACCTTCTCGCGGATAGCCGGCAGTTCCTCGAGGAAGGCATCGCCCATTCCGATCCGCGCCCCCATCTCGGCCGGGATCTGCGCATTGGTGTTCTTCGGCTCCGTCAGGCGGATCATGCCGTTTGCCGCAGGAGAAGCGGGGCGACCGCCTGCTTGCGGGACAGGGCTGATCGGGGCCGGCGACGCTCCCGGCGCGCCCGGCATCATGGGCTGAGGCATTGCCTCCCGCGTCAGCACATTGCCGCCTTGCGAGGGGACAGTCCCTGCTAAGCTCGGCATCTGCTCGCCGCCCGGCTGGCTGAACACGCCTTGAGGCGTCATGAACATGATCGAGCCATCCGGCGCGGTCACGGTCTTGCCGGCGCCGAGCTGCTGCGCCTGGCCGGGCGTGAGCTGTCCGCTTTCGATCAGGCCATTGAGCGCCTGCGCCTCGACGGAGTTGCCCGAGAAGCGGAAGGGCTGACCAGAAGCCGCCGAACCGCCGGCGGATTTTGTCTCGCCGGTCTCGGGGTTGAACAGCGTGTCATCGTCCAGGCGCTGCCACGACTTTTCAGGCTTTGCGCGGAGGGCGTCGATCTGCGCACGGCGATAATCCATGTCGAGCTGCGTCGAAGGGTCATTCTGTTTCTGCTGCCGCTCATACGCCTGCGTCGCCTGCTCCATTTGCTGCTTCGCGATCAGCTGGAGAACCGCTTTTTTCTCGTTCGAGAGCCACGGATTGCTCAACTGCTGCAGAAGCTCGGGCGTGAGCCCCATGATGGTCTGCGGTGCTGCTTGCGCGGCGGGCTGCGCCACCTGGGCAATCTGCTGATCCGGCCGCGGCTGCGGAACGGGCATAGCGCGTGGCGGCGTGCCGTTCGGCGCGGAGACGTAGGGGTCGACATAGCCCGAGCCTGGGGCTGTGCGCTCGATCGCGGCGGCTGCGTCCGGCATGCCGATGGATGGGTCGAGGCTCGCGACCTCGCGAGGCGCGCTCGCGCCCTGGAAGGTCGGGAGGAAAGAGCTTGCCAGCTGCTGACGGCGCGCAGCCTCGCCGCCTGGGCGGTCGTAGCCTGCGAACTTCCAGGCGTTGTTCATCAACGTCTGCGCCTCTTCAGTGCTCTTCGCTTGGTTGAGGCGCTGGATAAGGCTCGGATCCTCCTGCACGAAGAAGGCGGCCTGCGTTTCCGGCGAGCCGTTGCCCTTCTCCCCGCGCGCCGCGGCGAAGCGTTGCAGATTGGCGAGGCGCTCAGCACGCCAGGACATGACGCCGCCGGCCGTGCCCGCCTGGCCGCTCTGGCTCGGATCGGCCCAGGTCCGGTTCACGTTTCCAGGCGAATAGCCGCTCTCGGCCTTCCCGGTGGCGGCCACGGCCGCCAGTGCATAGGGGTTCTCGACGCCACCGCTTTTCACGCCGTTGACGAAGGCCGAGTACACTTCGTTGCCAGACATGTTCGGCGCCGGGGCGGCCCCGCCTGGGGACGTGGCGGCGACCTGGCCGGCTGTCGAAGACCGGCTATAGAGCTGCCCAGTCAAGATCGAGCGCGCTACATCGGCGCTGGGGCTGCCGCCAAGGGTGCCTAGATACTGGCCGAACCCAGCGTCGGCCGCATCTGTGTTCGCCTTGATCTCCTTGTCGACGCCGGCCGCTCTGAAGCGACCACCCAAAGCCGCAAGGACTGCGCCGGCGCCCTCCATCGCGGTTTTGGGCTTCAAACCCATGATCTGCTTCTTGAGGAGATCGGAGGCCTCGCGCCGACGCTGCAGCTCGTCATAGGAGAGGCCAGTGCTTCCGCCAAACAGGTAGCCCATCAAAGAATCCCCCCACCCTGGCCGCGGAAGCTGCCGTCACGATTGAACATGCCCTGCCCGAACAGATTGCCGATGCGCGTCCGGAAGTCCGGGCGCGCCCCGCCGGGGGCCTGCGGGAAACGAGCGTCACGCATTTGCGAGAGCCCGACGAGGAGCTGCGCCGCGCCTTCGCCGACGTTCTGCGGCTGCTGACCCATGATCTGCTGCATCAGCTTGTCGCGCATTGACAATTGTTGCTGCGGCTGACCGGACGCGCCGGGTGGGATGAGATAGCCGGGCATCATGCAGCTCCCATCCCGTCATTGAGGTCCGAGAGGTCGCCCTTGCGGAAAACGCCCGAGAAGTGCCGGCCGGAGCGCATGAGCTTTTCGGCGGTCGCCACGAAAACGAACTCGTTGGGACTGACGCCAGCGCGGTTGGCGGCGTCGAGCAAGTTTTCGCGGAAACTCTCCATCACCTCGGCCCCGCGCAGCAGGACAGGGACGCGCAGTTCGCGGGCCTTCTTCTCCATCGTGTCGCTCATGATCGATCCTCGATTATCGGTATCGAAGAATCCCACAGACGCGACTAACCTGATAGAGACAACGTTCTGCATCCGTTCGCATCCGTCTACATAACTCCGAGGTTTTTTGCCGGATCGTGGAGCTCGGACGTGCCCCTGAGCGCCTGCGGTCACCCGCATTGCTGTAACAGCAACGCAGCTCTATAGGCCGGGCGGCTTCCGCATCACGTAGCGGACGACTTCAGCAACACATGGTGCAGATGATCTATCGCCCGCCGCACCCGCGGATGATCCCTGTCGCCAGCGCGCAGTGCTTCCAGGCCGTCCATGTCGCCGTGCAGGGCGAGGACAAGCGCCGGTCCGCTTATCACCCATGGCGCGTTGGCGCGCGCCTGGTGCCCGATGCCATGCTCTCGAAAGAGCTTCATGAGCGTGCGGGGATCAAGCCCCGCGATGTGGCGCGCCTCCTTCATGCCGATGCGATCAGCAGGAGCGACCAGAACCGGAAGGATGCTCTCAGCCATGCGCGGCACCTCGCATCTTCTTCCGCCACGTCCCGACCGTCTGCGGACTCACGCCCAGGCGACGGGCGACCTCACGATTCGACAGGTTAGGATCTGCCCTGAGCATCGATCGTATGGCAGCGGCTTTGTCGGCAGTGGTGCGGTGCTCAGATTGCGCACATCGAGCTTGGACGGACCCCGACAGGCGGGACAGGTCAGAGCGCAGAACCGCGATGAGGATGGCGTCTTTCTCATCCCCTCGGGAACGTCCGTAATAATTGAGGTGGCTCATCCACTCCAGCCGCGCCGCATACCCCTGAAAATCGAGAGCTGGCATGGTATCGAGCAGATGTTCGAGTGCTGCCTGCCGCGCGTAAATCCAAATTGGGGCGTCGTAGTGAGGCTCGAAGGCGCTGCGGTCATCCCTCAGCTTCTCCCATGCTAAATACTCCGCCCAGACCGCCGTCACTTCAGTCGGTAGAGGATATGCCCGTTGCAAGGCGCCCCAGACCACAGGCGGCGGATTGCCACTTTGCCAGCCAGCATAGCCGGAGACGTAGGTCTCGTGGCTGTTGCTGAAGCGGCTACGATCGGCGAGGGGATGCAAAGCCGCGCGCAGGAGCTCTTCCTGCTTCGTGTCGGCAAAAACTGCGTCTTCGCTTCCGTACTCCGCCAGCAGCTCTCGGCATCGAGCTTGCCGCTTCATCTCCCTCTCGGAGCGCTCGCGGGCCTGCTTGGCCTTATAGCCAGGCTCCCTCTCTTCCATCCAATCGTCGAAGCCATCGAAGAAGCCAGCCTTCTTGGGTTCTGGCTGGCCGCTCAATTTGGACACTGCCTGAGCGAGTGTCAGGCCGGCGCCTTTCGCTATAGCCTCGGCGCGTGACCGAGCCGCTGCGCGCTCGCCCTCGGTTGCGCCCTCCTTCATCAGGGCGTGAACCTTGCGGAATTTCTCGGTGTCCAATTTGGACGCGGTGGCGGTCATGAGCGCGAGCCTCCATTTTCCTCGGTGCCGGTCGGCGGCGTCTGGCGCGCCTGTGCGATTGCTTCGCAGGCTTGCTTCGCGGTCAGCCCGAAGCGGGCCTTCAGCTCCGGGATGAGGGGATGGGGTGGGCTCGCCAGTGCGGCCAGCCACTCAGCGGCCGCCTGGGCGGGGAGGGGCGCGTTCGTCATGCTGCCTGCTCCCATTCCTTCCAGCCTTCGCCGTCGCCTGCTTGGAGCAGCTTGGCCGGGACCTGCGATCCTGCGTGCCCAGGCATGGGCCCCCACTGTGCGGTTGCCCACATCGCTTGTGTGCGCCCAGCACGCAGACGCTTCTCCCACGTCTCGTCGGTGACCACGGTCGCAGCTGCCGAGTGGAACCCTTCGAACCGGCGCTTCGAGATGAACCGGCAGGCATGGATGGTTTCGTGCTCAGGCTTGCTCTTGAGGAAGGCGATGTACGGGGGGACAGCCGCGACACACGCAGCCCGCTCGGCCTCGTCGAGCTTTTGCCAGGCTTCATAGGCTTCCCGCTTCGACATGTTCGGGCTTCTGGGGTAGGCGATCCAGAAAGCTTCGAAAGCCTCTGGATAGGAATTCACCTTTCTTGCTTTCGCCTTGCCGTCCGGGTTGGGCCCGGACAAAGAACCAATAGGTTCTTCTTTCCTTTCCCCTTCCCTTCCTTTCCTTTCCGCTTTCCCGGCGTGTCTCACGCGTGCCTCACGCGTTGAGCACGCGTCAGTTACCAAAGCATTTTCAGTGGGTTCAGGAATTTCGCTTGGTCGTTCCCGGTTGTTTATGACTTGGTGTCGGTGCCAGCTCGGGATCACCCCGAATTCACGCCCGTCGCACGCGTATTTCCGAACGAAACCACGCGTCGCCAACGCGTCGAGCACGCGTGAAAAGTCGACCTCGTCGTAGGGAAGGATGTCGACCTTCAGCTGCCGCGGGCGCCAAGCGAACCGGCCCTCGCGGTCGCACTGCGTCCAGAGTCCGGCAAATGCTAACCGGAGAGGCAGGCCAGTTTCATGCTCGGCGTCGAAGAGGCCTTCGTGCTTGAAGAAGTCTGGTTTGATCGTCCTGATGCGAGCCATCACACCCTCACTGCGTTGCGCACAGCCGAGCATGCGATATCGATGAACAGGTCGATGGATTTCACCGGGCCGTTCCGCTGCTTGGCGATGATGAATTCGAGCTTATTTTCCACCTGCTCCAGGCGGTCGAGGCGATCGGCTTCCGCGTCGGGGTCCTTCCCCCGCTCCTTGGCCAAATAGTAGGCTTCTCGGTACAGGAAGACGATTGTATCGGCGTCCTGCTCGATCGACCCGGAATCGCGGAGGTCCGACATCATCGGCCGCTTGTCTTCGCGCGTTTCGACGCCGCGGCTGAGCTGCGAGAGCGCCAGCACCGCGATATCGTATTCGCGCGCCATGTTGCGTAGGCCCGCCGATATCTCGGTGATTTCGTGGACGCGGTTGCCTTGGTACCTTGAGGATGCCGCGACGAGCTGGAGATAATCGACGACGAGCACGGCCATCGACGCGCCGCGCTTCTCCAGATCCTCACACATGCGATCGAGCTTGGCGCGGACCTGAGTCACCGACTGGTTCGGTGCATCCTCGATCAGCAGTGGCAGGCGGCCGAACTCGTCGCTTGCAGCCTCGATGACGGCGAACTGATCCGGCGACACTCTGCCGGCGATGAGGTCGGCATAGTGGACTCGGCCGAGGCGGTCATAGGCAAGATCAGTCAGGGCGCGCATGGCCAATGTCTTCGCTCCCATCTCCAGCGAGACAAAACCGACGCCGACATTCGATCGCGCGGCCTTCAGGGCGATCGAGAGCGCGACCGCCGTCTTGCCCATTGAGGGACGAGCGCCGATGACGGTCATCTCGCCCCGCTGAATGCCGCCTGTGGCGTGGTTCACGTCAGCCAGGCCCCACGTTGTGCCAGTGAGCCCGTGGCCTCGGTCGATCGCGTCTTGCACCGCCTGAAGCGCTGCGGCGGACGCCTCGGCGAAGGTGTGCCGCGTCTTGATCTGCCGACCGCTGCCCAACGGTGAGGCAATGTCGTCAATGGCTCGGCTGAGGTGCCGCGCCATTTCCAGAGGGTCGGCGCCCGGGTCCTGCGAAGCTTCAGAAATGGCCGCGGCTTCTTCGCCCAGGGCCAGCCGTCCCCACTGCTGCATGACGGCCGAGATCGACGTCTTAAGCCCAGCGGGGCCACGCACGCAGTTGACCGTCAGGCGCGCCAAATAATCAGCCAGCGGAAAGCCGAGGGCGGATTCTGCTGCCTGCTTCTGCTGTTCCGTGAACATGCGGAGCACGACGCCGGCCGACGCGCTGCCGTACTGCGCTGCTGCGGTCGAGATGTTCTCGAAGATGAGGCGGTGCAGGGGCTCGATGAAGTGCTCTGGCCGCAATGCGGCGGCCTCGAGCTTGACGCTTTTGCTCACGAGCAGGGCACCCAGCACCTCATGCTCGAGCTCTGGGATGAAGCCGGCGCTATGGTGCATCGCCGCGCTTTGTCTGATCGATTGATGCTGATGCGCTTCAGAGGGCATGATTACCCTCCTTTTTCATTTGTTGGTGGATCTGGCGATGATGGAGGCGGCAGAGCCATTTCACATCGAGCGGCCGGTCGTAGTCGTGATGGTGGCCATCGGCGTTCGGCGCGCCGCAGACTTCGCAGTTGCCGCGAATGAGGAGGCCCTTCTTCAGCGCGCTCCGGAGAGCCTGATGCGCCCAGAGTTCTTTAGGGTGGCTATCGTTCCACCGGCTCTGCGAGGTGACCTTCCGGGACCTCTTCGGCGCGTTGGTCATACAGCACCGCCAATGCCTGCAAGCTCGCAGACGGTGCGGGCGTGATAAACTGACAGGTTGAAGCGCCTGGCGACGTGACGGACTGCTGGACTTTCGGAGGAGGAGGACTTAGGTTCCTGGGTATCAAGCGCCGTGCCAACAGCTTTGATGTTCAGAGGAACCCTGTCGCTTCCCGCGACGGGGTTTTTCGTTTTCATCACCGCGCCCCTTATGCCGCAACCGAAGTCGAGAGGCGGCGGTGAGAAGCGAGCCAGCGATCCAAGTCGTCTGGATCGTAGACGACGACCTTGCCGATTTTGATGTAGGCTGGGCCACCGCCCGTCAGGCGAAGTTTCTCGAGGGTGGATGAGGCAAATCCGGTATATTTGCCGGCCTGCTCGGTGCGAAGCTTGGGGCGCTTCGAGATGCCGTCGATGGCATCGGTCATGTGGCTTCCTTTCCTTGCAGCGGACACCGCGTCCGGTGAGAGGAAGCTGAAACCAATTTCGGATTATCGCGATGGGCTAAAGGGTCGGACCCATCCCCGTAATGATGAACTAGAAATGGGCCCGACCCATAGCTACATTATTGTTCTGAATAGAAATTTAGGGTCCGACCCATTTGCAGACTATCGGTTTCTTCCGAGCTGCGATTCAACCTCTCTGAGGAAAGTTGCCATGTACTCGGACTTCGTTTTCCCAAGCTTAGGAAGCTCCGGGAATCGCTTTTCCCATTCGGAGACGAGCACAAGTTCCAGTGCCGCCTTGTTTTCGGAATTGACCCGTCGAGACTGTTCGCCAGCATCGTTCCCCTGTGACGCCACGAAGTCGAGCATGAACTTGAGGAAGGGTGACAGGTAAACCTCAGCGGCGACCGTAGCATGTGCTGGCGGCGGAGGCTGGCTGATGTCGTCCTGCTTGGCGATTAACTGAGATAGTCCCGCCTTCTCGACGTAAATCAGCATGTCCTCGCGGTGCGTGCCGTTGAGAACGAACGTTGCCTCCATCATGCACTTCTGAAACGCGCTGGAATAATCATCTAGCATCCAGAGTTCGGGCCCGAAAAGCGCGTAGGGCTCGCCAGCATAAGGCGATTGCGCTCCGCTGAATTCTCTCGCTGGGATAACCCGTCCGCCTTCCAATGGCCGCAGACCGTACCGCAGACCCGAGCGGCCGATTGCTGTTCCGATAAATTCTTGAACCTCCTTGAAGCGTTTGCGACTGGCTATCAGCTGCTCCTCCTCCTCTGGTCGGATGTAGCGAAGATCGACAGTATCTTCGGGCTTCCAGTCATCCGGAAAGAGAAAAGGACCGACGAGATCCACTGCCCTCGCTAGGAAAATGAAATCGTCCTCAAACGAGTCTCTTGGCCACTTGGATGGCCTGTTCCAAAACTCCCCGGCTTCCGTGAGCCTTGAGCCTGATCTGCCTGCCATTGCTATCCCGCACCGAGAGGCACCTGAAGGCCGCAGGGAAGCCGGTGGTGCGCGCCGGCTTGTCGGATGGCCGTCCTATCCCTGCAGAGCTGATTTACTTTCGCGATTTCTCCAGAGGCACCACATTGTCGCGGGACGAACCGTTGCCTCCCATCGCATCCATGATGCGTGCGCCGATCGCCTCTGAAGCCTTCCGAACGGGATCGGCTTCGAGGTGCGCATAGCGCTCAGTGGTGCGTGATTGCTTGTGCCCGAGAAGCTTGCCGACGATCGGCAGACCCATGTTCGAACCGGCGCCGACGCTGGCGAACGTGTGACGCAGATCGTGGAGCCGGACGCGGAAGCGTGGATTGTCCGCGTCCGCCATCAAGCCGGCGTGCCTCCTGACCGCCGCCCATGGCCGCTTGAGATCGGCGCGCGGCCGACTCTCCCAGGTGCCGTCTGCGCGCTTCCGCGGCCGGCCAGGCACCACATACCGATCGACCCGCGGCAGCTCGGAGAGAATGAGCTGCGCCGGCCCGTTCAGGATGATGGTTTTCTGACCGGTTTTACTGTCGGGAAGGAAGAGCAGCCCGCGTTCAAGGTCGACCATATCCCAGGTCAGGCCAAGAATCTCATTGCGCCTTGCGCCGGTCAGCACATAGAGGCGGAGGGCGGCGGCGACCGTTGCGTCGATCTTCACCCGGCGGTTTTCCGCTTTGGGCGCATGCTTGGTGTTCTTCTCCGGGTCGGGCTCCCAAGGAATGCCGGCCGTCTCGGCTTCGGTGATGGCCTCGCCGAGACGCTGGAGCTCAGCCGAGGTCAGGAAGCGCTCGCGCTTGGCTTCCTTGAACTTCTCGATGCCAGAAGCCGGGTTTTCCATCTTCGGGAGCAGCTTCGCATCCATGGCCCAAGAGAACATGGCGCCGATCACCGCGAGCAGGCGATTGCCGGTCGTGGCCTTTGCTTTCAGCTTCAGATGAATCGGCGCGATATCGAGTGAGGTGATGCTGGCCGCGGGGCGCTTCGAAAGCGTGTCGAGGGCATAGGTCTTCAGAAGATGGCGGTAGAGGTCATGGGTGGTCGGTTTCTTCTTTGCCGCGACATTGTCAAGGTAGGCGGAGGCGAGGGCGCCGAACGTCATCGCAGTCCTGGCTGCCGCCTTCTCCTGCGCCGGGTCCTCGCCCTTCACCACAGATGCGAGGATCCGCTTACCCTCCTCGCGCGCTTGCTCGGGCGTCACCTTCCCCAGCTGAGCGATGGTCACACGCTTGACGCTGCCGGCGCGCCCGGCCCCCGTTCGATACTGAACGATGTAGCTCATGCCGCCGCCCTTGCGGACGCGCACGCCAAAGCCGCGAAGCTCACTGTCGAAGACGTAGAAGTCGGTTCCGTTCGGCTTGATCGCGTCGACTGCGCGCTTCGTCAGCTTGACGGGTTGTTGCTCTGATTTTGGCACGGGGCATCACCGGGGCATCACGGAAAATGAAACTGGCGGATACCAGTGGAAACAGAATATGGGAAAAGTGGTGAGAAAGAAAGGCTTGCGGAAACTGGCAGCAATGAACGGAAACAGAACGAAATTGCGGCCCGTTGCATGGCATGCAAGAGGTCAGCGGTTCGATCCCGCTTAGCTCCACCAAATCTTCCAAATCAAGAAGCATGACCGGCAGCCTCGACCAAGGCCCGATCTTTTTTCGCCCTTGTCGGCCGGTGGTGATCTCTCTCTCAGCCACAGAGGCGGTCGGCGCTGACAAGCGCGCTGCTTTGACCGTCCCGTATGGTTAGATGAGCCACCGCAAGGGCATGGGCTCGGTCGAGCAGCGACAGGCGGTGGGCGATGTTTTGGTCGAGCGCAGCCAGCAGGTTCGGATGGATGTGCAGGAGGCCGCCTGCGTGGCAGGAAAGACCGCCGTCGGCGGAGGCCGTCTTGAGAAGCCGGCCGACATGCGTGCGGGAGACACCGAAACGTTGACCAAGCTCGGTCTGGTCGACAGCGAAGGGGCGGCCCGGAGCCTGGGCCTGCATCTGGGCGAGCTTCAAGAGAAGCAGCATTCCTGCCGATGCCGCTTAGAAGCGCAGGAGCAGTGGCTCAGCAGGAATGATGTCCTTCGCCAGCGGCTCGAGCGCGGCGATCCAGGCGCCGCGCATAGGCCTCGCAGTCTCGAGCGCCCGATAATGGACGCGGATGAAGTCGCAGTCATGCGCGATCAGACTTGCCGTCGGCAAGACGACCCGCATCCGCAGATCATCGGCCACCGGCGCGATCTCGACATGTCCCATCTGCGCGAAGCGCGAGAGGATGCGATCGATCTGGCGCGGGCTGGCGATCTGGAAGAGATCGACCATCCTCTTCAGCCGGCCAATCGTCGGCAGAGTTGTCGGGTCCTCGTCGCGATAGCCTCCCCATGAAGCCATGAGCGCGGCATAGACGATGATGCGGCCGGCATCGAGCATGAGCTCGACGCGCTGCGGGCAGAACTCGTAGAGCGCCAAGAGATCGTCGATGTAGGCGTCGCGGCAATGGTCGAATTTCGGATGAGCAAGGATGTGGTCCGGTCCAAGGTGAACAACCTCCATCCTGCCAATCCTCCAGTTGCTGTGCTCCATGGCGTTGCTGCTGTCGCGATCGGATAGTGCACGCAATCTTCTGCGTGGACATCACGGTCTTCACAATTATCCTGTCGATCGGTCAGCCACTGCTCGAACAAGTTCTTCGCGCGCGCTTGCCGTTAAAGCATTTCGATTTGGAAAGCCGATACGAACTTCCGAATTCATGATCGCGGGGAAGGTTGTCCTTCGTGTTGATCCCAACTTTTCGTGATGCCGAGCACCGTTCCGTTCAATTCCTGTACCGAAAACGAGGTCTATCCCCGTCATGAAGGTTGCGATCCTTGGCGGCGGAGCTGTGGGGCTCGCGCTTGCGGCGAGCCTGGCGACAATTAAGGATTTCAGGGTTTCCCTGCTGCTTCGCGGCGGCGGTGCCGCGGCCTTGCGCAGCGAGGGTCTGCGCGTCGAGAAGCCAGACGGATCGGTCCTCGTGATCGCGCCTGAGGCGCTGGAGGTTATCGACAATCACGCGCCCGGCCCACTCGATCTTGCGTGCGACGTCCTGTTTCTGGCAACCAAGGCCTATCAGGTCGCCGACGTCTTGGAGGATTTGATGTGGCGGACCGACGACGGGCGCCGGCCAGGTGCGATCGTCCTGCTGCAGAATGGATGGGGCTTTGCCGACGAAGCCCGGCGGATCGTCCCGCCGCGCATTCCCGTTTTCAACGGCGTTGTTCTGGCAGGCCTGACGCGCCGTGATGTCAATCATGTGAAGGTCAACGGCGTCTCGGCGCCGCTGGCGATGGGATCCCTGTTCGCAGAAGACAAGGATCCGCTTACCGCTCTGGCGGAGAAGAGCTCCAGTGGTTTGCTCCCGCTCGCCGTGGCCGACGATATCCGCTCCAACGTGCTGCAGAAATTACTTCTCAACACGACGCTGAACGCAACCTGCTCGCTGACGGACTTGACCTATGGCGAACTGTTGACCCTTGAGGTCGTCCGGCCCCTTGCCCTTTCCGTCGCGCGCGAGGCGCTCGATGTGCTTGCTCACGTCTTCCGGTTCAATGCCTTCGCTTCGGCCACGTCATTCCTGGATGACCATTTGCTTCCTCTCATCGTGCCGAGAACGGCAACGCACCGTCCGTCGATGGCGCAGGATATCCGGGAGAGGCGAGAGACGGAGATCGACTATCTCAACGGAGCGATCGTGCGACTGGCGGTCGAGCACGGGCTCTCGGCGCCCGTCAATGAGAGCCTGACGGCGATGATCAAGGCCCGATCGCGACGCGCAGGCTAGAGAGGCTAGTCCCGATCCTCAGCGCCCTGCGCGTTTTTCGCGCGCCGAAGTTCCCCCCTGCTATGTCGAATGTGCGAAGCGTTCTTGATCCGGCGGCGATGCCCGGCGCCTCGGTCAGGTTCGAGATCGACATCGCTTCGGACTCATCGACTCGAAGCATCAACCTTGTGGGGCTCACTTTGCAGTCTTCGACTCACCGAATACGCACCCTCTTTTTAAACCAATGGGAGCAAAGCATGTCCCGTGGATCGGTAAGCTTGGAAGAAACTGCCTCCTGCAAACCGAGAGTTCGAGCAAGGATGAGGCTGTCTCCGCAGTCCAGAATGGAGTTGCCGCATGGTCCTTGCCGAAGAGCTTACGAAGACCGTTGACGTCGTGAGGTCTGCGCTTCCTGCCCCCATCTTCGAGGCGATCGCGCGGTCGATCGGCGACCTCCAGGCGAGCGGAATTTCCGGGAGGGCGGCCAAGGTGGGGGATCGCATCGAGCTCTCGAACTTCGAGGCGCTCGACGGGTCGCCCTTGTCGCTCGAGGACACGATCGGCAAAAGGCCGGCGGTGCTCCTCTTCTATCGCGGCGGCTGGTGCCCCTATTGCAACGTCCCGCTTCGGGCCTATGCCGCCGCCCTGCCCGAGATCGAAGCCTTGGGTGCCGGTCTTGTCGCCATCACGCCCGAACTGCCCGACCATGCGCTTCGCACCGCGGAAGCGGCAGGGGTGGGCTTCCCGATCGCGATCGACAAGGGCAACGCTTTCGCCCGGACGCTCGGCCTCGTCTTCACTCTCCCGGAAGATTTGCGCCCGCTCTACCGCGAGATCGGCATTGATCTGGCCTCCCAGAACGGAGATCAGAGCCATGAATTGCCGATCCCGGCCCTCTATGTGCTGGACGAGACCCGGACCGTACGCTGGGCTTTCGTGGAAGCCGACTTCACGCAGCGCGCCGACCCTCGCGATGTCGTCGCGGCGCTGCGGGCGCTGAAGGAGAGGGCAGGAGCCGCGGACGGCTTGGCACCACTCGGAGCCTGATGGTCCCGGTCGTCATCGAACCGCCGGCTATGCTCAGGTCTCGGCACCGCAAGGGTCATGGATGAGAGAGGGAATGCGCAACCGTCGTTCCCATCGCGGGGATCATCGACGCAAAGAAGAAGAGCTTCAGTCTCCTCATCTCAAGCCGGCAAGCTCTTCTTGATGTTCGTCAGTCCGGCGTAGCTCGCGCCGCTCCTGGCTGGGCCGCATCGGCAGGTAAGCCCGAAACGGCGTTGGTGACCGCATCGATCAGCAGCTCGGCCGAGAAGGGCTTCTGGAGGATGGGGTAGGGCGCGATCTCGTCGGGCACCTCCGCATAGCCTGACGTCAGGACGATCGGCAGGTCCGGATGTTCGACCAGGATGGCGGCTGCGAGCTGCGCGCCGGTCATGCCGGGCATGGCATAGTCGGTCACGACGCAGGCGAGGTCGTCGTGGCGGCGGACGATGTCGAGCGCATCTCTGGCATTTGCGGCCGCATGCACCACGGCACCGGCTTCGCGCAGAATCTCTTCCGTGCTCATCAGGATCAGCGGCTCGTCATCGACGACGAGTACCACCTTGTCCTGCAGGAGACGGGTGGAGATGCGCGGCGTCTCCGGCGCCGGGTCGGCCGCCGTCACGGCCGTTTCGGCGATCGGGAGCCACAGGTCGACCCGCGTTCCCTTGTTAAGCTGGCTTGTGATGATCAGCGTCCCGCCGGATTGTTCGGCGAAGCCGCTGACCATGGCCAGCCCGAGGCCGGTCCCCCGGCCAACGCCCTTGGTGGTGAAGAAGGGCTCCTGCGCCCGGGCCAGCGTCGCCTCGTCCATGCCGCTCCCCGTGTCGATGACGCTCAAGCAGGCGAAGCGCCCCTCGCCGAGGCTCTCGGGGGGCATCTTGCCGGTCTCGACCACGATCGAGATCACCCCTTCTTCCATGGCATCGCGTGCGTTGACCGCGAGGTTAAGCAGCGCCATCTCGAGCTGGTGGGGGTCGGCGTGCACCTGCGGGAGTCCCGTCGCAACATCGGCCCGGAGCGTCACGCGCGGCCCGAGCGAGCGCGCCAGCATGTCGTGCATGCCTGCGACGAGGGCGCTGAGATCGATGGCCTGCGGGTTCAGGCTTTGGCGTCGGGCAAAGGAGAGCATGCGCTGCGTCAGCGCCGCGCCGCGGCGGGCGCCTTCGATGGCGTTGTCGATCATGCGCACGGTGCGCTCATCGGCCGAAACCCGCTTGCGCGCGATTTCCAGGCTGCCGAGAACGACGGCGAGGATATTGTTGAAGTCATGGGCGATCCCCCCGGTCAATTGACCGATGGCCTCCATCTTCTGCGCCTGACGCAAGGCCGCCTCTGCCTTGCGTCGGGAGGTCACATCGACAAGGCCGCCCACGGCACGGATGAATTGTCCCTCCTCGTCCCGCTCGACCCGCGAGGTGGACAGGACGTCGATGAACTCGCCCTCCCGGGTCACGAGCCTGTACTCCCGCTCCAGCAGCTCCCCGATCTCGAGAAGCCGCTTCCAGTCGCTCAGCCTCTGCCGGGCGGAGTCTTCGGTCATGAAGGTGATCAGCGGCCGGCCGATGACGGCGTCCCGCTCGCAGCGCATCATGGCCAGCCAGGCATCGCTGACATCCTCGATCCGGCCGTCTGCGTCGAGGGAATGAAGAGGCAGCGGCGTGCGGCGATAGAGCAAGCGAAACTGCTCCTCGCTCCGCCGCAGCGCCAAGGCCTCCTTCGAGGCGAGAGCGGCGAAGCGGCGGTCGAACATGGCTGCCACGATGGCGGCGAGCAGGATCAGGAAGGTGATGGAGGAGACCGCCAGGGCCAGCGTCCCCTGCTCGACGCTCGCCATCGCGTCGCTGCCTGTCATTCCATCATGCATCCCGAACGAGGCAGCCCGCATGCCGGCGAAATGCATGCCCGAGATCGCGAGACCCATGGCCAGCGCCGACAACCCCTTCTGCAGAAAGCCGCCGCTGCGAAAGGCGAGCCAGAGCGCTGCGACCGCCGCCCCAATGGCGATGAAGACGGAAACGGCGACCCAGGTCGCTTCATAGGAGAGGGTGGCATGCATGCGCATGGCCGCCATGCCGACATAATGCATCGCCAGCACCCCGCCGCCCATGAAGAGCCCAGCGAGCATGAGGGAGAGTGACCCTGCTTCGGCGCGCGCGACGATCGCGAAGCCACCGCCGGTGACGACGATGGCAATGATCAGGGAGAGGAGCGTCAGGAAGGGATCATAGGCAACGGCCATGTCCGGAATGGAGTAGGCGAGCATGGCCACGAAATGCATCGACCAGATGCCACCCCCCATGCAGACGGCGGCGGTTGCAAGCCAGGCGGCGGCTCCAACTCTGGTCGTGGCGACTCTGATGCGTGCGGCGATATCCAGCGCCGTATAAGAAGCAGCAATCGCGATCAGTACCGCCAGCACCACCAGGACGCTGTCGTGAGTTCCTACCATGCCGCCTGCTTCCCCACCCCGTTCCGTCGCCTCCCGCCGCAACATTTCGGGGCTCATCAAGATTTTTCATTCTTAAACCTCAGAAGATCCGACCAATCTCCGAAGCCTTCCCGTGCTCTGCCGGGAATCACGGTCGCATCATTCGCGCTCGCTGGACAGAGTTTCAAGTTGAAAAACCGAAAAGCGTCCGCCGGTTGGGCACCTTTCCCATGCCGTTGCCGTGCGCAATCCGGTCAGATTCGTGTCGTCCGATGGCTATACGGCATCCGGTGAAAGATGTGTGGAGAAAAAACATCCCCCTCAAGCTCGCTGCCGCCTGCCGTAGCTTATCTTGGGGTTGTGGTCTGATAAATAGTACAGTCCAGAGTATGTGCGTTATCCCTTACGCTCCTGTACTGCATCTGTCATTGCACGAAACGACGTTTGTACGAAAACGAACAATAAAACTGTGATAGACATACCGTTGGCTGCCCGCTCCCGAGCGCCGACATATGTGAAGGACTTGGCGATGGATCGTCCTCTTCTGTTAATCGTTGAAGACGAAAGGTTGCTGCATCTCTTCATTGAAGACGCGCTCGATGGGGCCGGGTTCGCCGCCGTATTTTCTGCCGACGCCAAGACGGCGGTGGCCGAACTCGATCAGGACGTCGCTCGCTTTGCAGGTCTCGTGACGGATATCAGATTGGGCAGTATTCTGAGTGGCTGGGATGTTGCTCGCTATGCCCGCAAGCTCCAACCGGCCCTTCCCGTCGTCTATATCACCGGCGACAGCGCGCATGAATGGAGTGCCGAAGGAGTGCCCGGCAGCCTCGTTCTCACCAAGCCCTTCGCCGAAGCGCAACTGGTCACGGCCGTCGCACAGCTCCTGAACGTCCCGCCGCTGACCTAGCCGGGGAGCCCTCTTTCGCGCGCTTGCAGGCATCGATGTCGATGTTCATCCCCGCCCATTTCTCGATCCGGCCGTTGGCATCCAGCATCGGCGCGGCACGGACATTCGTCCAGCGCCATCCATCACTGCGTCCCTGCCGGACTGCTTGGCCGTCCTTATCCGTCGGGATGGTATCAGTTCCTTAAATCGGCTAGCTATCCTTCTATCCTATGCTCACGCGGCAGGCCCTCTACGATCTGTCGGTCGATAAGGCCTGCATCATTCATCTTCGTACGTTTGCGTACATCCCTGCTGCCGACGGAGACGCTCTTTCTCAATGCCCCTCTTCTACTTTCATATCTGCAAAGGGGACATTCGGGTTTGCGACCGCGAAGGCGTTGAGCTTCCCGACCTAGAGGCGGCGCGTGCCGAGGCTCTTGAGGACGCACGCGAGATGATGAGCGATGCTGTGCGCGGCGGGCTCGATATTTCGGAACGGCACATCGAGATCGAAATCGAGACCGGCGAGATCGTCGTCGTCGTCCCCTTCGCCTCTGCCCTGACGAAGGAGACGTGAGTGCCGACGTCCCGCTCTGATGGCGGATGGAATGGCTCGTCGTCGCGGGATCGGTGGCACCCACAGAACGCCGAGCTCGGTTGCGACGCAGCTCGGGCGTTTCGAGGAGAACGGATATGATGCACGCTGTGGAGTCGGTCATCGAGACATCCGTTCTCTTGGTCGAGGACGATAATTCGCAGCGAACGAACTGGCCTCGCGGCTGAACACGCATTCTCGCTCCCGTTCACCTTCGGTGGGTGTCATGCTCCAGGCGTCTGGTCTCAAGGCATGAGCGTCGCCTGAGCGATCGCGCTGTCTGTGGACAGGCCGTTGGTGCCGGCCGCATCAAGCTCCGCCACCGCAACCGCATGCGCGCGATCGAGCAGTGATAAGCGCCCGGCAATATTCCGATCGAGAGCCCGAAGCAGGCTGGGGTCGAGGCGCAGGCGACCGTCCGCCTCGCGTTCCAGGCCGCCATCGGCGGCAGCCGTCTTCAACAGCTTGCCGACATGCGTGCGCGACACGCCGAAGCGCCGTGCCAGTTCGCTGTGATCTACAGCGAAGAAGCGGCCAGGATGAAGGGCTTGCATGTCTACAAGCTTGAACAGGATCATCATGCCTGCCGAGGCTGCGTAGAAGCGGTAGAGCTGCGGATCGGCGGGTAAGATGTCCTTGGCCATTGGCTCGAGGGCGGCAATCCAAGCACTGCGTATGGCCTTGAGGAAGACGAGATCTCCGGCCAGGGGTCGCGCATAGGCGTCACATGCAACCAGTTCGCCGAGCGCCGCATAATGGACGCGAATGAAGGCTCGGTCATGCGCGATGAGGGCCGCCGTCGGCAGCACGATCCGCATCCGCAGATCATCGGCGACAGGGGCGGTCTCGATATGTCCCACCTGGGCAAAGCGCGAGAGGATGCGATCGATCTGGCGCGGGCTGGCGATCTGGAACAGATCGACCGTTCGCTTCAGCCGGCCGACCGTCGGCAGCGAGGAACGGTCGTTATCTCGATAGCCTCCCCAGAGGGCCATGATCGCGGCATAGACCATGATCCGGCCGGCATCGAGCAGCAGCTCGACCCGATCCGGGCGGAATTCATAGAGCGCCAAAAGATCGCTAATATAGAGGTTGCGGCAGTGGCCGAACTTCGGATGAGCGAGGATGCGGTCCGGTGCAAGGTAGGCAACCTCCATCAGATCAACCCTTGGATTCCGTGAAACGACCGGTTCAACGCGTGACGGCATGTATTTACGGCACTTCTGGTATCACGGCCAAGTATTACACGCTATTTTCTGCGTGGACATTCATGTCTGCCATTTTAACATGCCCACACATTGATCTTCTACTTGTTTCGGGAGTGCGAGAACCTGCCAGATGCGCGGCCGGTTTTTCGAAATCAGCCGCGAACATTGGGGATCGAGAACGGAGCTTCTACCGTAAGTTAATTCTTCGCTCCCGGTCGAGGGGGAGTGCCGTTGGATCAGTTCATGTTCCAAGAACGGGGCCTGACCTTGTCATGATGGTTGCGATCTTCGGCGGTGGAGCTGTGGGCCCGACGCTTGCGGCCAGCCTGGCAGGAAATCTCGATCATCGGGTCGTCCTGCTGCTCCGCGGCGGCGGTGGTCCTACCTTGCGCAGCGACGGCCTCCGGGTTGAGAAGCCCGACGGATCAAGCGTGGTGATGACGCCGGACGCGCTTCAGCTCATGGATAGCCAATCGCCCAGCCCGCTCGATCTCGCCTGCAATCTCCTCTTCCTCGTTAGCAAGGCCTATCAGGTGGTCAGCGTCCTGAAAGATCTGATTTCACCAACCGAAGAAGGACGTCGGCCCCGTGCGATCGTCTTATTACAGAATGGCTGGGCTTTGCCGATGAAGCGCGAGCCCGGCATTGCCGGGGATGAGCATTCTCGGGCCTTTCCGGTGAACTCCCGTTCACCGGAAAGGCTCTAGGTTCTTATCTTTACTGCATAATCCGACGCCGAAGCGATCTCGCTTCGGCTGAAAACACTCCAGAAGGTAATCCTGCACTCAAAGACGCACGGTCTTCGGCCCGCGAAACCGCTGTCCGACCGTCTCGGACGGCGGCGCATGACCACAACAGTCTCGTTTGAAGCTGTCGAGAGGAACATTCGGACTCCGGCATGATTACCCATTCCGGAAACCGGGTGATGATACATGACCGCCGACAGTGATGAGACAATCGAGCGTGTCGAGGAGCGCGTCACCGTCGGAAAGAAAGTGGTGACGACCGGGCATGTCCGCGTGTCGACATCCAGCCACCTCGTCGAGGACATCGCCGCCGCGACCTTGTCGGGCGTCCGCGTCGAGGTCACGCGCAAGCGACTGGACCGGCCGATCGAAACCGTGCCGGAGGTTCGCATCGAAGGGGACACCACCATCATTCCCGTCGTCGAAGAGATCCTGGTCGTGGAAAAGCGGCTGGTTCTCGTCGAGGAGATTTTTGTCCGCAGGGTCGAGACCACTGAGGACGTCGAGGTACCGGTGACGCTGCGCAAACAGAGCGTCACGGTCGAGCGTATCGAAGAGTAGTGAGAACCGCACAAACGGAAGGAAACAGCCATGTCTTATACCGACCAGACGACGTCATCCTACGGATCGAACACGATCACCGCCTTCTTCGACAGCCAGGCGGAAGCCACACGCGCCATCGAGCGCCTTGTCTCCGCCGGTATTTCCCGCGAGTCGGTGCGGCTCATCGCCGATACCGGCAGCGACACCCATCGCACATCGACCATGCATGATGACGGGAAGGGCTTCTGGGCCAGCCTCGCCGATCTCTTCATGCCGGATGACGACCGCACCGCCTATGCGGAGGGTATTCGCCGCGGTGGCTTCCTCGTCACCGTCTCCGATTATCCGGCTAACCTCTCCGACACCGCGCTCGATATTCTCGATGACGAGGGTAGCATCGACATTGATGAGCGGGCTCGCTCTTGGGAAAGCGAAGGCTGGTCGCGCTCCTCTGCCGCTTATGCCGCCGGCGATTCCGAGTATGCAGGACGCTCTGGCTCTGCCGGACAGTCCGGCTATGAAGGCACGCGCGACTCTGCGACGTCGACCGATCTCGATGCGGATGGCGAGGAGGTGATCCCAGTCGTGCAGGAAGACCTGCGCATCGGCAAGCGCGATGTGAACAACGGCCGCGTCCGCGTCCGTTCCTATGTCGTGGAAACGCCGGTGAACGAAAGCGTCTCGCTGCGTGACGAAAGGGTCGAGGTCAGCCGCCGCGCCGTCGATCGTCCCCTGAGCGATGCGGATACGGCCTTTACCGATCGCACCATCTCCGCCGAAGAGCATCGCGAGGAAGCAGTCGTCTCCAAGGATGCCCGCGTGGTCGAGGAGATCTCGCTGAAGAAGACGGCCGAGCAGCGCCAGGAAACCATTTCCGACAGCGTGCGCAAGACCGAAGTCGAGGTCGAGGACGAGCGCGAGAGCGGTCTGCGCAACTCGGGCACGACCGGCTTCCGCCGCGACTGACTTTCGCTGAGCGGGATGGCGACGCTCACTCCGCTCGTCTCTTTTGGTAGCGCAGCGCCGGTTCATCCAGCGTTGCGCCACCGTCCCTAGCTCTCGCATCCCCGCATTAACCTCTCCTTTACCATCGCGCGCAAGAATTTGCCGGTGGCAGTAGGAGTGTGCGATGCGCAAGATCGAGATCGTCGATGACCTTTTCCTGCGGTTTCCCGGCCGCGGCGGCGAGTTCGACGTCGGGGTCGAAGTCGGAGTCGTCAGCGTGCTGATGGCGCAATCGGTTCCCTTCATCCAGCGCACGCTGTCGATCAACGCCGTCGAGCAACTGCGTCCGATCGCCGAAAGCCTCCGCTACAGCCTGACATCGGTGCCGGCAGAGCAAGGCATGGCGATGCTGACCCTCACCCCTCGCTCGAAGCGCCCGATGCTGCGGATCGTCTGACATCTGAGGTCCACCTGATTCCCGATCGCACAGGCAGACTCCGCGCGACGAGTCGACCCCTCAAGCCCATGGAGAGGAGCGCTAGGGAAGCAGCCCGGCACAGCGTGCCGTGTTGCGGATATGGGCTTCCATTTCCAGCTTTGCCTCCGCCGCCTTGTTGGCCGCCAGTGCCGCGGTGATGCGCCGGTGCTCGGCAATCGAATCGCGCATGCGTTCTGGATCGGTAATCGGGATGGGCTGGCGCTGCGTTTCCGTGACCTGATCGCGCACCGTATGGTAAAGCGCCTGCAGCATGGCGTTCGAACAGGCCGAAACGATGATGCCGTGAAAGGCGAGGTCGGCTTCGACATTGGCCAGGCGATCCTGCCGCGCCCAGCAATCCTCCATGGTCTCTGTGGCGCGCTCCATCTGGTCGAGTTGCAGCTGTGTTAGCCGCCCGGCAGAGAGCCGGGCGATCTCGCCCTCGAGCAGGATGCGTGTCTGGAACACGTCGAAGACGGAGTAGCGGTCGGAATAGCGCCAGGGCGCCATCTCGCCGCTCGCGCCCTGCGCAGTCGCCGCCGGATCGGCGACGAAGGTGCCGCGGCCGGCCTCGGTCTTGAGCAAGCCGAGCGTTTCAAGCGTGAGCAGCGCTTCCCGCAGCGAGGCGCGACTGACGCCAAGCTTCTGGGAGAATTCGCGCTGCGAGGGGATCCGCTCGCCGGGCTTCAGGGCCCCGGTCTGGATCATCGACTGGAGGTCCCGGGCGACCGATTGGGGAACAAGCGTCTTGTTGAACATGAAGGTCCCGTGCGGGCTAAAGCGGCGTCGTCCGCTCAAAATCTTATTTTCGAAGGCCATTGCCAAGCCGGAAGCTTCATGCTTTTTTGGCCAGACTGGTCTGACCAGTTAGACCATGGTGAATGAGTCACGTTCATAAAACAAGGGGAACTCTCATGACACGCACACCCACCCGCACCCTCTCGGTGCTCACCGGCTTTCTCGCCCTTCTCGGCTCGATGGGCGCGGCCACGGCTGCCGATCTCACCGTCGGCGCCAATATCGGCAACGTGCCGTGGGAATTCGAAGATGCGAGCGGCAAGGTCACCGGCTTCGAGGTCGATCTCGTCAACGAGATCGCCAAGCGCCTCGGCAAAACCGTCGAATTCGTCAACACCCCGTTCAACGGCCTCTTCCCGGCCGTCCAGTCCGGCCGCATCAATATGGCGATCTCTTCGATCACCATCACCGAAAAGCGCCTCGCTTCGGTCAGCTTCGCCCAGCCCTATTACGACAGTGACCAGTCGCTGACTGTGACGGCAGCCTCGGGCATCACCGGCCTGAAGGACATGGGCGACAAGGTCGTCGGCGTCGACACCGGCTCGACCGGCGACATGTGGGCCGAGGCGCATAAGGGCGACTACAAGCTTGTCGAGATCCGCCGCTTCGAAGGCCTGCAGCCCGCCATGCTCGACCTCGTCGCCGGCCGCGTCGATGGCTACATCTCCGACATTCCGGCGCTGCTCTACTATGTGAAGGACAAGCCGGAGCTCAAGGTCGTGGAGCGCATTCCGACCGGCGAGAAGTACTCGATCATGTTCAACAAGGGCGATCCGCTGGCCACCGAGGTCAACGAGGTGATCACCAAGCTCAAGGGCGAAGGCTTCATCGCCAAGCTGCACGAGACCTGGTTCGGCGCCAAGGCCGAGGACACGACCTCGACCGTCGCCGTGCTCGACATGCCGAAGGCGAAGTAAGCCGAAGCCTTGCTTCAATCCTGCATCGCAGGAGCGGGGCCGCAACCGCGGCTCCGCGCCCTGCCCGGGGAGCCTTAGGCGCCAATGACGCTCATCAATACGTTCTTCAACTGGCAGGTGCTGATCGCCAGCCTGCCCCAGCTTCTGTCCGGACTGTTGATCACGCTGCAGATCGGCGTGGTCAGCATCATCTGCGGCCTGATCGGCGGCCTGTTCCTGGCGATCGCGCGGCTTTATGCGCCGGGACCAGCGAAAGCGCTGATCCGCATCTATATCGACATCTTCCGCTCGATCCCGCTGCTCGTGCTGCTGATCGTCGTCTATTACGCGCTGCCTTTCGTCGGCATCCGCCTGTCGCCCTTTCTCTCCGCCGTCGCCGCCCTGTCGCTCGTCTCCGCCGCCTATACGGCCGAGATCTTCCGCGCCGGCATCGAAGCTATTCCGCATGGCCAGTTCGAGGCCTCCGCCGCGCTCGGCCTCTCCAACAAGGATATGATGGTCGACGTGATCCTGCCCCAGGCGATCCGCATCGTCATTCCGCCGCTGACCAACAACTGCATCAATGTGATGAAGGATACGGCGCTCGCCTCCGTGGTCGCCATGCCAGACCTGCTGAAGCAAGCAACGCAGGCCCAGGCGCTGCAAGCCAATCCGACGCCGCTGATCGGCGCGGCGATCATCTATGTGGCGCTGCTCTGGCCGATGGTCGCGATCGTCGCCCGGCTGGAAAAGCATTTTGCTCGGGGGAAGCGCTGATGGCCGGCCCGATCATCTCCATCCGCGGCCTCACGAAGGCCTATGGCACCTTCACCGTGCTGCACGGCATCGATCTCGATATCGCCGAGGGCGAGGTGGTCTGCGTCATCGGGCCGTCCGGCTCCGGCAAATCGACGCTGATCCGCTGCATCAACCATCTCGAGGCCTTTGCGCCGCAGAGCACCATCGATGTCGACGGCATCCGCGTCGCACCTGGCAAGGCGCTCGCCAAGGTGCGGGCCGAGGTCGGCATGGTCTTCCAGTCCTTCAACCTCTTTCCGCATATGAGCGTGCTGAAGAATGTCATGCTTGCGCCGATGCGCGTGCGCGGCACCTCCAGGGCTGAAGCCGAGCGCAAGGCGCGCGAGCTGCTGTCCCGCGTCGGCATCGGCGAACAGGCGGAGAAGTTCCCCGGCCAGCTCTCCGGCGGCCAGCAGCAACGTGTCGCCATCGCCCGCGCGCTGGCCATGGAGCCGCGCGTGCTGCTCTTCGATGAGCCAACCTCCGCACTCGACCCGGAAATGGTCGGCGAGGTGCTGGATGTGATGCGCAAGCTCGCTGGCACCGGCGTCACCATGGTCATCGTCACCCATGAAATGGGCTTTGCCCGCCAGGTGGCTGACCGCGTCATCTTCATGGATGGCGGCCGCCTGGTCGAGGCCGGAGCGCCGGCTCAGATCTTCGACGCCCCGCAGGAGGAGCGTACCCGCAGCTTCCTGCGCGCCGTGCTCAATCACTAGGCCGGATGATTTCAGATCGGACCGATCTGAAATTTGAATCCGGCCTAGAACCAAAGAAGCAGAGCATGATGTCGGCCGAAAACCGCAAACACTTTTCGGCATCATGCTCGAACAAGAAAAGTCCGGGAGTTTCGCCCAATGTCCACAGCCAAGCCGCTCGATCTCGACTATGTCCGCAGCCAGTTTCCGGGGCTTGGCCGCGGCTGGACCTTCTTCGACAATGCCGGAGGCTCGCAGATTCTCAAAGGTGCGCTGGAGCGCATCAATACCTTCCTGATCGAGAAGAACGTGCAGATCGGCGGCTCCTATGCCGTGTCGCAGGAGGCGGCCAAGGCGCTTTACGAGGCCCGCACCGCCGCCATGCATCTCGTCAATGCAAGCCGGCCGGAAGAGATCGTCTTTGGCTCATCGACCACGGCGCTTCTGCAGAATCTCGCCCGTGCCATGCAGAGCCAGCTCTCCCCCGGCGACGAGATCATCATCACCGTCAGCGATCATGAGAGCAATATCGGCCCCTGGGACCGGCTGCAGGCGATGGGCGTCGTCCTGAAGATCTGGCCGCTCAACAAGGAGACGCTGACGCTGCGCCTCGACGACCTTTCGCCGCTGATGAGCGACCGCACGAAGCTCGTCTGCGTGACGCATGTCTCCAACATCCTCGGATCGGTCAATCCGGTGCGCTCGATCGCCGATTTCGTCCACGCCCGCGGCGCGCGCCTCTGCGTCGATGCGGTGGCCTATGCGCCGCACCGGGCCGTCGATGTCCAGGCGTTCGATGCTGATTACTACGTCTTCAGCCTCTACAAGACCTACGGCCCGCATTATGCGCTGATGTACGGCAAATATGATCTGCTGCTCGAACTCGACACGCTCTACCACTACTTCTACGGCAAGGACAAAGTGCCGGGTAAGCTCGAGCCGGGCAATCCGAACTACGAGCTTGCCTATGCGACCTGCGGCATCGTCGACTACCTCGCCACGCTCGGCGAGAAGGCCGGCGCGAGCGGCACGGTGCGCGAGAAGATCGAGGCGGCGTACCGCGCCATCACCGTGCAAGAGGATGCGCTGACCGAGCGGCTGCTTGCCTATCTTCGGGCGCGCAATGACTGCAGGATCGTCGGCCAGCCCGTCAACCGGGACAGCCAGCGCGTGCCGACCATCGCCTTTCGCTTCGACGGGCGCGAGGCCGGCGAGATCTGCCGGGCGATGGATGGAGAGCAGATCGCCATGCGCTTTGGCGACTTCCATTCGCGCCGCCTTGCCGAATATCTGGGCCTGACCGACCATGGCGGCATGCTCAGGGTCTCGATGGTGCATTACAACACGGTGGAGGAAGTCGACCGCTTGACCGCAGCGCTCGATCGCATTCTGGCTGGTGACGCCGGTCTCGCCAAGGCAAGCTGATCAGCGGCAGAGAGGAGAACGGACGATGCGCTTCGACACGGTGATCCGCAACGCGACGGTGGTGACCGCCAGCGATAGCTTCAAGAGCGATATCGGTATCAAGGACGGCCGCATCGCCGCGCTCGCTCTTGGGTTGACCGAAGCGGGCGAGGTGATCGATGCCACCGGGCTCCTCGCCTTGCCGGGCGGCATCGACAGCCATGTCCATCTCGACCAGCCGTCCGGCGACGGCATTGTCATGGCCGATGATTTCGACAGCGGCACCCGCTCGGCCGCGATCGGCGGCAACAGCACGGTGCTTGCCTTCTGTATGCAGGAGAAGGGCCAGTCGCTGCGCGAGGCGCTGAAGGTCTACCACGCCAAAGCCGACGATAAGTGCCATGTCGACGTCGCCTTCCATCTGGTCATCACCGATCCGACGCCCGAGGTACTCGGCCAGGAACTGCCGGCGCTGGTGGAGGATGGCTATACCTCGCTCAAGGTCTTCATGACCTATGAGGGTCTGCGGCTGCGCGACGACGAGATCCTGGCGACGCTCGATACCGCGCGCCGCACCGGTGCGCTGGTCATGGTCCATTGCGAAAACGAGGATGCGATCCGCTATCTGATCGGCCGGCACGAGGAGGAGGGGAAGTTCGCCCCGAAATTCCATGCGAGCACCCGGCCGGTGGCGGCGGAGCGCGAGGCGACGCACCGGGCTTTGTCACTGGCGGAAATCGTCGACGTGCCGATCGTCATCGTTCATGTCTCGAACCGAGAGGCGATGGAAGAGATCCGCCGCGCCCGGCAACGCGGCCAGAAGATCGCCGGCGAAACCTGCCCGCAATATCTGATGCTCACGGCCGACGATCTCGACCAGGAAGCCCTGGAGGGCGCCAAATATGTCTGCTCGCCGCCGCCGCGCGACAAGGCGAGCCAGGATGCCTGCTGGGAAGGTTTGGAGCAGGGCGTGTTCGACCTCTTCTCCTCCGACCACTGCCCCTTCCGCTTCGACGACGCGGAAGGCAAGCTGAACGAGAAGGGCAAGCGGCATTTCCGCTGGATTCCGAATGGCATTCCGGGCGTCGGCACCCGCCTGCCGATCCTGTTTTCTGAAGGTGTGCGCAAGGGGCGAATCGACCTCAACCAGTTCGTGGCGTTGACCGCCACCAACCATGCCAAGCTCTATGGCCTCTATCCACGCAAGGGCACGATCGCCATTGGTGCGGATGCCGATATCGCGCTCTGGGATCCGGAGAAGCGGATGACGCTGACCAATGATCTCCTGCAGCACGGCGCGGATTACACGCCCTATGAGGGCCTGGCTATCGAGGGTTGGCCTGTGCGCCTGTTGGTGCGTGGCCGGACCATCGTCGAGGATGGTGCGCTGACGGAGCAGGAGCGCCCGACCGGCACCTATCTCTCCCGCGGCAAGTCCTCCCTCGTCCGCTGAGCGCGCCCGAGGCTGACAGCTCGGACGCATAGGTTTTCGAAAATATCGAAGCGCCCGGCTTTTCTCAGAACACCTGGCGAAGGGCGAGGAAGAGGAGGAAGGCGAGCGCGATTGAGGCGGGCAGGGTCAGCACCCAGGCCGCCAGCATCGCCCGCACCGTCGACCATTGCAGACCGGACCCATTGGCTGCCATCGTGCCGGCCACGCCGGACGAGAGCACATGGGTCGTGGACACCGGCAGGCCGAAATGGTCGGCCGCGCCGATCGTTGCCATGGCCACGACCTCAGCCGCCGCGCCCTGGCCGTAGGTCAGGTGCGTCTTGCCGATCCGTTCGCCGACGGTGATGACGATCCGCCGCCACCCGACCATGGTACCGAGCCCGAGCGCCAGCGCGACGGCCACCTTCACCCAGAGCGGGATGAACTTCGTCGCATTGTCGACCGCCTGGTGATAGGTGCGCACAGCAGCGAGGTCCGCCTCTTCCATCGGCAGAAGCTTCTTCTTGTCGATCAGCTTCAGCGCTTCGCCGATCAGGTAGATGTCGTTGCGGATATTGCTGACCAGATTGGTCGGAACGGCTTCGAGGGTCGGAAAGGCCGCCACTTCGGCGCTGGTTGCATGAATGTAAGTTTGGAGCGCCGGGGTCGTCTGATCCGACCAGGTCTTGGTGCGCACCGCCTCGCCGACCACCGCCTTGAAATCCCCAGCCTCCGCGCCCGGCTTCACATATTTGCCGAGCGACTGCTCGACTGCGACCGAGGCCGACTTATAGGCGTCCAGGTAATTGACATCCGGCGTGCGGTTGAGGGCGAAGGCGGTCGGCACGAGACCGATCAGGATCAGCATGATCAGACCCATGCCCTTCTGGCCGTCGTTCGACCCATGGGCGAAGCTGACGCCGGTGCAGGTGAAGATCAGCAAGGCGCGGATCCAGAGCGGCGGCGGCGCATTGCCGGCCGGCTCCTGATAGAGCGCCTTATTGCGGACGACCGTCTTCATCAAAAGCAGCAGGAGAGCAGAGAGGCCGAAACCGATCAGCGGCGAGATCAGGAGCGACAGGCCGATATTGGTCGCCTGCGACCAGTCCACCCCGCTGGTGGCGCTGCCGGCGGGTGCCAGGAACTGGTTGGCAAGGCCGACGCCGATGATCGAGCCGACGAGCGTATGGGAACTCGAAGAGGGGAGGCCGAAATACCAAGTGCCGAGGTTCCAGATGATGGCGGCGATCAACAGAGCGAAGACCATGGCAAGCCCCGAGCCGGACCCGACCTGCAGGATCAACTCGACGGGCAGCAGCGCCACGATGCCGAAGGCAACCGCGCCGCTGGAAAGGAGCACGCCGAGGAAATTGAAGAAGCCGGACCAGACCACCGCGATTTCCGCGGGCATGGACCGGGTGTAGATCACGGTCGCAACCGCATTCGCCGTATCATGGAACCCATTGACGAATTCGAAGCCAAGCGCGATCAAGAGGGCGAGCCCCAGCAGGATCCACGGAACGGACGCCGCCTCTGCCAGGTCCTGCTGCAGCGCGAAGCCGACATAGCCGAGCCCACCGAGCAGGATCACCGCGAAAAGCGGCAGGAACCAGCGGCCGAGCGATCGCCTGTCCAGAGGATGGTTGCGCTCCGGTGTGGACAGGTTCGGTAATGACATCTCGGCCATGATCAATCCTCGGTTGGGTCAGGTGTCAGTAGGCCCGGAAGATGAAGCTCTCATGACGGCAACCTGCAGTTCAGGCGTCGCTGTTTGAGCGCCTCTTTTTCCAAGGCGGCAGCTTACGGACAGCTTTCCAATCGGCGACGGATTGCCAATAATGCGAATGGGTCGGTCGCTCGGACAGTGACCGCCTCGAGGGAGAGATCGGCAATGCCCTACCATTTTCTCGAAGTCGCAGTGACGCCGAGCGTCAGGGCTGCCCAGGCGGAGATGGGCGTCGAGCCGATCTGGCTCGGCCCCCATGACCGCCCCTCGGATCGCTTCACGGAGAGCGAGGTTGGCTTCATCGCCACGCGCGACAGCTTCTACATGGCGTCGGTGTCCGAGACCGGCTGGCCCTATGTCCAGCACCGGGGTGGCAGGGCCGGCTTCCTCAAGGTCGTCGATCCGCAGACGCTGGCCTTCGCCGATTATCGCGGCAATCGTCAATATATTAGCGCGGGCAATCTCGCGGCCAATGATCGGGCGTGCCTGTTCCTCATGGATTATCCGCGGCGGGCCCGGCTCAAGATCTACGCCCATGTGGAGCGGCTAAGGCTCGAGGAAGACAGCGCGTTGACGGAGCTCGTCACCGATGCGGGCTACAAGGGCAGGGCGGAGCGGATCTTCAGGCTTCGTCTCGAAGCCTTCGACTGGAACTGCCCGCAACACATCGTTCCCCGTTATACGGAGCAGGAGGTCGAGCAGGCGGTGCTGCCGCTGCGCGAGCGCCTGCAGCAGCTGGAGGCCGAAAACGCCGCCTTGCGTGCGCGCCTGCCCGCCGAGGGGAGCTGACGCAGCCCAAACCGGTGCCGGAGGCGATCGCGGCCTAGACCGTTTCGAGGATTGCGCGTTGCAGGTCGACGGCGCGCGGGTCGGCGAGCTCGCGCCGCGGCCGCTCCAGATCGACGGCGATGTCGAGGGCGATTTCGCCGGCCTTCAGGACGATCACCCGATCAGCAAGGGCGACGGCTTCCGCGACGTCATGGGTGATCAGCACGGTCGTGAAGCCGCGCTCGCGCCAGATACCTTCGAGCAGGCGGTGCATCTCGATCCGCGTCAGGGCATCGAGGGCGCCAAAGGGCTCGTCGAGCAGCAGGATCTGCGGGCGGCTGACCAGCGCGCGCGCCAGGGCGACGCGCTGCTTCTGCCCGCCGGAGAGGACGGAGGGCCAGTCTTCCTCGCGGCCCTCAAGGCCGACGCTTGCGAGGGTTTCGATGGCCGTCCGGCGCCAATCGGGCCCGCGGGCGATGCCAACATTTTCCACCACGCGCTGCCAGGGAACGAGGCGCGCTTCCTGGAAAAGCAGCCGCACCTCCGGCCTCAAGCCAAGGACCGGCTCGCGATCGATCACCACCCGTCCATCCGTCGGCCGATCGAGGCCGGCGATGAGGCGGAGCAGGGTCGACTTGCCGCCGCCCGAGCGGCCGACCACCGCCAAGAATTGCCCGGCGGGGACGGTCAGATCGAAGCGCTTGAGGACCTGCAGTGCGCCGAAAGACTTGTCGACGCGCGACAGGCTGATCGCAAGCCCACCTTGCCCTTGGCTGATCGCAGACTGATCCGGCTGTCTTTGGGCAATCGTCATCAGCGCGTCCCTTGCGCCGTTTGATAGGCGGGATGCCAGGCGAGCACGCGTTTCTCGATCAGGCGCGTCAGGCTGTCGGCCAGTTTGCCCAGGACCGCATAGATGATGATGCCCAGGAGGACGACGTCGGTCAGAAAGAATTCGCGTGCATTCATCGTCATATAGCCAATGCCGCTATTGGCGGAGATGGTTTCGGCGACGATCAGCGTCAGCCACATGAAACCGAGCGCATAACGCAGCCCGACCAGGATCGATGGCAGGGCGCCGGGGAGAATGATGCGCGTGATCAGCGCCTTGCGGTCGAGCCCATAGATCCGCGCCATCTCGATCACCTGCGGATCGACCGTGCGCACGCCGTGGAAGGTGTTGATATAGATCGGGAAGAACACGCCGATCGAGACGAGGAAGATCTTGGCCGTCTCGTCGATGCCGAACCAGAGGATGACGAGCGGGATCAGCGCGAGATGGGGCACATTGCGCACCATCTGCAGCGTGCTGTCGAGCAAGGTCTCCGCCGATTTGAACAGGCCATTGAGAATGCCGGCCAGAAAGCCGAGACCACCGCCGATGGCGAGACCGATCAGGGCGCGCTGGGTCGAGATCAGCGTGTGGTAGACAAGCGTGCCATCGAGAAGCGCATGCCACCCCGCGAGCGCCACCGTGCTTGGCGCCGGCATCAGCCGCGCCGTGACAAGACCGGTGCGCGCCGCGATCTCCCAGACGATCAGGAGGACGATCGGCAGCGCCCAGGGCGCCAGCCTTTGCCAGAGGAGGTGGCTGCGCGAGGGCGCCGCCCGCTCTTCCTCCGACAGGGCTGCGAGCGTGGCGTCCGCCATCAGGCTCCGCCCTTCCGCACCACATCGGCAATGCTGAGCTTCTTCGGAATGAGGCCGAGCGCGAAGAAGCTGTCGGCAATCGCCTGCTGCTGCGCGACGACGGACGCGTCGAGCGCCTTGACGCCATAGGACTGGCGGTCGAGGGCGCGGACGAGAACAGGTTCGGGAATGCCGACCGAAGGCGAAAGCTCGGCTGCGGCGGCAGCCGTGTTCGACTTGGTCCAGACATCGATTTCGCCGATCGCCGCGATGACGGCGTCGATCGCATCCGGATTGGCCTCCACGAAGGGGCGGGCGCCGAGGTAGAACTGGTGATTGGGCACGATGCCCTCGCCATTGCGCAGCTCGCGCGCCTCGATCGCCACTTCGGCAGCCGCCTGGAAGGGGTCCCAGATCACCCAGGCGTCGACGGCGCCGCGCTCGAAGGCGGCGCGGCCGTCCGCCGGCGGCAGGAACGAGACCTTGATGTCGGTATAGGCGAGCCCCGCTTCTTCCAGCGCCTTGACCAGCAGATAGTGAACATTGGAGCCCTTGTTCAGCGCCACGGACTTCCCCTTGAGGTCGGCGACCGTCTTGATCGGGCTGTCCTTGGGAACCAGGATCGCCTCGCCGCGTGGTGCCGGCGGCTCATGGGCAACGTAGACGAGCGGAGCGCCGGCGGCCTGGGCGAAGATCGGCGGCGTTTCCCCGGTCGAGCCGAAGTCGACCGCGCCGACATTCAGCGCCTCGAGCAACTGCGGGCCGGCCGGAAACTCGGTCCACTGCACCTTGTAGCCGATCGCCTCCAGCTTCGTCTCCAGCAGCCCCTTGCCCTTCAACAGCACCAGCGTACCGTATTTCTGGAAACCGATGCGAACCACCTTGTCCTCGGCGAGCGCCGGGCCCGCGCCCAGCAGAGGAAGGGTGGCAGATCCAGCCAGCAATCCGGTGAAGCCACGTCGGGTGATGCACATCGGAAACTCCTCTCAAGATCGCCAAAGCCGGTCGGTATCGTTCCCTGTCAGAATTATAGCAATTCTGTAGATAAAACAGGAATGCAATACCGCATGGCGCCCCGTTCCGGAGAATGTTCGGCCAAGCATAACCGGAAATTGGGCAATCTTTTTTCGCCGCTGTCGTGGCGCGAGAGGGTGCGCAGAGGCGCGGCCCCATGGTTGTCCGTATGTTTTTGCTTGCGGTCCGGCGGACGGTCGTTTGATCGACCGAGAAGGCGACCTTTCCTGCCATCATCCCTCGAAACTTTCCGTGTTCCGCTTGACCAAGGGCCCGCTCCCGGCGTTCATCGGGATGATCCGTCGTGTCTGGAGGAGGGCTACGGGTTGTGTTTGGGAGGATCGATGAAAGCCTTGTTTCTGGAAGATGTCGGCCGGCTGACGCTGCGCGACGTCGAACGGCCGGTGCCGGGGCCGGCGGAGCTTCTGGTACGGGTCGAAGCCTGCGGCATTTGCGGCACGGACCGGCATCTGTTCCGTGGCGAATTTCCGGCGCGGCCGCCGGTGACGCTCGGACATGAGTTTTCCGGCGTGATCGAGGCCGTTGGGAATGCCGTCACCGGGTTTCAGCCAAGCATGCGAGTCACGGGCGACCCGAATATCGCCTGCGGTCACTGCGCCCAATGCCAGAAGGGCCGCGTCAATCTCTGCCTTAATCTCCAGGCCATCGGCATCCATCGCAACGGGGGCTTTGCCGACTATGTCGTTATCCCGCAGAACCAGACGCATGCGCTGCCTGAAACGCTTGACCCGCTGGCTGGCGCCTTCTGCGAGCCGCTCGCCTGCTGCCTGCATGGCGTGGATCTGGCGAAGATCGCCGTCGGCGCCTCGGTCGTCGTCATCGGCGGCGGCGTGATCGGCCTGCTCACCGTACAGCTGGCGAAGCTGGCTGGCGCGAGCCGCATCGTGCTCGTCACCCGTAGTGCCGCCAAGCGCGACCTCGCGATCCGCCTCGGCGCGACCGATGGCCTTGACCCGGCGGGGGGCGACGTTGAGGTGCGGCTCTCCAGTCCGGAAGGGCTTCTTCCTGGCGGGGCGGATGTCGTGTTCGAATGCGCCGGCCTGGCGGAAACAGTCGAGCAGGCCCCGCGGTTGACCGCGCGCGGCGGAACTTGCGTGCTACTCGGCGTGCTTCCGGCGGGAGAGCGGGTTACCTTCGAGCCCTTCGATCTCCTCTTTCGCGAGGTGGCGGTCATCACCTCCTTCCTCAACCCCCACACCCATCGCCGTGCTGCGGCATTGATCGCCAGCGGCGCCATCCGCGTCGCACCGCTGGTCAGCCGCACCATCAGCCTCGCGCAGGCGGTGGAGGCGATCAGCCAGCCGGCCGGCGGCGGCGAGATCCGGGCGCTGGTGGTGCCGGGCGGCTGAGGACAAGAGACGCAGAGATGGCAAATCCGACAGCAGAGACAGCGCCCATGGGCGATCCCGCCGCGCTTCTCGAGGCACTTCGCTGCGTGGTGGGGCGAGCCCATGTGCTGGTGACGCCGTCCGCCCAACGTCGCTTCCTGCGTGGCTACCGCTATGGCGGCGGCGCGGCGGCCGCGGTCGTTCGCCCCGGCTCGCTGGTCGAATATTGGCGGGTGCTCGAAGTTTGCGTGGCGGCGGAGGTGGTGATCATCTCCCAGGCCGCCAATACCGGCCTGACCGGCGGCTCGACGCCCTTTGCCACCGATTATGACCGGCCAGTGGTGGTGATCAACACCATGCGGCTGAAGGGCCTGCATCTCATCGCCGATGCGACGCAAGTCGTCGCCTTGCCGGGCACCACGCTGAACGAGTTGGAGATCGCGCTCGATCCGCATGGCCGCGAGCCTCATTCGGTCATCGGCTCTTCCTGCCTCGGCGCTTCGGTGATCGGCGGGGTCTGCAACAATTCCGGCGGCGCACTCATCCGCCGCGGCCCTTCCTATACCGAGCTCGCGCTCTACGCCCAGCGTGACGCAGATGGGCGTCTGGTGCTCGTCAACGCGCTCGGCATCGCGCTTGGCAACGAGCCGGAGGAGATGTTGGCACGACTCGATGCCGGCCGCTTTGCCGATGTGGACATCCGCCAAGGAGGGGTCGCCTCGGACCGCGACTACGAGGCCCATGTCCGGGCGATTGGCGAGGAGACGCCGGCGCGGTTCAATGCCGATCCACGCAAGCTTCACGGCGCCTCCGGATCGGCGGGCAAGCTCGCCGTCTTCGCTGTCCGGCTCGATACGTTCCGGAAGGAGCAGGGAACGACGGTGCTGTATGTCGGGACGAACGATGCCGCCGCTCTCCAGGCGATCCGCCGTCAGCTGCTTTCGAGCCCGCTCCCTCTGCCGATCGCGGCGGAATATATTCACCGCGAGGCATTCGAGATCGCCGAGACCTATGGCAAGGACACCTATCTGCTGGTCAAGTGGCTGGGCACGCGGCGGCTTCCGGCCTTCTTCGCTCTGAAGAGTCGGCTCGATGCGCTGTTCGAGCGGCTGCCCCTCCTGCCCGCCAATCCGGCAGACCGGGTGCTCCAGGGCCTGAGCCGGCTCCTGCCCGCCCATCTACCCGCACGGCTCAGGGACTATCGCGAGCGCTTCGAGCATCATCTGATGATCAAGGTTTCCGCCGAGGCGCTCGAGGAAACGCAAAGCCTGATCGGCGACGCGCTTGCCGGCCGAGACGGGGCCAGCTTCGCCTGCGACGCAGCGGAAGGGGCCGCGGCCTTTCTCCATCGTTTCGCGACTGCCGGCGCAGCGGTGCGCTATTCCATCATCCACGGCCGCGAGACTGGTGGCCTGGTGGCGCTTGACGTGGCGCTGCCGCGCAACAGCCTCGACTGGTTCGAGACGCTTCCCGCCGAGACCGCTGAGAAGACCCTGAAGCGGCTCTATTACGGGCACTTCTTCTGCCATGTCTTCCATCAGGATTATGTGCTGGCGCCCGGGCAGGACTGGCTGGCCGTGGAACATGAGCTTCTCGCCCTGCTTGCCGCCCGTGGGGCGCGCTATCCGGCGGAGCACAATTTCGGCCATCTCTACGCCGCGCCGGCCGAGGTGCTGGCGCACTATCAGGCGCTCGATCCCTGCAACTGCTTCAATCCCGGCATCGGCCAGGCATCGCCGCGGCTGCGCTGGAAGGGGGAGGCGAGGCTGCCAACGAGCGAAGAGGCCACGTCCTCTTAGGCCCGCAAGGCCGCGATCAAGGCGCGCAGCGCAGTGGGGGTCTGGCGGCGGCTTGGATGGTAGAGGTGGAAGCCGGGAAAGGGCGGACACCAGTCGGCGAGCGCCTGCACCAGCCGGCCGGACGCCAGATCCTCGGTCACATCCTGCTCCATGATATAGCCGAGCCCGGCGCCGGCACGCACGGCGGCGAGCGCCAGATCGGCATCATTGGCGATGAGCGGCCCGCCGGTGCGGATCGAGATGGCGCGTCCGTCCTTCTCGAACTCCCAGGGCAACAGCCCGCCTGATGTCGCCAGCCTGTAGCCGATGCAGCGATGGGCGGCGAGATCCTGCGGGGTCTGCGGTGCCGGATGGCGGGTAAAATAGTCCGGCGTGGCGACGACGACGGTGCGCAATTCGGGCCCGAGCCGGATCGCGATCATGTCGCGATCGACCGTCTCGCCAAGCCGGATGCCGGCATCGAACCCGCGTGCGACGATGTCGGTCAGCGCGTCATCGACATTCACCTCCACGGCAATTTCGGGATGGGCGAGCAGAAAGGCCGGCAGCCTCGGCACCAGGACATGGCGGGCCGCATAGGCGAAGGTGGTGATCCGCACCGTGCCGGAGGGTTGGTCGCGCCAGTCGGCCAATGCCGCGACCGCTGTGCCGATGCTGGCAAGCGCGGGGTCGAGCGCGCGCAAGAGGTGCTCGCCGGCTTCCGTCGCCGCCACGCTGCGGGTGGTGCGCGCCAGAAGCCGGACGCCGAGCCGCGCCTCCAGCCCGCGCATCGAATGCGAGAGAGCCGAGGGTGAAATCCCCAGGGCTGCGGCGGCGCGACTGAAGCTCTTCAGCCGGGCGACCGTGGCGAAGACAGCGAGATCGTTGAGGACGGAACGGGCCATTGCTGCACTGTGCTCACAAGTCCATGCGGCGGGCAACCGCTTATCCCGGCCCGGCTGTGGCGCTAATTCCTGCCGCAGGATCAACTGGGAGTTTGATAATGACGCTCACCACTTACCGCACGCTCGGCCGTTCCGGCCTGATCGTCAGCCCTCTGGCGCTCGGCACCATGACCTTCGGTGCCGGCCGCTGGGGCGCCGACGAGGCCGCCTCGCGCCAGCTCTTCGATGCCTATGTTGACGCCGGCGGCAATTTCATCGACACCGCCGATCTCTATTCCGCCGGACAGAGCGAACTCATGCTCGGCCGCTTTCTTCAAGAGAGCGGCCTGCGCGACCGGCTCGTGGTGGCGACCAAATCCGGCTTTCCGCGCGCTGACGGCACGCCCCTCTTCGGCGGCAATGGCGCCAAGAACATCCGCCTGGCGCTCGACCAGTCCCTCATGCGCCTGAAGACCGATTATATCGACCTCTACTGGATGCATGTCTGGGACCGGACGACGCCCGCCGAGGCGGTGCTGGAGACGCTGGCCGCTGCGGTGCGCGCGGGCAAGATCCTGCATTACGGCTTTTCCAACACGCCGGCCTGGTATGTCGCACGGGTCGCGACGCTGGCCGAAGCCCATGGCTTGCCGCGGCCGATCGGCCTTCAATATGCCTATTCGCTGATCGACCGGGGTGTGGAACTCGATCTCGTCCCCGCTGGCCTCGAGCTTGGCCTCGGGCTTGTGCCCTGGAGCCCGCTCGCTGCCGGCCTGCTGACCGGCAAATATGGGCGCGACAAGCTCGGCGATGCCGACCGGGCTTCGGAAATGCCGAACAGGGGCAGTGCGGCGGGCTTGGAGGGGAGCGACGGCCGGCTGAATGGCGACAATCCCTTCGGCGGCATGCTGTTCACCGAGCGCAACTTCACCATCGTCGACGAGGTCGTCACGGTCGCCGGCGAGCTCGGCGTCACGCCTGCCGAGGTGGCGCTGGCCTGGGTGAGCGGGCGGCCGGGTGTTTCCTCCGTCCTGATCGGCGCCAGCCGGCCGCAGCAGCTCGTTCAAAACATCGCCTCGCTCGACCTGGTGCTGGACGCGTCGCATCTCGCCCGGCTGGAGGCCGCCACGGCCCTGCCCGCGCTCAATCCCTACTTCATCTTCCAGATGCCGCGTGAGCGGATCTTCGGTGGACAGAGTGTCGAGCCCTGGAAAGGGGCGTGAGACGAGCGTGACGCGCCGAACGACAGCGCGTCAATATTCCTTCTCGTAGAAGACGCCGGCGCCGGCACCATTGCCGCCGGCTTCGCCGCGCAGCTTCACCCCGCGGCCGACATCGAGGTTGATCACCGCCTTGCCGCCGCCGGCCTCGGTGCCGGATTGCAGCTCGAGATAGGTGCGGTCGTTGAGATAGCGGCCGGCCCGCACCGAAGCACCGCCAGCAGCATCGGTCGAGACATCGAGATCGTCGACGCCGAGCTTGTTGCGCAGGCCGTCGAACAGCGTGCCGCCGGAGCCACCGGCCAGCTGGCTTACGGCCGCTGCCAGCTGGGCGATCTGCACGGGCGAGAGGTTGGAAAGCGAGCGGTTGAAGATCAGCTGCGCCAGGATCTCGTCCTGCGGCAGGGCGGGGGCGGAGGAGAAGTTGACCTGCGGATTGTTGGCAAGGCCCGCGACATTGACGGTGATCGTCGTCGAATTGACGGTCGAGGTGGCGTCGAGATCGAGGGTCGGGATCAGGTCGCCGCCGAAGGCGATCGAGCCGTCGGTGAAGTCGATCCGCCGGCCGAGCACCTCCAGCCGGCCACGCCGCATCTGGAAGCCGCCATTGACGATCGGCGTCACGGCATTGCCGCGGATGGTCAGATCACCGCCAAGCTCGGCATCGATGCCGCGACCGCGCACGAAGATCCGCTCGGCGCTGACCGTCAGGTCGAAGCCGATGCCACCACTCTTCTTGGCCGCGCCGCCATTGCCCTCGTCCTTCTTCAGCTTGGCGAGCATGCGCCGCACCTCAGGCGGGGCATTACGGTGGCGAATATCGATCTCCGACAGCGAGGCCGGCAGTTTTTGCGGCACGGTGATCGAGGCCTTCGGCACGTCGACGCGGCCGGAGAGCAATGGCGAACCGGTAAGCGGCCCGGTCAGTTTCAGCGCGCCGCTGAGATTGGCGGTGACGAGGCTGCCATCGACATAGGTCGCCCGGTCGAGGCGGATGTCGAGATCGGCCGGGAAGCCGGAGGCCGGCGCCGTGCCGATCGTGCCGGAAACGGACAAGCTGCCGCCGGTGGCAAGCCGGCCGGTCAGGCGCACGATCCGCGCCTGCTGGCCTTCCAGCGCCACCTCGGCATTGATGGCGTTGATCGTCTGGTTGCGGCGGGCATCGATGAGCCGCGCACCGGAGGTCGAGATCCGACCGGTGATCGCTGGCGCCGCGACGGAGCCGCCGACCGCCACATCCACATTGGCCGAGCCGCTTAAAAGAAAGCCCTGCTGCGCCAGGATCGGCCCCAAGACGCCAAAGGGGAGGGCGCCGGTGAAGCGCATGTCGATCGGGCGATTGCCAGCCAGGCCCAAGCTGCCGCCACCGCGAAAATCGAGCCCTCCGCCGCCGGAGAGCGTCGTGTCGACGGTAAGGCTGTTATTGGCAAACGTTCCCTTGGCGGCAATGGCGAGCGCGCCGACGCCGGCGCTCCGCGCCTGCGCCACGCTGGCATCGGCCCAACGCAGATCATAGGCAACGTTCGGCGCCGCCGCGGTGCCCTTGGCATCCACCCGACCACTGATCGTGCCTTGTGCGCCGAGCGAAGGCTGGACGGTGTTGGCGAGGCTCGCCGGCAGCCGGTCGAGCCGGACTGCGAGGTCGAGCTGCTCGCCCGCCGTGCCGGTCACCGTCACCGTGCCGCCCGACGCGCCAATTTGAAGATCGGCGAGCCGCACGCCGCCGTTTTCGATCGTGATCGCGGTCGGCTTCGCCAGGCGAAGCGCAATGCCGCGCGGCGCGGCGGAGAAGGAGGAGAGATCGATGCGCGTCGCGCCATCGGCGCTGGTGATGACGGCCTTGGCGGCAAGGGGCGCATTGTCGTAGGTGCCCGTCAGCGCCAGTTCGGTGCGGTTCTGGGCCGGCTGTTCGAGATCCAGCCTCAGCCCCGTCACCTTGTTCTGGCCCTGGATGATCTCCTGAACGTTGAGGCGCCCGCGCAGCGTCAGGGTCTTCAGGTCATTGATGGTGAGATCGATGTCGGGCCGCAGGATCGCCAAGCCGTCGCGGCGGATGCCCGAGCCCTGCGCTTTCAGGCTGAGCGCCGTGCGGTCGCCCTCGCTGGTGATCGTGGCAGCGCCCGTGAGATCACCTTCGGCGCGCTGGCCGGCCAAGGCGGCGAGCAGGCTGATATCCGGCAGGGTGAAGCGGATCGATCCGTTCGGCAGGAAGCTGTCGGTCAGCTCGATCGAACCATCGACCACGTTGGGGCCGACGCGCAAATTGAGTGCCGGGATGCGAATGCGCCCTTCCGTGCTGGCGACGGTGCTGCGCAGGTCGATCACCTGGCGGTCGAGCGTCCCGGTGGCGGTGATCTCTGCGCTCGGATTGGCGGGGTCTGCCGTGACAGTGGCCGCCGCGACCAGATCGGCGAGCGTCCGGCCGGCCAGTGTCGCGCCATTCGAGCGAATCTCGGCCTTCACCAGCGGTTTTGCGAGCGCGCCGGTGGCGTCGATCGTGAAGCGCGCCGTGCCCTTGGCGTCGGGCAGCAGGCGGCCGAGGTCGGGCAGCGTGCCGGCAAGCGCCGCCGTGATCTGGTCGTTGGCGAGCGTCAGCGAACCGTTGGCGGCGATCGATCCGGAGTCGAGTGCCAGATTGGCGAGGTTCAGCGTACCATCGGCCGCGCGGGTGACACTGCCAGCAAGGCTTATATCTGTCGCGAAGCGGCTGGCCGCTGCCGGCGGCAGGGCTGCGGGCGGCACAGCGGCGCGGAATGTGGCCCTGAGGCTGCCATCGGAAAGCTGGAAACGGCCGTTGACCGCGCCATCGAGTCCGGCGCTGTCGATCGTCGCCGGATCGAAGGTAACGGCGTCGGGCGTCAGGCCAAGCGTCGTCTGGAGGGTCAGCGGCCCAGGAAGCAGGCGGCCGAGATCGGCGCTGACGAAGCGTGTCGCGTCTGCCTTGATGGTCGCGCGAACCTGACCCTCCCGGCCGGTGATATTGAGCCGCTCGCTCGTCGCCGTCACATCCAGCCCTTCGAGCCGCGCCTGCGGCGTCGCCACATAGGCGAGCCGCGCCTTGGCGTCGATGACCGCGGCATCGAGCCGGCCCTTGGCGGCGATGTCGGCGGAGGCGATCGCCACCCGCGCTTCGCCACCGGCCATCGGGGTTGCATATTCGACCGCCGGATTGCCGCGCACGGTGATGACGGCATCAAGCGTCTCGCCGACCAGGCCCGTGATCGTGGCCGTGCCGCCAGGCAGGCCGATCTCGAAGCCATCAAGCCGAAGGCCGCCCCCCTGGAACACGAGCTCCTTGGGCGAGGAAAGTTCCAGCGGAATGCCGCGGGGCGCGACCGCCAGCTGGTCGACCGTGACGGAGGGACCGGCGGGGCCGGTGGCGATCCGGCCCTGCAGCGAGAGCGGCGCCTTGTCATAGGTCCCGGTGAGCGCAAGGCTCGTCTCTTCCCCCTGGCGGTCGAGCTCGACCACGGCATCGTCGACCCGGTTGGCGCCCTGCGCCGCACTGTCAGCGGTGATCCGCCCTTCGGCATTCAGGGTGCCGAGATCGGCAATCGTCACCTCGGCGCGCGGATTGGTGACCGCGAGGTCGCCGCGGGTCAGGGAGTCGCCGGTGGCGGTGATCGAAAGCCCGGTCTTGCCGTTGTCAGAGGTGATCGTCGCGCGTCCCGTGAGATCGCCGGCGGCCGTCTGGCCGGCGATCGCCGCCAGCGGCGCGATGTCCGGAAGCGTGAAGTCGAGCGAACCGCTCGGCTTGAAATCGGGCGTGAAGGCAAGCGCGCCGGTCACCCTGTTTTCGCCGACCGTTGCTTGCAGCGAGGGGATCGAGAGGGCGCCGTCTGTCACCGCGAGCTTGGCATCAGCAGCCAGAGCCTGGCCTTCGATCGTGCCATTCACCGTCGCGCTGCCTTCCGGCAGCCCGTTCCTCAAGACCATGTCGGCATTGATCACCAGGCCGGTCACGCTCTTGCCGGCAAGCCGCGCCTCGTCGGAACGGATCGCGGCCTTCAGGCCCAGCGCATCGAGCGGGCCGGACAGGGCGGCGGTGAACTGCGCCGCACCCGTGCCATTGGCCACGAGCGGCGCGATGTTGGGAACGGTGCCGGCAAGATTAACCGTCAGCTGGCCGTTGCCGAAGCTGACCCCGCCTGTCGCCTGCAACGCCGGCGAGTCGAGCGCCAGATTGCTCACGGTGAGCGTTCCATCGGCCGCCGTCTCCAGCCGGCCCTTCAGCGCGACAGGCCCGCCGACGCGGCGTGCGGCGGCCGGGGGCAAGGCAGCGGCCGGAGCGGTCGCGTCGAGATCGATGCCGAGCGTGCCGTTCAGAAGGGAGTAAGCGCCAGTAATCGTCGCGTCCAGCGCCGTCGTGTCGAGCCGCAGCGGCGAAAAGCCGATCGCCTCGGGTGTTACGTCCAGCATTCCCTCGAGCGACAGCGGCCCCCGGATCAGCCGGTTGAGGTCGGCAAGTGCCAGCGCGGTCGAGCCGGCGGTCAGCGAGACGGTGATCTTGCCGCGACGATCGGTCAAGTTGAAGGCGTCGCTATGGGCCGCCAGCATGGCATTGTCGATCGTGCCCTGCGGCAGTACGGCGCGCGGCACCGAGGCTTTTACGTCGAGCACCGCCGAGCGCGCATCGCCGATCAGCGTGAGGTCGGCCGAGCCGATCAACAGCGTGGCGGTTTGGCCGGACAGCGGGAAGGAGAGCGGCGCCGGACCATTGACCCCGGCAATGCGGGCGCGCAAATCGTTCTGCCCGACGCTGCTCAGCGTTCCCGAGGCGTCGATGGTCACCGCATCGGTCGAGAGCCGGCCGCGGTCGATCTTCAGGGCCGTGCCGCCCTCGAAGGCGGTGGCGAGGTCGATCGTCGTGCGACCGGCAAAGAGCGGGCGGAAGGGTTCCGGCAGCAGGGCGGAGAAGCTGCCGCCGCCAGTCAGCCGCACCGTGCGATAGCCATCGGCGGCCAGCGTGTGCTCCCCGTCGAGTTTGAGCACCTCCGTGCCGTCGAGTGCCGCCGTCGCCGTGCCGTTCCATTTGGACAGCGGCCCGTCGCCGGTGACCCGGATCGAAACGGCGGGGTCGGCCGGCAAGCTGAGCGCCTGGGCAAGCAGGCCGCCTTTCGGCTCGTCGATGCTCGCCTCCAGCCGCAGCGCATTGCCGGCGGGATCGTAGACGAAATCGGCGAAGGCGCGGGCGTCGGGCCGGTCCGGCTGGGTGGCGTTGATCTTGGCGGCAATGCTGGAGGTGGTGGCGGTGAGCGTGCCGTCGGCCGAAAGCTGTTGTGGCGTGCCGAGGAGCGGCGCGCCGAGCGCGATCCGCTGCAGCTCGAACCGATCGAGCTGAACCTCGACCGGCAAGGTGAAGCCAGAGCTCTGAGCCGGCGCCGGCTCGGTCACGACCGGCGCACGGGCGACTTCAACCCTGCCGGCGCGCAGCAGCTCCGCCTTGAACCGCCCGGAGAAGAGGGCGGTGGGCGACCAGGCGAGTTCCACGTCACGGATCTCAGCAAAGACGCCTTGCGTATCGGAAAGCGTAATGGCTTCGGCCTTGAAGTTGCCGGTCAGCAGCGCGCCCGGGCCGGTGATGCGGATCGTCTGGTCGGGCGAGGAGGCATAGGTTTCGATCAGACCGGCGACAAGGCGGGCGCCCGGCGGCGTGAAGCCGACAAACAGCACGCCGGCAAAGAGCAGTACGACGACAATGCCAAAGAGGATGGCGGCGCCTTTGAGCGCAGTCATGAACAGGTGTCTCATCGTCTCTCCCGTCCCGGTCGGCGTCTCGTCCGGGCCTATGCCTTACCCTGCCTGCACGGCGGATCTGGCGGTCTTCTCTCTGGCGAACCCCTTGTGCGCCATCATCATGTCACTCCAGAGGCAGCCCTTTGTCCGCCCAACTGCGCCGGTTCTCCGGCGCAGTCAGAAGGATTGGCCGATGCCGGCATAGATGCCGTAGCGCGTGCCGCCGTCATAGGGATTGAGCGGCACGGCGAAATCGACCCGGATCGGCCCGAAGGACGTGTTGTAGCGAACGCCGATGCCGGCGCCGATCTTCACGTCGGAAAAGTCGGGCGCAGTCTTGGTCGAGACCGCCGCCGCATCGACGAAGGGCACGATGCTGATCGTGTCGGTGATGCCCACCCGCGCTTCGGCGTTGATATTGACATAGGATCGTCCGCCGAGCAGGTCGTCATCGGCATTGCGCGGGCTGATTTCCTGATAGGCGAAGCCGCGCACCGTGCCGCCGCCACCGAGATAGAAGCGGCGCGTGGCGGGAATGTCGGTCAATTCGCTGCCACCCGCGACGACGCCGGCCGAAAGCCGGGCGGCGAGCACCGTGCGGTCATCCGGGCCGATGCCGTAATAGCCGGAGATCGAGCCCTCGAAGGAGGAGAAGACCGTCGAGCCATAGATGTCGTAGCTCGGCTTGATGCTGGCCGTGGCGCGGTAGCCTTCGGTCGGGTTCAGCGTGTTGTCGCGCGCGTCGCGAACGAAATCGATTGGGAGGGCGGGCACGAGGTAGCGCCGCTTGTCGTCATAGGCGTCTTCCTCGATGTTCATCCAGCCGAGTTCCGCGCCGACCGACAGCGTGTCGATCGCTGTCAGTTCCTTGCTGACGCTGACAAGGCCGGTGATCGTCTGGGCCTTATATGCGTCTGGGTCGAGCATGGCAGCCCGGATGCTGGCGTTGAAGGCGGTGGTGGGGCCGAAGGCGCCGGGCTTGGTGAAGAGGATGCCGGCGGAATAGTCGAGCGCGGTCGCGTCCAGCGTCTCGCCGAGCCGGCTGACGGAGCCTTCGATACGCAGCGATTCCGCTTCGCCGAACAGGTTGCGGTGACCCCAATAGCCCTGCAGCCCGAAGCCGTCGGTGGAAGAGAAATCGGCGCCGACGCCGAAATAGCGGTGCTTGCCTTCCGAGACCTCGATGGTCAGCGGCAGGCTGCCATCGCGGTCCAGCGTCTCGGCCTCGCGAATGGTGATGGAGGAAAACACCCCGAGCTTGCGCAGCCGCTCCTGCGCTTTGCGCATCTCCTCCGGCGAATAGCGCTGGCGCTGGTCGAGGCGCGAATATTCGCGCACGAAGTCCGGGTTGACCGTGCGCGCGCCCTTGATCGCGACAGTGCCGAAGGGCGCCACGGGGCCGCTGTCGGCGGCAATGGTGACATCCACCCGATTGGTCTTGTGGTCGGCCACCGCGGTGCGGGCGGAGAGCTTGGCGAAGGGGCGGCCACCTTCCTTCAGGTCCTCGACCACCTTCTCGCCAGCCTTGATGATCAGAGTCGAGTCCGCGCGCTCACCCGGCTCCAGGTCGTAATCCTTCGGATCGCGCCCGCCGGCATCCTTCTCGAACGTCACGGTGCCGAAGGTGAAGACCGGTCCGGGATTGACGGTGACGACGACCGGCACCGGCGCGCCGTCCGGGAAATCCGGGTCGGGAGGCAGGGAATCGAGCGGCTGGCCGTTGACGGTCACGTCCACCGTGCCGCCATAGCGCGCCTTTTCGTAGAGCGCCGCCAGCAGCCGGTCGCGATCGTCGCGCGCGCGCAGCGCAAGACCGAGATCGCCCGAGACCGGCTGGTCCTCGTCCTGCTTCAGCCGCGAGGCGTTTTCGATCGCCTCTTTCAGTTCCGTATCGTCGGTGTTGTCGTTGAGCGTCAGGCTGTATTCGACGGGATCGATGACCTTGGCGGCCTCTTCCTCATCCTTGCCCCAGAGCTGAATGCCGAAGAGCTTGAAGGCCATGGCCGGAGACAGCGATCCGCACAGAAAGAGGCCTGAAAGCGCGAGCGCCAGGCCGGCCTTCCGATACGCAGGACTGAGAAACGGCAAAGGCATTCGATTCCGCATCCCGTGCGAGAAGGTGCCGACAACGCCCGCCCACGGATAGCGACCGCCGCCACGGACTGACGCCCGCTTATGGGAAGGCACCCTACACATCCTGGAGGCGAGCCTGAAGCCCTTGTACGGCTTTCAACAAGTCCTCGCGGCAAATACGGGCATGAGTGTGACGTTCGGGCGACAAGCGGGCACGGGACCCGCTTATCCTCGTGATCGATCACGGCTTTTGCCGCAAGGCTTTGGCTCAGTAGCCGCGGCAATCGTCGATATAGCGGCGGCCGTAGCGATCGCGATAATAGCACTGGCCCGGCTGTTCGGAGACCCGGCCGATCACCGCGCCGGAGACGCCGCCGATCGCTGCGCCGACGGCTGCGCCGCGCACATTGCCGGTGACCGCGCCGCCGATGATGGCACCCGAAACGGCGCCGATGCCGGCACCCTTTTCGGTTTGGGTGCAACTCGCGGCCGTGAGGCCGACAAACGCGAGGATGATGGCTTTCTTCATCATGGCTTCTCTCCTTTGACCCGGCACGTCTGTTGCGTCCGGTTTGAATGGGTGGGTTCTCTGTCGAATCTCGGTTTTCGTTCGGCACGTGGTTGCGTTGCAAGCCCTCCCCAGCGCCGCCGATCAACGGCCGGAAGGTGACACGAGATGAGATGAACAGAAGCTGAAGACAACGCGGCTTGCGCAATGGTCGTTCAGAACAGGCCACCTGTAAGGTTAGAAAGAGGTTAAGAGCGCATGGCGATCTCTGCTGAGCGGTCTTGACCCCGACCATACTGGAATGGAAGAAGGCGATCGGCTATTCTGGGTGTGCCCCGGGGTAGGGGCCAATTGCCGCAGCCATGGCGAGAGGCGTCAAATTGCAATTGACGCAGCTGGCGCATTTTGCGCAAGAGAAGGCCGTGGTTTGGAGACAGGCATGGATTTCGAGCGTTTTTTCAAGGCGGAACTGGACGGACTTCATCAGGAAGGCCGCTACCGCGTCTTCGCCGACCTTGAACGTCAGCGTGGCGCCTTCCCCAAGGCGCGCCGCCACACGGCCGATGGCGTCAAGGACGTGACCGTCTGGTGCTCGAATGACTATCTCGGCATGGGCCAGCATCCGGCCGTCATCGAGGCGATGAAGTCGGCGATCGACCACTGTGGCGCCGGTGCCGGCGGCACCCGCAACATTTCCGGCACGACGCATTACCATGTCCTGCTCGAGCGCGAACTTGCCGATCTGCATGGCAAGGAATCAGCCCTGCTCTTCACCTCCGGCTACGTGTCCAACTGGGCCGCGCTCGGAACGCTCTGTTCGCGCATTCCCGGCGTGATCGTCTTTTCGGACGCCGGGAACCACGCCTCGATGATCGAGGGCATCCGCCACTCGAAATGCGAGCGGGTAATCTTCAAGCACAATTCTGTGGCCGATCTCGAAGCCAAGCTGGCCGCCGCCGATCCGAAGGCGCCGAAGATCGTCGCCTTCGAGAGCGTTTATTCCATGGATGGCGACATCGCGCCGATCCGCGAGATCTGCGACGTGGCCGACCGCTACGGCGCGATGACCTATCTTGATGAAGTGCACGCCGTCGGCATGTACGGCCCGCGCGGCGGCGGCATCGCCGAGCGCGAGGGGCTGATGGACCGGCTGACGGTCATCGAAGGCACGCTGGGCAAGGCCTTCGGCGTCATGGGCGGCTATATCGCCGCCTCCGCCGCGCTCTGCGACTTCATCCGCTCCTTCGCCTCCGGCTTCATCTTCACCACCGCGCTGCCGCCGGCGCTCGCCGCAGGCGCGCTGGCGTCAATCCAGCATCTGAAGACCAGCCAGGTTGAGCGCTTCGCCCATCAGGAGCGGGTTCGCCGCCTGCGCGGGCTGCTCGACCGCAACGGCATCCCGCACCTTTCCAATCCCAGCCATATCGTACCGGTCATCGTCGGCGACGCCGCCAAGTGCAAGTGGATCTCCGACCTGCTGCTCGACAATTGGGGCATCTACGTCCAGCCGATCAACTATCCGACCGTGCCGAAGAAGACCGAACGCCTGCGCATCACCCCGACGCCCTTGCATTCGGATGCCGATCTCGACCATCTGGTTGGCGCCCTGCATCAGCTCTGGTCGCGTTGCGCGCTGGCCCGCGCGGTGGCCTGAGGCGGCATTCGGTCCGCATCTTTCTGCTTGGGCCCGCTTCGGCGGGCCTTTTGCTGTGGGCGGATGCGCCGCGGACGTGCATGAAGCGTCGGGATATGCTTTCAGAAGAAAGCGGAGAATCGGGAGGCAGGTGCCATGGGCTGGGGCGAAATTTTGTTGCGGGGCGTGGTCATCGGCGCGGGCGGGACTGTGCTCATGGATCTCTGGGCCGTGTTTCTGGCGCTGGCCTTCGGACACCCCAAGGCCAATTGGGCGCCGGTCGGCCGCTGGTTCGCCCATCTCTCCCGGGGCACAGTCTTCCATACCGATATCGGCCAGGCAGCCTCCTTCCCGCAGGAAAGTGCGCTCGGATGGGCCGGCCATTATGCGGTCGGCATCGTCTACGGCATCGTTCTCGCGCTGGTGATGGGTAGCGCCTGGCTCGCCGCGCCAACCCTGCTGCCGGCGCTGGTCTGGGGCATCGTCACGGTCGCGGCCGGCTGGTTCCTACTGCAGCCTGGGCTTGGCCTCGGCGTCGCTGCCTCGAAACTGCCGAACCCCAATCGGGTGCGGCTCTTGAACCTTGCTGCCCATGTCGCCTTCGGCCTTGGGATGTGGATCACGGCGCTCTTGATCGCCTGAGCCTGACGCACTGCCTTGATCGTGTCAGCCGATGTCGCGGACGGATGGACGGCCGGCACGGCGGCACGCTAGCTTGGCCCCCGCATGCGGCCGCAGGGGGAGCCTGGTCGCCTGCGCCCGCCGAAGAGCCCCGAGAGACTGTCCATGAAAAGCTATGTCCTGACCGTCACCTGTCCTTCCACGCGCGGCATCGTCGCGGCCATAACCGGCTATCTGGCGGACAAGGGCTGCTACATCACCGATTCCTCGCAGTTCGACGACCTTCATACCGGCCTGTTCTTCATGCGCCTCACCTTCACCAGCCAGGAAGGCGCGGCGATCGACGAGCTGGAGTCGGGCTTCGCCCCGGTCGCCGAGCGCTTCGACATGACCGCCTCGATCCGCGACCTCGAGACGCGCATGAAGGTGCTGCTGATGGTCTCGCGCTTCGGCCATTGCCTGAACGACCTGCTCTATCGCTGGAAGATCGGCGCGCTGCCGATCGAGATCGTCGGCGTCGTCTCCAATCATTTCGACTATCAGAAGGTCGTGGTGAACCACGATATTCCTTTCCACCACATCAAGGTAACCAAGGACAACAAGCCCCAGGCCGAGGCGCGGCTGATGGAGATCGTCGAGCAGTCGGAGGCGGAGCTGATCGTGCTCGCGCGCTACATGCAGGTGCTCTCCGATGCGGTCTGCAAGAAGATGTCTGGCCGCATCATCAACATCCACCACTCCTTCCTGCCGAGCTTCAAGGGCGCCAATCCCTACAAGCAGGCTTATGAGCGCGGCGTGAAGCTGATCGGCGCCACCGCTCATTACGTGACCGAGGATCTCGACGAAGGCCCGATCATCGAGCAGGACACGATCCGCATCACGCACGCTCAGTCGCCGGAGGACTATGTCAGCCTCGGGCGCGATGTCGAGGCGCAGGTGCTCTCGCGCGCCGTCCATGCCCATATCCACCATCGCGTCTTCATGAACGGCAACCGCACCATCGTCTTCCCGGCAAGCCCTGGCTCCTATGCCTCGGAGCGCATGGGCTGACGACGGCCGCAGCCCAGGGAGCGGTGAGAAGTCTGGCTTGACAGGCGCGGCCGAAACCGTCCCCATGGCGCCATGTCGCACCTCCCCGCTTCGCCGCTTCGTCCCGTTCTCCGCGTCGATTTCCCTGGCGAACGCCTGGGGCGCGGCAAGATCGCGCTGCTCGAAGCGATCCGCGAGACCGGCTCCATCTCGGCGGCCGGCCGGGCGCTCGGCATGTCCTATCGCCGTGCCTGGCAGCTGGCCACGGCGCTGAACACCATGTTCGGTCAGGAGGCGATCGCCTCGCAGCGCGGCGGCAAGCAGGGCGGCGGTGCGGCCTTGACCCCCTTCGGCGAAGAGCTGATCCGCCGCTTCCGGTCCATGGAGAACAAGGCCGCTACTGCTCTTCAAGAGGATCTCGACTGGCTCGATGCGGCGCGGCGTCCTCAAGAGCCGGCTAAGGATCAAGAGCCACAGTCTTGATCACCGCATGGACCTTTTGTCCGACGCTGAGCGCCAGCAGCTGACAGGATACAGCGGTAATGCGGGCGGACAGGGCCGTTCCTCGGCAGTCGAGCATCACGTCCACCTGATCCTCGCCTGCCGGCACCAGGGCGGTGATGGTCGAATCGATCACGTTGAGTGCGCTCAAGCCCTCTGGTCGCTGCGTGGCGATCAGGACGTCGCGCGCGGCGATCCGCAGCCGCACGGTTCGGCCGGGGACAAGCGCCCGTTTCGGCAGCTTCAGCTGAACCGCACCGGCTTCGATGATCGTCAAGCGCGGGTCCGGCTGTTCGGCGCTGACGGTGCCGTGCACCACCGTTCCCGCCTCGCGCCGGTCGATGCTGAGGCTCGCCGAGGGCAAGCTCAGCATGTCGGCGGCACTGCCGCTGCCGGCAAGCCGGCCTTGCTCGATCAGCAGCACCCGATCCGCAAGACGCGAGACCTCGGCGACGGAATGGCTGACATAGAGGATCGGCACCGCCGTCTCGTCGCGCAGCCGCTCGAGAAAGGGCATGATTTCCGCCTTGCGCCCCTCGTCCAGCGAGGCGAGCGGCTCGTCCATCAGCAGCAGGCGCGGCGCCGCCAGCAGCGCACGGCCGATCGCCACGCGCTGCTTCTCTCCGCCGGAAAGGCCCTCCGGCCGGCGCGCGAGCAGGGAGGCGATGCCGAGCAGGTCGACCACCCGGTCGAAGTCGCCGGCATCCGTCCGTCTTGAGGAAAGCCAGCGTCCGTAGAGCAGATTGCGACGGACGCTGAGATGCGGAAACAGGCGCGCCTCCTGGAAGACGGTGGCAAAGCCACGGCGGTGCGCCGGCAGAAAGCGGCGCGTCTGCGTGTCGACGAGGGTTTCGCCGTTAAAGAGGATGCGCCCTTCATCCGGGCGGAGCAGGCCGGCGACCAGGCGGACGATCGAGGTCTTGCCGGCACCGGAGCGGCCGAAGAGCGCGGTGATCCCGCCGCCGGTTTCGAAGGTGAGGTCGAGAGAGGCGGCGCCGAGCCGGTGGCGGATGGAAAGGCTCAGCGTCATGCCGCCTCTCCGCGCCTGCGCGCCGCATGGGCAAGAAACTCCGACAGCATCAGCGCCGTCATGGAAAGCGTGAGCGATACGAGCGTCAGCCGCAGCGCGCCGGCATCGCCGCCCGGCACCTGGGTAAAGCTGTAGATGGCGGAGGCGAGCGTCTGCGTTTCGCCGGGAATATTGGAGACGAAGGTGATCGTGGCGCCGAATTCGCCCATGGCCTTCGCGAAGGAGAGGATCATGCCGGCGATGATGCCTGGCAGGATGAGCGGCAGGGTGACGGTGGCAAAGACCAGGACCGGTGGGGCGCCGAGCGTGGACGCTGCTTCCTCGAGCTTGCGATCCACCGCCTCGATCGACAGGCGGATGGCCCGCACCATCAGCGGAAAGCCCATGACTGCACTGGCGAGCGCCGCACCCGTCCAGCGGAAGGAGAGGACGAGGCCGAAGGCCTGGTCGAGAAATGCGCCGATCGGCCCCCGCCGGCCGAACAGGATCAGCAGCAAATAGCCGGTGACGACCGGTGGCAGGATGAGCGGCAGGTGGACGAGACCATTGAGGAGCGCGCGCCCCGGAAAACGCCCGCGTGCCAGGGCGAGGGCGATCAGCAGGGCAGGGGGCAGGCTCGCCAGCATGGCCACGGTCGATACCTTGAGGCTGAGGCGGATCGCCACCCATTCCGCCTCGCTCAAGACCAGCCAGTCCACATCCGTCCCTTCCCGCGCCGCTCGTCCGCTTTTTCCGCCTGTCCGGCTTGGCGGCGGTAAGCGCTCTGCCTCCCGCGGAGGCTCTCTGCCTGTTACTGCGATTCCTTGGGGAGGAATGTAAAGCCCTGCGCCTCGAACAGCGCCTTGGCCTTGGCTGAGCGGAGGAAAGCGAGGTAGGCCTCGGCTCCGGGGTTGGTGCTCGCCTTCAAAATCGCGGCGGGGTAGAGGATCGGCGGATGGCTATCGTCGGGAAAGGTGCCGACAATGCTCACGCCCGGATCGGCTGCCGCATCGGTCTGGTAGACGATGCCCAAGGGTGCCTCGCCGCGGGAGACGAGGAGCAGGGCAGCCCGGACATTTTCAGCACCTGCAACATCCGCCTCGACTGAGGGCCAGACGCCGAGCGACTGCAGGGCCGCCTTGCCATATTTGCCGGCCGGTACGCTGTCGACCGCGCCCATGGCGAGCTTGCCGCCTTTGAGCGCGCCCTTCAGATCGAAGCCTGGCGCAATGGGAATCGGCTGCGCCTTGGCCGCGCCGATCAGCACCAGCCGGTTGCCGAGAAGATTGGTGCGGGTCTCCGAGCGCACGAAGCCCTTGCTCTCCATGGTGTCCATCCAGGCGAGGTCGGCGGAGATGAAGAGATCGGCGGGCGCGCCGGCTTCGATCTGCTTGGCGAGCGCCGGGCTTGCGGCATAGGAGGCGGTTGCGGCCTGACCGGTCTCGGCCTGAAAGGCGGCATTGATGGCGTCGAGTGCGTTCTTGAGGCTCGCCGCCGCAAAGACCGTCACGGGCTCGCCTGCCTGTGCCAGTGGCGCAGGCGCCGCTGAGCCAAGGCCAACGGCGGCAAGACCGACGACCAGCATCCTCATCATCACCCGTCTTTTCATGTGCGAAAGCCTCCGTTCGGCGTCGTATTTGCTCGAATATAACGAAGTCCTGAAAGTTGACCAGCGCTATATTCGGAAAAATATAATGCCCGGCAAATGGGGACGTGGACTTGTCGCAGGGGCGGGATGATCTATCGTCCCTCCAATCGAGTTTCGAAGGAGATGCATGGCGTGGCAGGCGGAGAGGTGAAGCTGGAGGAGAGCTGGAAGACGGCGCTCGCCGCGGAGTTCGAGAGCCCCTACATGGCCGCACTCCGCCAGTTTCTGCAGAGCGAGAAACAGGCGGGCAAGCAGATCTTCCCAAAGGGATCGGAATATTTCCGCGCGCTCGATCTCACGCCGCTCGACGAGGTCCGCGTCGTTATTCTCGGCCAGGACCCCTATCATGGTGAGGGCCAGGCCCATGGCCTCTCCTTCAGCGTCCGCCCGGGCGTGCGCCTGCCGCCCTCGCTCGTCAATATCTACAAGGAACTGCAGGCCGATCTCGGCATTCCGCCCGCCCGCGATGGCTTTCTCGAGCATTGGGCGCGCCAGGGCGTGTTGCTGCTCAACAGCGTGTTGACCGTGGAGCGCGCCCTTGCCGCCTCGCATCAGGGCAAGGGCTGGGAAAAATTCACCGATGCGGTCATCCGCGCCGTCAATGCCAAGCCGGAGCCGGTGGTCTTCATCCTCTGGGGCTCTTACGCGCAGAAAAAGGCCACCTTCGTCGACCGTGACCGCCACCTGGTGCTGCGCTCCGCCCATCCCTCGCCGCTTTCCGCCCATAACGGCTTCTTCGGCAGCAAACCCTTCTCCCAGGCCAACGCCTTCCTGAAGGCGCACGGGCGGGGGGAGGTGGATTGGGGAAGGGGAGGGAGTGATCAGTGAGCAGTGATCAGTGAGTAGCGAATAGGTAGTAGGAAGTGCGTACGCCGCTATCCTGCAAGGCTCCTTACCGAGAACGCGATCTGGCTACGACTTACTGATCACTGATCACTGATCACTGATCACTATTCGCTCCCTCCCCGCCCGCCTCGCCACCACACTCTCCCGCCACACGGTGAAAATCCCGGCGCTGATCACGATCAGGGCGCCGGCGATCATGGGGAGGGTGAGCACCTCGTTGAAGAGGGTGACGCCGATGATCGAGGCGAAGACCAACTGGAGATAGGTGACCGGCTGGATCTCAGAGGCATCGAGGCTCTCATAGGCCTTGATCAGGAAGTAATGGCTGGACGAGCCGGTGAGGCAGAGGAGGACCATAAATCCCCAGTCCGCTGGCGCGAGCGTCGTCCAGTAGAAGGGGCCGATCAGGCTGATTGCCGCTGCCCCGGCGGCGCCGGTATAGAAGAAGCTCGTCATGGCGCTGTCCTCGCGGCTGACCAGCCGCGTCGTCACGACATACAGGGCGAAGACCAGCGCGCTGCAGATCGGCACGATCAGGAACGGCTCGATCGTGCCGCCGCTGGGCTTGAGGATGAGCAGCACGCCGACGAGTCCGACGGCAATCGCGCTCCAGCGCCGCCAGCCGACGCGCTCGCCGAGGATGAGGATCGACAAGAGCGCCACGAAGATCGGCCCGACGGAGAAGATCGCCTGCGAACGGGCAAGCCCGACATGGGCGAAGGAATAGACGACGAGCACGATCTGCAAGACGAGCAGCAGACCGCGCAGCACCTGCACCACCGGCCGGCGCGTGCGGATGGCGGCGCTGAGCCCGCCCGGCGAGCGGGCGGCGATCAGGATCACGAAACCGGCAAAGGCCCAGTAGCGGATCATGGTGATGAAGATCGGCGGATAGAGGCCGCCGAGATGTTTCGAGATCGTATCCTGCGCCGTGAAGATCAGGATGGCGATGAAGAGGGAGACATATCCTGAGCGCTTCGACGTCATGACAGCCGACATAGCCTCTCGCGCGTCGTTCGCCAGCAAAAAGCGCGGAGAGGGCCACATTTCCCGAGTTATGCACGCTCACTGGATTGATAAGCGGTAACGAACAAGTCAACAGCACTGGTCACACGTGCCTCTATTCCAGCAATCACGCCTTCGACGCCGACACCAAGGGGCAGCCTGTAATTGGCGAGGCCCTGCCACATTCCGATGAGCTGCTCAGCAGCCTCTGAGGCTGAGGGCACGGCAAGTTCGCCTTGCACCATGGCCGCCTCGATCATCGCTGTAAGATTGTTGTGGGTTTGACCGGGGCCTAATTCATAGATAAGGAAGGCAATGTTTCTGACGGGGACATTCAGCCTTATATTTTCTTTGATCGCATTTGCATTCAAAAGCAAAACAACAGAGTTTCTCAATATAACTCTAACAGTCATGGCCGCCCTGTCGGCACTTGCCGCGATATATGGGTTCGGCATGGCCGCATACATGACCTACACGAGTCGGATCGGTAAGAAACGGAAAAGGGAGCGTCTACTTAACCTCAAGGGGCAGCTTGCCCCGTGGACAGGTCGGGAAGATGTCCTTGATGTCGGCTGTGGCCGCGGCCTCATGATGGTGGGCGCTGCGCGACGGCTGACAAGCGGAAAAGCTGTCGGCATCGACCTTTGGCGCGAAGAGGATCAGGCCGAAAACACGCCGGAAGCGGCTCTTGAGAATGCTCGCCTTGAAGGCGTTGCGGATCGCGTGAGCATAGAAACAGGCGATGCCCGTGCGCTACCCTTCGCCAATGCCAGCTTTGACGTCGTGCTGTCGCATTGGGTGATCCACAACATACCCGAAGCGGCAGACCGCGCCCGCGCTTTGGATGAAATGATGCGCGTTTTGCGGCCGAGCGGTGTGCTGGTGCTGGCCGATATTGCCAATAAGTCGGAGTATGAGGCCCATCTTAGAACACAGGGTTTGGCCAATATCCGTGAAGTTACGGGCGGATTAGAGGCTCAAATTGCTGGTATTCTGAGCGGTGGGGCGTTCAAGCCGCAAGCATTGGTTGGCATCAAAACTTGATTGCTGTCTCATAATGGCGACCTTGCGAGCTGTTCGACGCTCCTGACTTTTTGGATCGGGCAGCCGCCCGATCCGCGCTGCCGTTGCCTGTCGCCGGTCAATCCTCGCGGAAGGTCCGCTGCATCTGCTCGGTCAGTGGCTTGGCGAGGTAGGAGATGACCGTCCGGTTGGCGATGCGGATATAGGTCTCGGCCGGCATGCCCGGATAGAGCTGCAGATCCTTGAGCTTGGCCAGGCTCTCCGGCTTGGGCCGGATCCGGATCGGATAATAGCTGACGCCGGTCCGCTGGTCGGTCACCTGGTCGGGCGCGATGTTGACGACCTCGCCATCGACCTCGGGTGTCGTGCGGGTGTTGAAGGCGCTGAAGCGGATGTCGACCGGCTGGCCGGGGGTGATCTGGTCGATGTCGTGGGTGGCGACACGCGCTTCGACGGTCAGGCTGTCGGCCTCCGGCACCACCAGCATCAGCACTTCGCCGGGATTGACGACGCCGTTGACCGTGTGAACGGCGAGCTGCGAAATCCGGCCGGCGATCGGCGAGGTGATGTCGAGGCGCTTCAGCTGATCGAGCGCAGCGACGCGGCGATCCTCGTTCTCGGCGATCTTGCCCTCAACCTCGGTCAGTTCCTTGGCGTTTTCGCTGCGCATGTCTTCGTCGAGCTGCAGGATCTGCAGGTCGATTTCGCTCGATTTGCCAGCCGCCTGGGCCCGCGCCGCCAGCCGGGCGCCGCGCTCGCCCTCGAGCTGGGCACGGTCGCGCTTGAGCGCAGTGACGCGCTGCATCGAGACGAGGCCCTGAGCGTAGAGCTTGTCGACGCCGTCGAGTTCGTCGGCAATCAGCTTCAGTGAATCGCCGACCGCGGCAAGCTGCACCGTCTGTCCCTCGATCTCCTCCTTCAGCTGCGCCTTGCGGGCGTTGAGCTGATTGACCATGCCGACCCGCGCGCTCTTGCGGTTTTCGAAGAAATTTCGCTCGCTCTCTGCCAGGATGCGCACGGAGTCGCCCGACGTCAGGGCCGTCAGGTCTTCCGGGATTGTGAAGGTCTCGGCGCCGAGCTGCTCGGCGCGGATACGGGCGCGCCGCGCATAGAGCTGGGCCAGCGAATTCTGCACGATCGACAGATTGGCTTTCACCGTGGTCGGGTCGAGCCGCAGCAGGACTTCGCCCGCATCGACGCGCTGGCCTTCGCGAACCAGCAATTCGCCAACGATGCCGCCGGTCAAATGCTGAATCTTTTTGACATTGGTGTCGACCACCACCGTGCCGGAGGCGACGATGGCGCTGGACAGCTCCGTGGTCCAGGCCCAGCCACCGATGCCGCCGACCAGCACCGCTGCCATGACGCCGACGGCGAGCATGTGTTTGGAGAGCGAGCGGCGAGCCGTTCCGCTTCCTCCTGCAGCGCGCGAAGGTGCGGGAGCCTGCGCCGGTACGGTAGCTGGGGTTGAGGCGGAAGTCCGTTTCGAAAGCTGGTTCACTTGCTGGTCTCCGGTCCGTCGCTCACGACCTTCAGCGCTGCCGGGCCGCCCACTTGGGCGACTTGGCTCTGGCGGCCTGGCTGGCGGAGGATCTGGGCCAGAACCTCGTCCTTCGGGCCGAAGGCCTGCATGCGACCATCGGCCATCATCAGGACGAGATCGACGCTGGTGAGCGCGCTCGGCCGATGGGCCACGACGATGACGATACCGCCGCGGGCGCGCACGCTGAGGATCGCCTCGGACAGCGCCTGCTCGCCGTCGGCATCGAGATTGGAATTGGGCTCGTCGAGGACAACCAGGAAGGGTTCGCCATAAAGCGCACGGGCGAGGGCCACGCGCTGGCGCTGGCCGGCGGAAAGCGCCGAGCCGCCATCGCCGATCTCGGTCTCATAGCCGTTCGGCAGCTTGAGGATGAGGTCGCTGACGCGCGCAGCCTTGGCGGCCGCCACGATCGCCTCCGACGAGGCATTCTCCTCGAAGCGGCAGATATTCTGCGCGACCGTGCCGGCGAAGAGTTCGACATCCTGGGGCAGATAGCCGATATGCTTGCCGAGCCGGTCCGCATCCCACTGGTCGAGCGCTGCGCCATCCAGCCGCACCGCGCCGCGGAACGACGGCCAGACGCCGATCAGCGCCCGGGCGAGCGAGGATTTGCCCGAGGCGCTCGGTCCGACGACGCCGAGCGCGCTGCCGGCGCGAATGGTGAAGGTGACATCGGCAAAGGTGATGCGCTGAACGCCGGGCGGGCCACCCGCCAGGTTCTCCGCCGACAGCCGTTCGCGGGGCGCGGGCAGGGCCATCGGCTCGTCCGCCTCCGGCAGAACCTTGAGAAGGTCGTTCAGCCGCGCCCAGCTCTGTCGGGCCAAGACGAAGCCGCGCCAGTTGGCGATCGCCAGTTCCACCGGCGCCAGCGCCCGGGCGGTGAGGATCGAGCCGGCGATGATGATGCCGGGTGAGGCCATGCCCTCGATGACCAGCAAGGCGCCGGTGGCGAGCACGCCGGACTGCAGCGCCATGCGAAAGACCTTGGAGAGCGAGCCATAGCCGTTGGAAACGTCCGAGGTCGTCTGATTGTACTGCCGGTAGAGGGCGTTGCGCGTCTCCCACTGCTGCGACATGCGCCCCAGCATGCCCATCGACTGCATCACCTCGGCATTGCGCTGCGAGGCCTGGGCGAAGGCATTGCGCATATTGCCGGCTTCTGACGCTTTCTTGGACGGGCCCTGCGTCCCGCGATTGGTGAGGAAGGTGAGCACCACGAGGATGAGCGACCCGCCGATCGCCACATAACCGATCACCGGATGGAAGAGAAAGCAGATGCCGATATAGAGCGGCAGCCAGGGCAGATCGAAGAAGGCGGCCGGCCCGGTGCTTGAAAGGAAGGAGCGCACCTGGTCGAAATCGCGCAGAGGCTGCAGGCCATCGCCATGGGTGCGGATCTTCAGCGGCGAGCGGACGACCGCGCGGTAGATGCGCGAACTCATGGCCTCGTCGAGCGCGCCGCCGATGCGCACGAGCATGCGGCCACGCACGGTTTCGAAGGCGCCCTGGAAGCAGTAGAGCATCAGCGCGAGCAGGCAGAGCGCGATCAAGGTCGGGATGCTGCGGCTCGGCAGCACGCGGTCATAGACCTCGAGCATGAAGAAGGAGCCGGTCAGATACAGGATATTGACCAAAGCGCTGGCCACGGCGACCCCGATGAAGGCGCCCTTGCAACTGCGCAAGGCTTCCGCCGGTTCCGCACTCTTCGTCTTGCTGATCGCCATCGTTCCTCGCGCCCGGCGGCCCCGCGCCGTCCGGTCTCTTTATGGGCCATGGATCGTTTCAAAAGCTTTTCCAAAGGACCCATTCTCCCTGGAGAACAGTCCACGCGCCACGAATCCAGCCTACTCCCGGTCTCAAGGCGACAATCATGGCTTTTTTTACGGTGCCCGACCTCCATGTGCAATAGAAATATCTAATGTAAGTGTCTGTTTTCTGAAGAGATCGCGAGGAGAAAGATCTCTTCTTGCCAGATCGTTCCGGCTCGGCAAAAGACAGTTTGCACAAAGGACAGACAGATGCGCCAGGTCTTCGTTGTCGGAATTGGAACGGGCGATCCCGATCATCTTACCTTTCAGGCCGCCAAACTCCTGGCGCGCGCCGATGTCGTCTTCATTCCCTTGAAAGGCGAGGAGAAGCAGGCGCTGGCGGATCTGCGTCGGGAGATCATGCGCCGCCATGGCCACCCCGGGCAGAGGGTCGTCGAGTTCGCGCTTCCCCGCCGCCGCACCGAGGGCATCGGCTATGCAGAGGGTGTCGCCGAGTGGCACGCCGCCATCGCCCGGCTCTATGCTTCGCTGCTCCGCGAGCATCTGGGCGAGGATCGGGCCGGCGCCTTTCTCGTCTGGGGCGATCCGATGCTCTACGACAGCACGCTGCGCATCCTCGATCGGGTGCGTGCGCTGAACGCTGTGCCGTTCGCGGTCACCATCGTGCCGGGCATCACCAGTATCCAGGCGCTCGCCGCCAGCCATGCGATCCCGCTTAATGCGATCGGCCAGCCGGTGACGATCACGACCGGGCGGCGGCTCAGGGAGAGTTTTCCGGATCCGGCGGGCACGGCGGTGGTCATGCTCGACGGCGAGCAGGCCTTCTTGAACCTCGACGATCCGGAGACCACCATCTATTGGGGCGCCTATCTCGGCCTGCCGCAGGAGGTGGTGATTGCCGGCAAGCTCGGCGCGGTCAAGGACAGGATCGTCGAAACGAGGGCCGCGCTGCGCGCCGAGCACGGCTGGATCATGGATATCTATCTCTTGCACCGGGCAGAAGCGGAAGCCGCAGACGAGGCTTGAATTTGCATGGCACGGCTCCGGTGGGTATGACGGAGTTTTGGATCGACCAGCCGCCGGCAAAGCCCGGCCCGGAAAGCCATGAACGCCAAACCGACGATCACCCTGGCAGATGCGCAGGCAGCTGGTGTCCCGCCCGGCACACGCCGCGGCGCCTGCCCGAGCCTTGCCGCGCCGATGGCGACCGGCGATGGGCTACTCGTGCGGTTGCGGCCCGAGGGGGGCGCCCTGTCGCTCGCCGCACTCGCCGCTCTCGGCCAGGCGGCGGACCGCTTCGGCAACGGCCGTCTCGATGTAACGGCGCGGGGCAATCTGCAGGTCCGCGGCCTGCGGCCCGATACGGTGGACGGCTTTGCCGCGGCGCTGGATGATGCCGGGATTGCGGTCGAGAGTGGAACAGCCATCGAGGTGCCGCCTCTGGCCGGGATCGACCACTCGGAACGCGCCGACCCACGCCCGCTCGCCGCTGAGCTCAAGATCGCAAGCCGCGCCGTCTCCCTGGCGCCGAAGCTGACGGTCATCGTCGATGGCGGCGGATGGCTGTCGCTGTCGGATCAATCGGCGGATCTGCGGCTGGAAGCCGTCAGCGCTGTTGCCTGGAGACTGGCCTTGGCCGGCACGGCGGCCACGGCGCAGCCTATCGCCATTGTCGATGCCGCGCAGGCGGTCGAGGCCGTTCGGATCTGCTTTGCTGCCCTTGCGAGTCTCGGGCCGGCGTCGCGCGGGCGGGATCTGGACCCCGCCTTTCTTCAGCGCACGGTGCTTTCCGAATGTCTGGCGCAGCCTGTCCCGCAAACTGCGCCCGCGAGCGCCGCCAAGGGGGTGAGAATGGGCAAGCCGATCGGCCGGCTGGATATTCCCGGTTGCCCGGCGCTGGGCGTCGCCCCGGCTTTCGGGCAAATGCGGGCAGAGGCTCTGATGGGCCTGGCGGAGTTGGCAGCACGATTTGGCGTGGATGCCATCCGGCCAGTGGCCGGCCGGGCCCTGTTGATGACCGGGCCACTTCTCCAAGACGCCGACACGCTCGCCCGATGTGCGGCAGAGCTCGGTTTCAGTGCCGATGCCGCCGATCCGGTGCACAGGATTGCTGCCTGTACCGGGCGGGCCGGCTGCGCCTCGGGTGGGCTCGATACGCAGGCTGCCGCGCGGCGCGTGCTCGCGGCAGCGCCGAGCCTTTTTGATGGCTCGCTCGATCTTCATCTCTCCGGCTGCGCCAAGGGCTGCGCCCGTCCTGCGCCGGCCGGCCTTGTCCTGGTCGCGACGCCTTCCGGCAAGGGTCTCGTCGTCGGCGGAACGGCATCAAGCCGGCCGATCGGCTATCAGGAGGAAGGGAGGCTCGGCGAGGCGATGTCGACGCTCGCTGGGTTGGTGGAGGCGGAGAAACAGGTTGGCGAATCGGTTGCGGCCTGCCTTAAACGGCTGGAGCCGGAGCGGATCGCGGCCGTGTTTTCCAGAGGCGGACCGGAAGCCGGCCTGCCGCGACAGGATTGAGAATGCTTCAGACGACTGAGCCCGGTTACGATTACATCAAGGATGGCGCCGCCATTTACGAGCGTTCCTTTGCCATTATCCGGGCCGAGGCGGATCTGACGCGCTTTTCAGAGGAAGAGAGCGATCTCGCCGTGCGCATGATCCATGCCTGCGGGCTGGTGGAGGCGGCACGCGACTTCGTCTTCTCGCCGGGCTTCGTGACGGCCGCTCGCTCTGCCTTGGCCAAGGGTGCGCCGATCCTCTGCGATGCCTTCATGGTGGCCCAGGGCGTAACGCGCGCCCGCCTGCCGGCCGGCAACGCTGTTCTTTGCACGCTGCGCGAGCCTGAGGTGGCGGCGCGCGCTTCCGAGATCGGCAATACCCGCACGGCCGCCGCGCTGACGCTCTGGGGCGACCGGCTGGAGGGCGCGGTGGTGGCGATCGGCAATGCGCCGACGGCACTCTTCTTCCTGCTGGAAATGCTGCGCGATGGCGCGCCGAAGCCGGCGGCGATCCTCGGCATGCCGGTCGGCTTCGTCGGCGCGGCGGAATCGAAGGATGCCCTGGCCGAGAATTCCTATGGCGTGCCCTTCGCCATCGTGCGCGGGCGTCTTGGCGGCAGCGCGATCACGGCGGCGGCGCTCAATTCGCTCGCGAGGCCGGGCCTATGAGCGGCGCTCTCCACGGCCGGCTCTACGGCGTCGGGACGGGGCCGGGTGATCCGGAGCTCCTGACGCTGAAGGCGCTCCGCATCCTGCGCGAGGCGGATGTGCTCGCTTATTTCGCCAAGGCCGGCCGCCGCGGCAATGGCCGCACGATCCTCGACCGGCTGGAGGGAGAGGGACTGCTGACCGCGCTCCTCGGCACGGCCCCGTCCGGTGACCTCGGCAAGGCCGAGCGGCTGGAACTGCCGCTCTATTATCCGGTGACCACCGAGATCGACAAGGAACATGACGACTACAAGGACCAGATCGGCGCCTTCTACGATGAATCCGCCGCCCGCCTTGCCGCCCATCTCGATCGGGGCGCGACGATCGCGGTTCTGAGCGAGGGCGATCCGCTCTTCTACGGCTCCTATATGCATCTGCATGTGCGGCTCGCGCCGCGCTATCAGGCGGAGGTGGTGCCGGGTGTCACTGCCATGTCCGGCTGCTGGTCGCTGGCCGGCCTGCCGATCGTGCAGGGGGACGATGTGCTCTCCGTCCTCCCGGGCACGATGAGCGAAGCCGAGCTTTCCCGGCGACTGGCCGATACGGATGCGGCCGTCATCATGAAGGTCGGACGCAACCTGCCGAAAATCCGCCGGGCGCTGGCAGCTGCCGGCAAGCTCGCCGAGGCCATCTATGTCGAGCGCGGCACGATGCAGAATGCCGCCACGCAGCCGCTTGCGGAAAAGGCGGACGACGTGGCGCCCTATTTCTCGCTGGTGCTGATCCCCGGCTGGCGGCAGAAGCCTTTGCCCGTCCCGGTGATCGAGGCGCTGAGTCTTGCGGGCGTCGCCACGTGAGCGCGGAGACGGGAGCGGCCGGCCGCGTCACCGTCATCGGCACGGGACCCGGCGATCCGCGGCAGATGACTCCCGAGGCCAGCGAAGCCGTGGCCCGCGCCACGCGCTTCTATGGCTATGGCCCCTATCTCGACCGGTTGACGCTGAGGCCCGACCAGAAGCGCATCGCCTCGGACAATCGCGAGGAGCTCGACCGCGCCAAGGCGGCGATCGAGGATGCGCTCGCCGGCCACGAGGTCTGCGTCGTCTCCGGCGGCGATCCCGGCGTCTTCGCCATGGCGGCAGCACTTTGCGAGGCGATCGACCATGGGCCGGATGCCTGGAAGGCGATCGGGTTCGAAGTCGTCCCCGGCGTCACCGCCATGCTGGCGGTCGCCGCGCGCATCGGTGCGCCGCTCGGCCATGATTTCGCGGCGCTGTCGCTCTCCGACAATCTCAAGCCCTGGGCAGTCATCGAGCGCCGGCTGCAGCTTCTTGCCGAGGCGGGGCTGGTGATCGCACTCTATAACCCGATCAGCCGCGCCCGGCCCTGGCAGCTGGGCGCCGCCTTCGACGTGCTGCGCGCCGTGCTGCCGCCGACCGTTCCGGTGATCTTCGGCCGTGCGGCCGGACGTCCGGACGAGGCGATCCGGGTGCTGCCGCTTGGGGCAGCCGATCCTGCGCTCGCCGATATGGCCACCTGCGTGATCATCGGCTCGCCGGAGACCCGCCGCGTGCCGCGGCCGGGCCAGAGCGAACTCGTCTATACGCCGCGCTTCTTCGCAGGCGCCAGCACATGATCGGCGAAGGCCAGCACCTCGTCTATGCGCGACGCCTGGCGGAGGTCGGGGAGCGGCGGGCGCGCCACGAGGATGACCGGCAGGCCGATCCGGCGGGCGGCGGCGATCTTTCCATAGGTTGCAGCACCGCCGCTGTTCTTGGCCACCACCACCTCGATGCCCCGCGCGCGCAGCAGCGCCTCCTCCGCCGCCTCGTCGAAGGGGCCGGTCGCAAGCAGGCTCTCCATGCGCGGCAGCGTCAGCGGCGGATCGACGGGGTCGACGCTGCGGATCAGGTAGGCATGCTGCGGCGCTGCCTCGAAAGCCGCCGCTTCCTGCCGGCCGATCGCCAGGAAGACGCGCTTCGGCGCGTCGCCAAGCGCAGAGACCGCTTCCGTCACCGTCTCCACCTCCTGCCAGCGATCGCCGAGCTGTTTCTGCCAGGCCGGGCGGGTCAGCTGGATGGCGGGCACGCCGGTCTCGGCTGCCGCACGGGCCGCATGGGCGGAAATCCTGGCCGCGAAGGGATGGGTGGCGACCACCATGAGCCGAAAACTGCCCTCTTTGAGAAAGCGCGCCAGACCCTCCGCGCCGCCAAAGCCGCCGACCCGCACGGGCACCGGCTGAGGCCGGGGCGAGAGCGTGCGGCCCGCGAGCGAGAGCAGGGGCGCGAGATCAGGGCGTGCGGCAAGCGCTTCAGCGACCGCCTTGGCTTCCGTCGTTCCGCCCAGAATGAGCACCGGGTGTGGACCCATGTCTGATCGCTCCGCCTCGTCTCATGCGCCCTGGCTCACCGTGGTCGGGCTGGGCGAAAACGGTCTAGCGGGTCTCGGCCGCGAGGCCAAGCAGGCGATCGCCGCGGCGCGAACTGTCTTCGGGGGCACCCGGCATCTGGAGCTGGCACAAGATCTGATTACCGGCGAGGCGCAGGCCTGGCTGAGCCCCTTCGAGCGCTCAATGGAGGCGGTGGCGGCGCTGCGGGGTACGCCGGTGACGGTGCTTGCTTCCGGCGACCCATTTCTTCACGGCGTCGGCGTCACGCTCGCGCGGCGGATCGACCCTGCGGAGATGCGGGTCATCCCGGCACCCTCGGCCTTCAGCCTCGCGGCGGCGCGGCTCGGCTGGGCGCTGCAGGAGACGGTCTGCCTCTCGCTGCATGGCCGCCCGATCTCGCTCATCCGCCCGCATCTCCACCCCGGCACCCGTATCCTGGCGCTGACATCGGACGAGACGGGCCCGGCAGCGCTGGCAGCGCTTTTGACCGAAGCCGGCTTCGGCCCTTCACGGCTGACCGTGCTCGAAGCGCTGGGCGGCCCTCGCGAGCGGATAAGGCTGAGCGCAGCGCGCGAACTGGCGCTCTCGGACTGTGACCCCCTGAATATCTGCGCGGTCGAGGTCGTGGCTGAGCGCGGTGCCGCGATCTTCGGGCTGGCGCCCGGTCTTGACGATCACCTCTTCGAGCATGATGGCCAGATCACCAAGCGCGAGGTGCGGGCCCTGACCCTCTCCGCCCTGCGCCCGCGGCGTGGCGCGCTGCTTCTCGATATCGGCGCCGGGTCCGGATCGATCGCGATCGAATGGATGCTTGCCGATCCGAGCCTCAGGGCCATCGCTGTCGAGGCGGTGCCGGAGCGCGCCGCGCGCATCCGCCGCAATGCCGAGCGATTCGGCGTTCCGTTTCTGCGCGTGGTCGAAGGCCCGGCCCCGGCGGCGCTTGCCGATCTTCCCGCGCCCGATGCGATCTTCCTCGGTGGCGGCGGCAGCGAGCCCGGTGTCCTGGATGCGGCGCTGGCGCTGCTTGCGCCGGGCGGACGGCTGGTCGCCAATGCGGTGACGCTGGAGATGGAGGCGGTGCTGCTCGCCCGCCATGCCGCGCTTGGCGGGTCGCTGCTGCGCATCGACATCGCCCGTGCCGCGCCGGTCGGCGGGATGACCGGCTGGCGCCCGGCCATGCCGGTCACCCAATGGACCTATGACAAGCCTTCAGGCGAGGAGACCGCGCGGCCATGACCGTTCATTTCATCGGGGCAGGGCCGGGTGCGGCCGATCTCATCACCCTGCGCGGCCGCGATCTCATCGCCCGCTCGCCGGTCTGCCTCTATGCCGGGTCGATCGTCTCGCCGGAGCTGCTCGCCTACTGCCCGGAAGGTGCCCGCATCATCGACACCGCGCCGTTGTCGCTCGACGAGATCGAGGCGGAATATCTGCGCGCCGAGGCGCAAGGGGAGGACGTGGCGCGACTGCATTCCGGCGATCTCTCCGTCTGGAGCGCTGTGGCCGAGCAGATCCGCCGGCTGGAGGCGCATGGCATCGCCTATACGCTGACGCCGGGCGTGCCTTCCTTCGCGGCGGCCGCGGCGGCGCTGAAGCGCGAGCTTACCATTCCGGGTGTTGCCCAGAGCCTGGTGCTGACGCGCGTCTCCGGCCGTGCCTCGTCCATGCCGGGCGGGGAAACCCTGGCAGGCTTCGGCGCCACCGGCGCGACGCTCGCCATCCATCTTGCCATCCACGCCCTGCCGCAGGTGGTGGCCGAGCTCACGCCCCTCTATGGTGCCGACTGCCCGGTCGCCATCGTCGTCAAGGCGAGCTGGCCGGATGAGCGGGTGCTGCGTGGCACGCTGGAGACGATCGAGGCGCAGGTGGCAGCCGAGCCGATCGAGCGCACGGCGCTGATCCTGGTCGGCCCGTCGCTCTGCGCCGAAGAGTTTCGCGAGAGCGCGCTCTATGACGCCGCCTATCAGCGGCGGTTCCGCGGGCGGGACGGGCTGTAGTCGAGAGAGGCCGGCGTCGTCAGACTGTTGCTTCGGGATCGATATCCACATTCGCCTCGGCCGTATCGGCCTTGCGCGGCACCTCGGTCGAGCCTTCCGCCCGGTCGCGATAGAGCGCGGCCTGGCTGAGCAGGGTCAGCGAGACAGGCGTGGTCAGCACCACGAAGAGGATGATCAGCACCTCATGCAGGATGAAGCGGCTCTGCAGCACCAGGAAGGTGAGCATGGAGGCCAGCGAGATCAGCACCACGCCACCGCTGGTCGCGAGCGTCGGCGCATGGATGCGCTCGTAGAAGCTCGGCAGGCGCAGGAGGCCGAGCGCGCCGACGAAACTGAACAGAGCGCCGGCAAGCAGCAGAAGACAGACCGGAATGGCGGCCCAGAGCGGCAGGTCGAGGATCGTCGTCATTCGATCACCTCGCCGCGCATCAGGAACTTGGCAAAGGCGATGGTGGAGACGAAGCCGAGCAGGCCGATCGTCAGCGCCGCCTCGAAATAGAGCGTGTTGGCGGTGCGGATCGCGAAGGTGATCAGCATCAGCATGCCGGTGATATAGAGCGCGTCGAGCCCGAGAATGCGGTCCTGCGCGCGTGGACCCCTGACCATGCGCACCAAGGCGCAGAGCATGGCGGCGCCAATCAGGATCTGAGAGAGGAGAATCGACCAGATGATGAAGAGCTCGGTCATTCAAAGATCTCCTTCAGAAGCCGCTCGTAGCGGTCGGTGACGATCGCCTGCCAGTCCTTGCCGTCGCCCGTGTCGAGCACATGCATGAGCAGGAGATGGGTGCGCCGGTCATATTCGATCCAGGCCGTGCCCGGAGCGGTGGTGAGGAAGATCGAGAGCAGCGCGATGGCATTCTCGTCGTGAAGCGTCAGCCGCAGCGTCACGAAGCTCGACTGGGTGATCGGCCTGCGCCGGCGCAGCAGCGTGCGGAAGACGGTGAGGTTCGACTGGGCGATATCGACGACCAGCGTGCCGAACAGCCGGAACGCCGCTCCGATCCGTCGCAGCCGCGACTTGTGCGGCGTCAGATTGGTCATCGCCCAGGCAAGCGAGATGGCGAGAATGCTGCCGAGCACGATCGCGCCCGGGGAGACGGACTGGTTGACGAGCAGCCAGAAGGCGAGCAGCGAGAGCGAGAGCAGCGGGAAGGGGAACCAGTAGCGCATCACCGAGCCTCTTCCGGAAGATTCGCAGGCTCGAGCACCCGGTTGATATAGCCCTGCGGCACGTCGATCGCGCGGGCGGTGGCCGTCAGGTATCGCAGCGTCGGCCCGGCCTCCAGCGTCAGGAACAGGCAGGCGCTCAGCAGCACCAGCACCGGTGTGATCTCGATCAGCCGGACCCGCGGGATCGTGCCTTCGATCGAGGTCCAGAAGGTGCGGATGCCGACGCGGGTCATGGCGATCAAGGTTGCGAGGCCGGAGAGGATGATGAGCGCGGTGAAGCCCCATTCCCGTCCGCCAAGGATCGGCCGGCTGGTGTCGTCGCCGGTGAAGAGACCGTGCAATAGCGCGAACTTGGCGAGGAACCCGGAGAGCGGCGGCAGGCCGGCCATCAGCATGGCGCAGGCAACGAAGCAGAGGCCGAGGACCGCCAGCGTTCCCGGAACGGCGGTCGAGATCTCCTGCTCGAGCTGGTCTTCGTCGATCTCGCCATAGGCCTCCATCGTCACCGCCAACACGTCTGCGCCAGCGTCCCGCGCGCGATCGACCAGTTCGATCAGGAGGAAGAAGGCGGAGATGCCGAGCGTGGAGGAGAGGAGATAGAAGAGCATGCCCGGCAGAACAGCCGACTCATTCAAGCCGATGGCGGCCATCAGCGAACCGGAGGAGACGAGCACATAATAGCCGGCGAGCCGCCCCATGGCCTGCGACGCAAGCACGCCGATCGTTCCGAAGGTGATGGTGGCGAGCCCGCCATAGAGCAGCACGTCCTGTCCGAAACCTTCCGAAGCGCCGGCTGCATTGCCGAAGAGCAGGACGGAGAGGCGGAGCAGTATATAGACGCCGACCTTGGTGAGGATGGCGAAGATGGCAGCGACCGGCGGCACGGCCGCGGAATAGGCGGCTGGCAACCAGAAACCGAGCGGCCACATGCCGGCCTTGACGAGGAAGGCGACGCCGAGCACCGCCGCACCGGTTTGCATCAGCATGCGGTTCTCGGCGCTCAAGTCGGGAATGCGCAGCGCCAGATCGGCCATGTTCAGCGTTCCCGCCGCGCCATAGATCAGCGCCACGCCGATGAGGAAGAGCGAGGAGGCGGCGAGATTGACGGCGATATAATGCAGCCCTGCCTTGACGCGGGCCGGCCCCGAACCATGCAGCAGGAGGCCATAGGAAGCGGCGAGCATGATCTCGAAGAAGACGAAGAGATTGAACAGATCCCCGGTCAGAAAGGCGCCGTTGATGCCGACCAGCATGAACTGAAACAGCGAATGGAAGTGGAAGCCCGCCTTGTGCCAGCGGGCCATGGCAAACATCTGTGCGGCAAGCGCCATCAGCGTCGTCAGTGCGATCATCACCGCCGACAGCCGGTCGAGCACCAGCACGATGCCATAGGGCGCCGGCCAGTTGCCGAGGCGGTAGACCAGGCTGCTGCCATCAACCGCCGTCGCGGCAATCGTCATCAGCGTGATGGCGATCAGGAACAGGATCAGGCTCGAGACGAAGGCGATCGTCCCCTTCATCATCCGGTTTCGGTCGTTGAGCGGGATCAGCGCCGCCGCCGTGACGAAGGGCAGGAGGATCGGCGCGATGATCAGATGGCTTGCCCAGCTCATCGCCCCTCCCGCCCGTCGACGTGGTCGTTGCCGGTCAGGCCGCGCGAGGCGAGCAGGACGACGAGGAAGAGCGCGGTCATGGCGAAGCCGATGACGATGGCGGTGAGCACCAGCGCCTGCGGCAGCGGATCGGTATGGGTGAGAAGTCCGCCGGCGCCGCCCTTTTCGAGGACCGGCGGTGCATCGACGCGCAGCCGCCCCATGCCGAAAATGAAGAGATTGACCGCATAGGAGAGCAGCGCCAGGCCGATCACGACCTGATAGGTGCGCGGGCGGAACAAGAGCCAGACGCCCGAGGCGGTGAGTACGCCGATGCCGGCGGAAAGAACAAGTTCCATCAGCGCAGATCCTTGGACAGGCGGGCACTGCGCATGTTGGCCCGCGTGGTGCGTACCGACTGGTGGGCGAGCGCAATCAAGATCAGCACGGTGGCACCGAGCACCAGCGAAAAGACGCCGAGATCGAAGAGAATGGCGCTCGCCAGCGGTACCTCGCCGACGATCGGTAGATGCGCATAGCGCGAATGGGAGGTGAGGAAGGGATAGCCGAAGATCCAGGAGCCGAGCCCCGTTGCGGTCGATACAAGCAGGCCGATGCTCATCCAGCGCAAGGGGTGGATGCGCAGCCGCTCCTCCACCCAGCGCGTGCCGCCCGCCATATATTGCAGGATGAAGCCGATCGACATGGCAATGCCGGCCGCAAAGCCGCCACCCGGCAGATCATGGCCGCGGAAGAACAGGAAGGCGGCGAACATGCCGATGACCGGGAACATCCAGCGCATGACGACGCTCGGGACGAAGAGATATTCGTCAACGCTCTCGCCGCTCGTCCGGTCCGGGTGCTTGTCGTCGAAGGCATTCTGGATGCGCTGCTGCTCCGGCGCGCCCAGGCTCTCCTCCGCCGGGCGGAAGCGCAGGAGCAGGGCAAAGACGGTGAGCGCGACGATGGCGAGCACGGCGATCTCGCCGAAGGTGTCGAAGCCGCGGAAATCGACGAGCGTCACGTTAACGACATTGGTCCCCCCGCCTTCCGAATAGGCACGTTCCAGGAAGAAGCTGGAGATGGTTTCCGGCACGGGCCTCGTCATCACCGTGTAGGAGATCAGCATCATGCCGACGCCTGCCACCACGGCGACGCCCAGGTCCCTCAAGCGGCGCATGCGCACCGCGAAGGTCATGTCGGCCGGCTCATCGGTCTCGAAGCGCTTGGGCAGCCAGCGCAGCCCGAGCAGGATCAGGACGGTGGTGACAATCTCGACCAGGAGCTGGGTGACGGCGAGATCCGGCGCGGAGAGCCAGATGAAGGTAATGCAGGTGACGAGCCCGGCTCCGCCGAGCAGAATGAGCGCCGCCAGCCGGTGGAACTTCGCCTGATAGGCAGCCCCGATCGAACAGGCGATGCCGATCGCCCAAAGCAGCGCGAAGGCCGGGTCGATGTTGCGCAGCACGAAGGGCGCGGGCACGAAGCCCTGCATCAGGAGCGGCGTGGCGCCAGCTGCGACGGAGACGAACAGAAGCACCCGCAATTGCGGCTGCAGGCGGCGCGTGCCGGCATGAGACTCGATCCAGCGCGCCCATTTCCAGGAGACCGTGACCAGCACCCGCTCGAAGATGCGCTGTCCTTTCAGCTGGCGGAAATAGGGCGGACCCTCGACGCTGGTGTTCAGATAGCCGCGCATCAGCATGTAGAGGCCGATGCCGCCGATCAGCGCGAAGATGCTCATGAAGAGCGGCAGGTTCCAGCCGTGCCAGACGGACAGGCTGTAGGGCGGCGTCTGTGCGCCGAGCACGGAGATGACGGCTGTGTGCAGGAAGGGCCCGACGGTCAGCCCCGGAATGATGCCGACCAGCAGGCAGGCGAAGACCAGGAACTCGACCGGCGCCCGCATGAAATGCGGCGGCTCGTGCGGGCTCTTCGGAAGGTCGGTCGCCTCCGGCCCGAAAAAGACGGCATAGATGAAGCGCAGCGAATAGGTGACCGAGAAGAGGCTCGCCAGCGTCGCGACATAGGGGGTCACCGTGTCGAGCAGATTGATCTGGTGGGTCTCGATCGCTTCGGCGAAGAACATTTCCTTGGAGAGGAAGCCGTTGAGCAGCGGCACGCCGGCCATGGCCGCGCTCGCCACCATGGCGAGCGTTGCGGTGATCGGCATGTGTCTGAGCAGCCCGCTCAGGCGCCGCATGTCGCGCGTCCCGGTCTCATGGTCGATGATGCCGGCGGCCATGAACAGCGAGGCCTTGAAGGTCGCGTGGTTCAGCGTGTGGAAAATGGCGGCGACGGCAGCGAGCGGGCTACCGAGGCTGAGCAGCGTGACGATGAGACCCAGATGGCTGATGGTCGAATAGGCAAGCAGGCCTTTGAGATCCTGCTGGAAGATCGCGAAGAAGGCGCCGAGCAGCAGGGTGCTGAGCCCCGCCAGCCCGACGATCCAGAACCAGCTCTCCGTGCCGGCCATGACCGGCCAGAAGCGGGTGAGCAGGAAGATGCCGGCCTTGACCAGCGTGGCCGAGTGCAGGAAGGCCGAGACTGGGGTCGGCGCGGCCATGGCATGCGGCAGCCAGAAGTGGAAGGGAAACTGCGCGCTCTTGGTCAGCGCACCGAGCAGGATCAGCACCAGGATCGGCAGGTAGAGCGGATGGGAGCGGATCGTATCGCCCGAGGCCAGCACCACGTCCAGATCATAGCTGCCGACCACATGGCCGATCAGCATCAGCCCGACGAGCAGGCAGAGCCCGCCGGTCCCGGTAATCGTCAGCGCCATGCGCGCACCCTCGCGCGCCGCGGCATTCTGGTGCCAGTAGCCGATCAGCAGGAAGGAGACGATGCTGGTCAGTTCCCAAAAAATGGCAAGCAGGATCAGGTTGCCGGAGACCACCAGGCCCAGCATCGCGCCCATGAAGGCGAGGAACAGCGAGAAGAAACGCGGCACCGGGTCGCTCGCCGACATGTAGTAGCGGGCATAGACGACAACGAGCAGGGCGATGGCGCTGATCAGGCCGCTGAAGAGCCAGGCGAAGCCATCCATTCTCAGGGTGAGATTGAGCCCCGCTTCCGGCATCCAGGCAAGATCGACCTTCAGCACGCGGCCGTCGATCACGAACACATAGAGCGCAGAGGTGATCGCCAGGCAGAGGAAGGCGACGATGCCCGCAAACCAGGCGGAGGCATGTCCCTTGTCCCTCGGAATGGCGATGGCGACGAGGCTCCCGGCGAAGGGGGCCGCGACGAGAAGCATGAGAAGGGTCTGCGCGATGTCGATCGGTCCGGATCCTGCTGGCTGTCGGGTTTCAGTCCCGCCTTGGCGGTGGCGGGGAAGCGGCGTGGCGATCGCCCGTGCTCGGCGCTCCGTGACGCGCTTCGCATGATTTATGAAGGCTTTGGAGGCGGCTGCCAACCCGCAAGGCCGGATATAAAGGCTTGAGCCTGCAGATCTACCCTCACATTCGACGTGACTGAAACGAAGCATGTCTGGACGCGCGTCCGGACATGTTTTGATACGTACCGGCTGCGCCCAGCGGCTGGCTTTTGCCGGTCGCCCCATTATGATCTGCATCATGGACCCGCTGCCGCATATTCTCGTCGTCGATGACGATCCCGAAATCCGACGGCTGCTCGGTCGCTATCTCGATGGCCAGAATTTTCGCGTGAGCCTCGCCGGCAGCCGGGCCGAATGCGAGACGCGTCTGGCGGAATCGCGTGTCGATCTGCTGGTGCTCGACGTCATGCTGCCGGATGGCTCCGGCCTCGATCTCTGCCGCAGCCTGCGGGACCGCATGCCGCAGCTCTCGATCATTCTGCTCACGGCCCTCAAGGAGGATGTCGACCGCATCCTCGGACTGGAATTCGGCGCGGATGATTATCTCGGCAAGCCGTTCAATCCGCGTGAGCTTGCGGCACGCATCCGCGCCGTGCTGCGGCGGGGGCGGAGCGAGCCGCAACCTGTCGCGGAGCGGCGCTATGCCTTTGCCGGCTATGTCGCCGATATCGAGATGCGGACGGTAATCGCGCCCGACGGGCGCGATGTGGACCTGACCGGTGGCGAGTTCGAACTGTTGCTCGTGCTCCTGCAGCGTCCAGGCCGCATCCTGTCGCGGGAAGCTCTGCTCGACCTGACGCAGGGCCGTTCGGCCGACCCCTTCGACCGGTCGATCGACATTCTGGTCAGCCGGCTGCGCCGCAAGCTCGGTGATGACAGCGCCTTCAACATCCTGAAGACGATCCGCAACAAGGGCTACCAGCTTTCGGTACCGGTCGAGAGGGTATCCTGACATGCCGATGCTGTCGCTGCGCACCCGCTTCACAGGCCTGCTGGTGGCCGCCGTGCTCTTCGTCATGGTGACCGCCGCCTTCGTGACGGCAACCATCCTCGCCAAGCCGCCGGAGGCGCTCTTCGACCTTGCCATGGCCGAAAAGGCGGAAATGGCCCGCCTCCTGCTCGACAGCGACCCGACTGCCGCCACCCGGCTCGCCATCCCTATTCGTGCGACGCCACCTTCGGTGGTCATCGACCGGGAATTGACCGATCGGGTCCAGCGTCAGGCAGAGGCGCGCGGCTACTCGGTCGACCTGCTGATTGCGCGCAGCGGCCGGACCATGGGCCGCGACCTTGCCATCCAGCTCAAGGACGGGCGCTGGGCCCTGCTCGGCAACCCCGGCCGCGCCGCCTTTCCATTGAAGCCGCTGACCGCCTATCTGACGCTGGTGGCGCTGGGCGTGCTCGGCGTGGCGATCTATGCAAGCGCGGTCATGCTGCGTCCGCTGCGGCTCTTGGAGGACACGACTGCGGCGATCAGCGCCGACGGCAAGATCCCGCGCATCGAGGAGACGGGGCCGATCGAGGTGCGGACCACGGCGCAAACCATCAATCGGCTGGCGGCCCGCCTGAATGCCGCGATCTCCAGCCGCATGCGGCTTGTCGCTGCAGCCGGTCACGATATGCGCACACCCCTCACCCGGATGCGGCTGCGGGCCGAGTTCGTCGGCGATGCGGAAGAGCGAGCCTTGTGGCTGAAGGATCTGGAAGAGCTCGACCAGATCGCCGACAGCGCCATCCGCCTCCTGCGCGAGGAGATGGGGCCGGGGCTGCGCGAAACGATCGCGCTCGATCCGCTGCTCGAGGATGTCGTGAACGAGCTGGTGGAGATCGGCCTGCCGGTCCGTCTTGGCCAGGTGGATACGGTGGAGCTGACCGCTTCGCCTTTCGCGCTGAAGCGCGCGCTGCGCAATCTCATCGTCAACGCGGCCACCCATGGCGGCGGGGCGGAGGTGAGCCTGGAGGCCCGGGACGAGGAGGCCGTGCTCTCGATCGTCGATGAAGGGCCGGGCATTCCCGAACATCTGCTCGGCCGCGTCTTCGAGCCCTTCTTCCGCGTCGATGGCGCGCGGCGCAAGTTGCTGCCGGGCGCCGGCCTCGGCCTGGCGATCGCCCGCGAGATCATCGGCAACCAGTTCGGCAGCGTCTCCATCGCCAATCGGCCGGGCGGCGGCCTGCAGCAGACCGTACGCCTGCGCCGCACGACCAAGGCCGCATGAAGAGCGGGGAGCGGCCGGGGCTTCCTGTCGCAGGCAGTCGCACGCGCGACGCTGTCGCGTGTCGCCTGCCGCACCATGGCACGCTAAGAGCGGGCGGTTGATGCGCGCGGCGCGGCAGTGGCAGGAGAATCAGTGTGAGCGACCAAATCATTGTGACGGCGGGGCCCTTCCGCTTCGAGGCACGGCTGGAAAGCCAGGCTGCGCCGAAGACGGTGGCGGCGATCCGGCGCCTGCTGCCCTATCGGCAGAAGATCATCCATGTGCGCTGGAGCGGCGAGGGGCTGTGGATCCCGCTCGGCGACGAGGATTTCGGCGTCGGCTATGAGAATGCCACCAGCTTCCCGGCACCGGGGCAGATGCTGCTTCATCCAGGCAGCGTCAGCGAAACGGAGATGCTGCTCGCCTATGGCGGTGTCCGCTTCGCCTCCAAGGTCGGCCAGCTCGCCGGCAATCACTTCCTGACCATCACCTCAAATCTCGAGGATCTGCCGAAGCTCGGCAAGCTGGCACTCTGGGAAGGGGCCCAGCCGCTGCTGCTCTCCGCCGCCTGAACCAGGCCTTCAGCGCAAAAGAAAAGCGCCGGTCCGCGGAGGCGGCCGGCGCTTTCGATGTTCGACGACAGAGTTTACTTGCTGGCGACTTCGACCGAAGAGCCACCGCCGATCGCAACGTTGAGCGCCACGTAGTTGGCAGCAAGGCTGCGGATGGCTGCGGCCAGCTGGATCCGCGACTGCGACAATGTCCGTTCGGCATCGAGAACGTCGAGCAGCGAGGTGGCGCCGCCGCGATAGCTTTCGCGCGCCAGGCCGAGCGCCTGTTCATACGAGGTGACCAGGCGGCGAAGGGCAGCGACGGTCTCGTAATTCTTGCGCAAAGCGATCAGGGCGTTTTCCACATCCTCGATCGCATCCAGCACCGTCTGTTTCCAGGTCAGGTATTGCTGCTGCGCGGCCGAGCGATTGGCTGCGACCTGAGCCCGGCGCTCTCCGCCATTGAAGATCGGAATGTCGAGCGTCGGACCGAAGCCCCAGCTCGTCAGATTGCCGGTGGCCGTGTCGCCGAAGGTGCGCGAGGCGTTGATCGAGCCGCTGAGCGACAAGCTTGGATAGAGCCGGGCTTCCGCAACGCCGATCTGGGCCGTGGCAGCCGCCAGGCGACGCTCCGCTGCGCGAATGTCCGGACGGTTGCGCACGAGATCGGCGGGGATGCCGATCTTCGTGTCATAGCGCGGCCAGGGCTGCGCCGTGCCGCGCGTCAGTTCCGCGGTCACGGAATTGGCCGGCAGGCCGAGCAGGGTGGCGATGTGGTTGGCCGCCTGGCGGAAGCCGGTCTCGTAGGCCGGTAGTTCCGCAAGCGTCGAGTTGACGAGGCCCTCGGCCTGGACGACGTCGAGGCTTGAGGCTGCGCCAGCGGTACGGATGTCATTGGTGAGCTTCAGCGTCTCGCGGCGCGAGGACAGGCTAAGCTTGGCCAGCGCCAAGGCCTCCTGATTGTAGCGCGCATCGATATAGGATGTCACGAGATCAGAGAGATAGGCGAGCCGCGCGACATTGATGTCGTTATAGGCCGCATCGAGCGAGGCATTGGCCGATTCGCGGGCGCGGCGATACTGGCCGAACAGGTCGATCAGCCAGGATGCGTCGCCGCCAGCCGACAGAGACTTGGTCTCCGTATGGCTGACGCCCGACTGGCGGCGCAGATAGGAGCCGTCCGACCCCTGGACATTGCCATCGGCCGAAGCGTTGACCTGCGGCAGGCCACCGGCGCCGGCGATCACCACATTGGCGCGAGCCTCGTTGATTCGCTCGAGCGACTGCAGAACGTCGAGGTTCTGGTTCATGCCCTGGGCGACGAGGCTGTCGAGCCGCTTGTCGCGGAAGGCCTGCCACCACGGATTGAGCGTCACATTGCCGGCCGGGGTCTCGCTCTTGGAGAACTTCGCAGGCACAAGTGGCGGCGGAACTTGATAATTCGGTCCAACGACGCAACCGGACAAAAGAAGCATGCTCAAGGGCAGGAGGGCGTTTGCAATCTTCATAACAGTCCCCATCCAACCGTGCCACGCGGTCGGGTAACGATTGATTCACCATGCCGTCTTAGCAGGTTCGTGACGCTAAGCGAGACCTGGTTCGAAAAAATGAGGGCCATCCGCAATTTGCCCTGCAGAGTGTTTCCTCTACGCCACGCTTGCCTAGCCGGTAACCATGAGAGAATACTTCAAATCATTGTTAAAATTTGATTAACATCTCTGCGACTTCGGTCCGATTTTAACCTTTCAGGCGGATTTTGCCTGCTGAGCCTGTGCATAAGCCAGGAACTCGTCGGCGCTCATCGGTCGGGCCAGCGCGTATCCCTGCAAGGCATCGCAACCAAGGGTACGCAAAAGTTGCACGTGAGCGGTGGTCTCGACACCTTCGGCGATCACCTCGATGCCCAGGGTCTTGCCGATCTCGACGATCGAGGAGACGAGACGACGCTGGCGCGGCGCTTCCAGCATCGGCGTCACGAGCTTGCGGTCGATCTTCAGCCGCCGTGGCGTCAGCTTCAGCAGGCTGGTGATCGAGGCATAGCCGCTGCCGAAGTCGTCGATCTCGATATCGATCCCGAGAGCCTTGATGGCGGCGACATTGTTCAGCAGCAACCGGTCGTCCTCGTCGAAGAAGATCGATTCGAGGAGTTCGAAGGAGAGGCGGCCGCGCGGCAGGGGCAGGGCGGCCAGGCGTTCGGCCAGATGCTCGTCGCTCAGCCGCGCCCTCGAGATATTGACCGAAATTTTCGGCACGACCACGCCCATCATGTCCCAGCGCCGCGCCTGGTCCAGCGTCTGTTCGAGAATGCGCTCGTCGATCTTGGCGACAACATTGATGCTTTCGGCCGTCTTGAGAAAGCTGCTCGGCGTCAGCAGGCCGCGCGTCGGATGCCGCCAGCGCGCCAAGGCCTCGACACCGGTGACCGTCAGCGTCTGTGGGCAAAACTGCGGCTGGTAGAAGGCGATGAAGTCATCATTGTCGAGGGCGCGCAGGATGTCGTCAGCCGTGCGCCGGGTGACGAGAGCAGCGACCTTGAGCGTCGGGCTGAAGATTTCGGCCCGGTTTCGCCCGCGGCGCTTCGCCTCGTAGAGAGCCAGATCCGCGTCGATGAGCAGCTGCCCGAGCGGCTGGCCTTGTTCGTGATGCGCAAGACCGATGGAGACGGTGAGGCGGATTTCCTGTCCTTCCCAAAGCATCGGCTCTGCCATGGCTTCCAGGATTTCGCGCGCCAGCGATTCGCTCTCGGCCGGACCGGCGCCGCGCCGCAGGATCAGGAACTCGTCGCCGCCGATCCGCCCCACCGTATCGAGCGGACCGGCCAGGGCGGTCAGAATGCGCGCCGTATGGCAGAGGACGGCATCGCCCGCGGCATGGCCGCCAGTGTCGTTGATGTCCTTGAACCGGTCGAGATCGATATGGAGGAGGGTGAGCGGTGTTGCAGGCTCCGGCGACTGCGCCAGGAGCTGGTCCAGCGCGCGGCGATTTGTGAGCCCCGTCAGCGAATCATGCAGTGCATTGAATTCCATCTGCCGGCGGGCGCGTTCGATTTCCTCGCTCTGGGCCACCGCCCGGCGGCGGGCCTCGTCGAGCCTCTCGGTCTTTTCCGTCTCGGCCGTCACATCCCAGTTGACTCCGACCATGATCCGCCCGTGCCGGGCGCTCGGATCGAGCGTGCCGACCGCCCTTATATGGCGCAGGCGACCATCCTCGGTGCGGATGCGGAACCGGGTCTGGAAACTCTGATTGGTCACCAGCGCATCGGTGAGCGCCGCGCGGGCTGCCGCCAGGTCATCGGGAAGCAGCATGCCCTCCCAGGTCGGCAGAGTCGGCTGAAAGTCGGCGGGCTGGCCATAGAGTTCGCGCATCTTGGCATCCCAGATCATCGTGCCGCGATCGATATCCAGCTCCCAGATTCCGGTCTGCGAGCTGGAGAGCGCCAAGCCGAGGCGATACGACAGGGCCTGCAGCCGCGCCTGGCTGAGGCGCAGCACGCCCAGCGTCGTCTGGCGATTCTGCAGGAGCAGGCTGGTGACGAAAGTCGGCACGACCACCAGCAGGCCGGCGAGCACGAGGAGCATGCGCACGATCGGCTGATTGGGCGGGGGCGTATCCCAGCCATTCTTCGGAAGAGCGCGGATCGTCCAGTTGCCGCCAGGCAGGTCGATCGTCATCGCCACCGGATCGCTGGCGGCAAGCGTCGGCTCGCCGAAGAAGACATCGTCGGCCTTGCCATCGCGCCCGGCGATGGCGATGTCGATCGTCGGGGAGGAGAGCAGACCGGCGTCGCGGTAGATGTCCTCGATGTCCAGCACGCCGGAGAGAATGCCGGTCACGCTGCGGGTACCGGCGGTGTCCGCGGAGAAAAGCGGATAGCGCGCCACCAGCCCGACGCCGCCTTGGCGAAGCGCCAGGGGCCCCGCCACCACCAGCCGCTCTTCATCGCGCACCCGCATGGCCACCGCGCTCTGGCGTGGATCGGTGCGATAGTCGAGCCCGAGCGCCGCCCGGTTGGCTTCGGCGGGGTAGACTTCGGAGACCACGAAGCCCGGCGCATAGGCGAGCGAGCGCAGATGCCCACCGTCACGGAAGACGGCTTCGGCCAGCCGTTCGAACTGACCGGGCTTGGCGGCGGGCTCTGCGCTCATCGCCGCGGCGATGCCGCGCAGAAGTTGGATGTCGGTGTTGATCGCAATTTCGAGCGAGGAGCGGATCGGTTCGAGCTCAGAGGCGACGGCGGCGCGCAGCTGGCTTCGGTTGAGCGCGCGGTTCTGCAGGTCGGCGAGAAGCGCAGCCGCGATCACGATCAGCAAGACCAGCAGCGTCGGGAGGAACGCCAGAGCGAGACCGCGCGGCGTGCCCTTGTTCTCCCCCGTCGGTGCGGAACCGTTGTCCATTCTTTTTCCCGTCCGCGTCTAAACGTTCGTGGATACTGACGAATGGATCTTAAGATTCCGTCTTGACCGGGTCTCTCAATCGACGGGTTCGGCGCTGGCGATCATCGCGACCAGGGTCTCCAGCCGGTCGGCGTCGCGTGGCAGTTTGTCCTGGCGCAGCCGGGCGATGCGAGGAAAGCGCATGGCGACGCCCGACTTGTGCCGGCTCGAAAACGCGATGCCCTCGAAGGCGATCTCCAGCACGAACCCATGATCCGCCTCTGCCCGCACGGCGCGCACCGGGCCGAAGCGCTCGGTGGTGTTGTTGCGGACATAGCGGTCGAGCACTTCGAGTTCGGCATCGGTGAAGCCGAAATAGGCCTTGCCGACCGGAACCAGCATGTCGCCCTTCTCGCCCTCGGTCCAGACACCGAAGGTAAAGTCGGAATAGTAGCTGGACCGCTTGCCATGGCCGCGCTGGGCATACATCAGCACCGCATCGATATTGTAGGGCTCACGCTTCCACTTGAACCAGGGTCCCTTCATCCGCCCGGCGGTATAGGGACTGTCCTTGCGCTTGAGCATGATGCCCTCGATCACCGGATCGGGCGGGGTGGCGCGCAGCCGGTCGAGCTCTTCCCAGGAGGAGAAGGGCACGAGCGGCGACAGGTCGAAATGCAGCGGCGATGTGCCCTCGATCAGGGCCGTGAGCGCGGCGCGGCGCGTTTCGAAGCTTTCCGGGCGCATGTCGCGGTCGCCGTCAAAAAGCAGGTCATAGCCGCGCACGAAGGCCGGATAGTCCTCGATGGTCTTGCGCGTCACCGCCTTGCGGTTCAGCCGCTGCTGCAGGTCGGAGAAGGTGCGCGTCGCCTGGTTGGAGCGCAGCGTTCCGCCGACCAGCAGCTCGCCGTCGATCACGCCCTCGAAATCGATCGCGTCGAGCACATCCGGGAAGGCGCCGGAAATATCGTCGCCGCTGCGGGAATAGAGCCGGCGCGTGCCCGCGAGGTTGGCGAGCTGCACGCGAATGCCGTCCCATTTCCATTCGGCGACGAAATCGGCGGGATCGAGCCCGTCGAGGTCCTTGTCGCCGACCGGGGTTGCCAGCATCACGGAATGGAAGACGGCCGGCATGGTCAGCGCCGGTCGGCCGGTATGGCCCTCCAGCCAGGCGAAAAGCTCGACATAGGGCGGCAGCATGCCGTGCCAGAGCGTTTCGATCTCCGCCACGTCGACGCTGCCGAGCTCGGCCAGCGCCTGCTTGACCAAGCGCGCCGAGACGCCGATGCGCATCGAGCCGGTGATGAGCTTCAGGAAGGCGAAGCGCGAGGAGCCGTCCAGCCTATCCAGCAGACCACGCACCAGGCTGCGCACATCGGCCCGCCCGACCGTTTGCAGCTGCTTGACGATCGCGCCGAGCGAGAGATCGCCGAGCTCGGCATCGTCGGGCTCCGTGCCATCCCAGACGAGCGAAATCGTCTCGGCGAGGTCGCCCACATAGTCGTAGGAATATTGAAACAGCACCGGGTCCATCCGCTCCAGCATCAGCTGGCGCAGCAGGTTGGGCTTGACGGTGGAGAGGCTCAAGTCCCCGGCGAGGGCTGCCAGCGCGTAGCCGCGGTCGGGGTCCGGCGTGGTGCGGAAGTAATCGGCGAGCAGGCGGATCTTGGCGTTGCGCTGCGGGGTGAGGACCAGGCGGTCGATGAGCTCGGCAAAGGCGTGCATGGCTCATTCTCCCTCGTCGTCATAGCCGACGAGATGCAGCGGCCGCGCGCGGATGCCTTCCAGCTCGCACCAGCGCACCAGCGCCTCCTCGCGCCCATGGGTCACCCAGACCTCGCTTGGGCGGATCTCGCGGATCGTGTCGGTCAGCTCGGCCCAGTCGCAATGGTCGGAAATGATCATCGGCAGCTCGACGCCGCGCTGGCGGGCGCGCTGGCGCACCAGCATCCAGCCGGAGGCGAAGATCGACACCGGATCGGGAAAGCGCCGCGCCCATTTGTCGGCGAAGGCGGAGGGCGGGCCGATGACCACGGCCCCGGCAAAGGTCGCCTTTTCGCCGGCCTTGATGGTTGCGGGCCGCAGCTCGCCGAGGTCGATTCCCTGCGAGACATAGTAGTCGCAAAGCTTGGCCAGCGCGCCGTGAATATAGATCGGCTCGTGATATCCAGCTTCGCGCAGCAGGGCGATCACCCGCTGCGCCTTGCCGAGCGCGTAAGCGCCGACCAGATGGGCGCGCTCGGGAAACTGACGCAGCGAGGTCAGCAGCTTGCCCACTTCGCCGCGATCATCCGGATGGTGGAAGACCGGCAGGCCGAAGGTCGCCTCGGTGATGAAGACATCGCAGGGCACCGGCTCGAAGGGCAGGCAGGTGAGATCGCGCCGCCGCTTGTAGTCGCCCGAGACCACGATGCGGGTGCCGCCCGCCTCGACCGCAATCTGCGCCGAGCCGAGGCAATGGCCAGCCGGGTGGAAGCTGACGCGCACATCGCCGATGCTCTGCGTCTCGCCGAGCACCGCTTCCTGCGCCGTGCCGCAGAACTCCGCGCCATAACGGATTGCCATGATCTCCAGTGTCTGGCGTGTGGCCATGACATGGGTGTGCCCGGAGCGCGCATGGTCGGCATGGCCGTGGGTGATCAGCGCCCGTTCGACCGGCTGCACCGGATCGACATAAAAGCCGCCCGCCTCGCAGAACAGGCCCTTGGGGGTCGGATAGAGCAGGGTGTCGGGTCTCATAGATCGAGACATAGCCGATGCGATGCCACGCGCCAGAGCCGGCCGCGGGATTCTTTCGCGCCTCTCAGCCTGGACGGCGGGAGAGCGTCTCGTCGATCAGCGCCAGAACCGCAGCAGAATCGATGCCGGTGCAGACAGACTGGCTCGGCAGTCCGTCCCAGGCGCTCGGCGGGAAGCTGCGGCTGTCCGGCTTCTGGATCGTCTGGCCATCGGCAATGCCGCCGCAGACCGTGCGGATCGCGCCGTGGCGGAGCGTGAAGAGCTCCGGCGCCACCACATAGACGCAGGCGCAGCTGTCATGCACCACCATGCCATCCTCGACGAGGCGGCCGTAAAAATCGATGTAGAAATCGGAGATGCGGGCCAGCAGTGCCGGCCGCTCGCCGCCGCGTTCCGCAATGGCGGCGAGCTGGCTGCGGCTCATCACCGTCTGCATCGTCACATCCAGACCGACCGCCACGACCGGCCAGGCCGCACCGAAGACGATATCGGCGGCTTCAGGATCGCCGTGGATATTGGCTTCCGCCGCGGGGGTGATGTTGCCCGGCACATCGAAGGCGCCGCCCATGATCACCACCTGCTTAACCAGCGTCGCGATCTGCGGATCGTCGTTCAGGGCGCGTGCGAGATTGGTCATGCGGCCGACGGCGACGAGGGTGATCTCGCCCGGATGGGCGCGGATCGTATCGATGAGGAAGCGGTGGGCGGGGCGGGGATCGGGGCTGCCCGTCACCGTCTGCGGCACGCCGATATTGCCGAGGCCGTCATCGCCATGGATGAAGGTCGGCCAGCCGACATGGGGGCGGGCGGGGTCGATCGTCTCGCCGATCCCCTGCGCCACCGGAGCGGAGATCTGCCACTCCTGCTTCAGGTAGAGCGCATTGCGCGTCGTCGTCTCGATCGCGGCATTGCCGAAGATCGTGGTGATGCCGAGGAGCTCGATCTCCGGATGCTGGTGGAGGAAGAGCAGCGCCATCGCATCATCGACGCCGGGATCCGTATCGAAGATCACCTTGTGCATGGGAAGTCCTTGTGCTCAGCCGCGCTGGAAGCGGCGAATGGAGAAGGGGGCAAGGCCGCGCGCCGTGTCGGGGTCATTGCCGTCGATGAGATCGGCGATCAGCCGGCCGGTGGTGGCCGAGAGCGTGAGGCCGAGATGGCCATGACCGAAGGCCATGGCGATGCGCGGATCGGTCGGGCTGAGGCTGATGACCGGCAGCGAATCCGGCGTGGACGGACGCCGTCCCATCCATTCGATGCCCCCCTCGTCAGTGAGCGCCGAGACATAGCGGCGCATCTTGGTGCGCATGGCGCGGGCACGGGCGAAATTGGCCGGCGCCTCCGGCCGGGCGAGCTCCACCGCCCCGCCGATCCGCAAGGCGCCTTCGAAGGGGCTGGCGACGAAACCGTGGTCGGCGAAGAAGATCGGCATCGGAAGCGTGAAGGGCGGTGTCTCGTAGGTGGTGTTGTAACCACGCTCGGTCTCCAGCAGCACATCGAGCCCGAGGCCGCGCAGCAGCCCACGCGACCAGACGCCTGCGGCGATCACGACCTTGTCGAAGCGGTGCGCCGTGCCGTCGCTGCCAGTGAGGGCCACCCCGCGCCCCTCCGGGCGCACGGCGGTCACCGCCTGTTCAATGATCGAAGCCTCCCGACCGACATGCGCCTGAAGCGCGCGCAGGTAGGTCGTCGGGTGGCGGAAGGTCTGGTAGCCCGAGGAGACGATGCCGCCGGCAAAGGCACCATCGAGCGCCGGAATGCGGGCGCGCACTTCGGCAGCGCTCAGCCGCTCGATCGAAAAGTTGAGCTCCTCGGCCGTCCTGCTTTCATGGCGAAAGGCTGTATCGAGGCTGGCTTCCCGGTCGTAGAGGGTGAGCGCGCCGGTCGCGCGCAGCGGGTCGACGATGCCGGCCAGCCCCGAGAGCGCCCGGTGATCCCCCTCGATCCGGCGCATGAGCGAAATGAGAGCGGTGCGTGTTGACGCAGCTCGCGCCGGGCTTGCCGAGCGGAGGAAGGCGGCAAGCCAGGGGCTGAGCGCCGGCAGGTCGCGCCAGCGAAGGGTGAGGGGACCGAGCGGGTCGATCAGCCAGCGGGGCACCTGGGTCAGCATGTCCGGTCGGGCGATCGGGTCCACCTCCGGCACGGCGAGAATGCCGGCATTTCCCGCCGAGGCCGGAAGGCCGGCAAGGTCCGGCTCGAACAGCGTGACCGCATGACCGCGTTCTGCAAGTGTGGCCGCCACCGCGCATCCGATGATCCCGCCGCCCGCCACGCCGATGCTTGCCATTGTCCTGCCATTCCGCCTGTTTTGATCTGCGTCTCTTGCGGCAAGAGAGCCTGTGCGATCAAGCCCCCGCGGCCGAGTTAAACCTTCCTCAACGCTGTTCCTTTACCGTTCGCGACCATCAGACGGGGTGCGAGCCACCCCATGGCGGAACGGGGGAGCGGAGGCGTGAAGAAAATATCGTTCAAGATCCGTTTCCCGAAAAAGCTTCTCCTTTCGCTGGCCGGGCTATTGCTCGTCGGCGGTGCGGGGGCGGGTGCTGCCGTCTATCTCGGCTATCTGCCGCTCGGCAAGATGCCGGCGGGGCATGATGACGCCGTCGAGGTCTCTGGTGTCGCCTGCACCACGCTCGACATGATCAAGCTGCAGCGTAATGGTCAGCGCTGGCTGAGAAAGATCGTCACCACGGAAGGCGCCGACGGCGTCGAGCGCGTGCGCACCGCCTTGCGGGTGGCCGGGGTGATGGCCAAGAGCGAGAAGGCGGATCTCTACCAGGTGATGGTGCTCGACCATGCCGGTCCGACCAGCCGGGCGGAGCGCCGCGGTCCGGCTATCGGCGCCGAGGTGCTCTTTGCCCCGCATCCCGATCGCCTGCCCTCCATGTCGGCGCCCTTCGAGGCGCGCTACATCAATGCCGATGCCAACGAGGCCGGCCTGTTCATCGGACAGGAAGTGGTGCTGTCGCCGGACGATGTTCGCGCCGCTTTGACGGCGATGACGGACCGCACCGACTGTGCCGATCCCAACGCCGCCGTCGCCGCGGCGGATGCGGCGGAAGGCCATGGCGGCGGCCACGCCAAGCCGGCCGAGGGGCATGGCGAGGCCGCGGCCGAGGGGCATGAGGCCGCGCCGGCAGAAGGGCACGGCGAGCCGGCAGCCGAGGGGCACGACAGCGCAACGGCGGAGGGCCACGGCGCGCCTGCCGAAGGCGAGGCATCTGCCGCGGAAGGCGGCCACGAGGCGCCGGGCGGCGAGAAGCCAGGGTTCCTCTCCTCGATGCTGTCGATGATCCCCGGACTCGGCGGCAGCGACAAGCCGGCACCCGAGGCCGCGCATGCCCCGGCTTCTGCAGCCGAGGGCGCCCATCCGCCGGCCGAGGGAGCCGCCTCCGCCGCGCATGCGGGCGAAGGTGACGAGATGCCGGCCGGCTCCCCGCCTGCCGCGGAAAAGGGCCTTCTCTCATCGCTGATGGAGAAAATTCCCTTCATCGGTGGAGACAAGGCAGACGACGCGGCGAGCGAGCATCCGCCGGTCGAACACCAGGTGGTCGGCGACCCGGCTCACACCGCACCTGCCGCCAATCCGCCGATCACCCCCGTCCACCCGGCCGAGACTGCCGCATCGCCTCACGGCCCCGCCGCGCCCGAGTCCGCCGACGCCCATCAGGCCGCAGCCACGCCGCAGGGTGAACTCTCGCCCGAAGCCGCCGATGTCGATGCCGCCCAGGCGCCGCCGCATGCGGCCACGGCCGAACATCCGGTCACAGTCCCGAGCGACGCGACCGACAAGGCCGAAACCCAAGCCGAAGCCGCGCCCGCCACGCCCGCCGATCTTCCGGCCCAGGATCCTCACTCGACCGCCGCAACACACTGAGGCGCACGGTCCCCGAACCGGCGTCCATCGCTCGCACCGGATAGGACTCCGCCACCTCCCTGCCTCCGCCATGCTCGGGCCTGTCCCGAGCATCTGCAACGGCGGCCAAGGTTGCGACGATCATGTGTGGCGACGCCCTGCGGCCAAGGGGGATTTGCCACGACCGAGAGGGAAGACGGCACCGGACAGAGGCGGAGACGACGGTAGATCCTCGGCACGCGGCCGAGGATGACGGGGGTTGGAGGTCAGTCGGCCTTGGCGCGGCGGGCGGGGAAGAGGATGACGTCGCGGATCGAGGGGGCGTTGGTGAGCAGCATGATCAGGCGATCGACGCCAATGCCGAGGCCCCCAGCGGGAGGCATGCCCTGGTCGATGGCGTCGAGGAACTCGTCGTCGAGCTGCTTGTCCTTCTCGCCGCGAGCATGGGCCTGCTGCAGCTGCTCGACCATGCGGGCGCGCTGTTCTTCCGGGTCGTTCAACTCGGAGAAGGCATTGCCCAGTTCCCAGGCATTGCAATAGGTCTCGAAACGCTCGACGAGCCGCGGCTCGCCCGGCACTTCCTTGGCGAAGGGCGAAATGTCCTTCGGGAAATGGGTGACATGCGAGGGCTGGATCAGCGTGCCTTCCACCTTCTCCTCGAAGATGAAGGCGAGGCATTCGCCCCAGGTCGCGTCCTTCTCCACCTCGAAGCCGGCTGCCTTGGCGGCGGCGCGGGCCTCCTCGTCGGTCTCGATCGCCAGGAAGTCGATGCCCGTCGCGTCCTTGACCGCATCGGGCATGGGCACGCGGCGGAAGGGGCCGGCAAAGGAGATCTGCTTGTCGCCGAAGGTGAGCTCGGTCGTGCCGTGGATGGTGGTGGCCAGCGTCGAGAACAGCCGCTCCACGAGGTCCATCATGTCCTCGTAATCGGCATAGGCCCAGTAGCACTCCATCATCGTGAATTCGGGATTGTGCCGGGTCGACACGCCCTCATTGCGGAAATTGCGGTTGATCTCGAACACCTTGTCCGAGAGACCAGAGACCAGCGTGCGCTTCAGGAACAGTTCCGGCGCAATGCGCAGATACATGTCGAGCTTCAGCGTGTTGTGATGCGTCTTGAAGGGCTCTGCTGTCGCGCCGCCATAGATCGACTGCAGCATCGGCGTTTCCACCTCCATGAAGCCGTCCGTTTCCATGAAGCGGCGGATGGCGGAGATGATCTGCGAACGCTGGCGGAAGCGCAGCTTCGATTCCTCATTGGTCATGATGTCGAGATGGCGCTTGCGATAGCGCAGCTCGATATCGGAAACGCCATGCCATTTTTCCGGCATCGGCAGCAGCGCCTTGGTGAGCATGGTGATCGCCTCGGCATTGATCGTCAGCTCGCCGCGCTTGGTGCGCCGCACCTTGCCGGTGACGCCGATGATGTCGCCGATGTCGATCATCGGCAGCAGCGCGCGGGCGGCCTCCGGCGTCGTGTCCTTGTGCGAGAAGATCTGGATCTTGCCCGAGGCGTCATGGACATCCATGAACATGCCGGAATTGCGCGAGGAGTAGACCCGGCCGGCCACGGTCACCTCGTCGCCGGACTCCGTGTCGGGCGCGAGATCGGCATATGTCTCGGCCAGCTCGCCATTGGTGATCGTGCGGTGGAAATGCGCCGGATAGACGTCGCCGATCTGGTCGCGCAGCAGCTTGAGCTTCTGCGCGCGAACCTCGGTCACGTCGGAGGAGAGCGCGGTTTCGGTCTTCTCGGTCATGGTCGTGAACCTCGTCCTACTTGCCACTGCCGGCCATGGAGGCCGCGATCTGGCCGGCGACCTTCAGGCGCTGGCGCACGACCGAACGGCCGAGAATGGCCATGGAATCGAAGAGCGGCAGCGAGCGCTGCGAGCCGGAGACGGCGACGAAGAGCGGTGCCAACACCACCTTGAGCTTCTTGCCCATCCGGTCGGCGATCGCCCGCAGCTCGGCTTCCACCGAAGCCGCGTTCCACTCGACGATCTTCTCGAGATCGGCCTGCACGGTCTTGAAGATCTCGTTCAGTTCGTCCGGCGTGGACTTGATCTTGGCGAAGGCGGCGGCGTCGAGGTGCAGGTCCGACTTCAGCAGAAAGCCGGCCAGATCCGGCAGCTCGCCGAGCTTGGAAATGCGCGACTGCGACAGGCGCAGGCCCTCGCGGATGCGGTCGTTCTCCATGGCCCAGTCGAGCACGCGGGCAATGAACTGCTCTTCGCTCAAGCCCTCGCGCAGCCAGCGGCCGTTCAGCCAGTCGAGCTTCTGCACGTCGAAGATCGCACCGGCCTTGGAGAGGTTGTCCGGGTCGAACTTGGCGGAGAGTTCGTCCATGGTCAGCATCTCCTCGCCCTCGGCGATCTGGATGAAGAACAGGCCGAGGAAGTTCATCAGCGCCTCCGGCAGATAGCCGAGCGCGGAGTAATAGGAGATCGAGGTCGGGTTCTTGCGCTTGGACAGCTTCGACTTGTCGGCATTGCGCATCAGGGAGAGATGCATGAAGACGGGCGGCTCGAGGCCGAGATAGCGATAGAGCAGAATATGCTTCGGCACCGAGGCAAGCCACTCTTCGCCGCGCGCCACATGGGTGATCTGCATCAGATGGTCGTCGATCACATTGGCCATGTGATAGGTCGGCATGCCGTCGGCCTTCAGCAGCACCTGCATGTCGACCGCATCCCACGGGATCTCGACCGGGCCATAGACGCCGTCGACGAAGGAGCAGACGCCCTCCGTCGGGATCTTCATGCGCACCACATGCGGCTCGCCGGCCTCGACACGGTTCGTCACTTCATCGGCTGAGAGATGCAGGCAGAGCCCGTCATATTTCGGCGGCTTGCCGGCGGCGCGCTGTGCCTCGCGCATTTCTTCGAGTCGCGCCGGCGTACAGAAGCAGCGGAAGCCGTGGCCGGCCTCGACGATCTTCTCCACATAGGGCTTGTAGATGTCCTTGCGGTCGGACTGGCGGTAGGGGCCAAAGGGGCCGCCAATGTCCGGACCTTCCGCCCAGTCGAGCCCGCACCATTTCAGCGCGTCGAGCACCTTCTGCTCAAATTCCGGAGTCGAACGCGTCGCGTCCGTATCCTCGATGCGCAGGATGAAGGTGCCGTTGTTCTTCTTGGCAAAGAGGTAGTTGAAGAGAGCGATATAGGCCGTGCCGACATGCGGCTCGCCGGTGGGGGAGGGGGCGATGCGCACCCGGACTGGTCTGTCGGTCATGGTCTGGCCTGTGGCCTCCGATCAGGAGGCATCAAAGAAGGAGCTTTCGGCGGAGGCAGCCCTCTTCAGGCCGCGCGAAGGCGGCCGGCCGGGCCGGCTCCAGGTCGCGGTCCTGAGACCATATTCCCCCGGCTGCGTCAAGACGAAGCCCGAGCCTCCGGCCTCTCCCGGACCTGGCGACGCCGGTGCAATCGCCCCGGCGTCGCCGCGCCTCAGTGGTGGGTCGGCGGCAGGCCGCCCTGGGCGGCCCTGATGCGGTCGCGCCGGCGGCGCGAGAACATGTTGAGCGCCTCGACGCCGGCGGAGAAGGCCATGGCGGCGTAGATATAGCCCTTCGGCACATGCACGCCGAAACCTTCGACGATCAGCGTGCCGCCGATCATCAGCAGGAAGGCGAGCGCCAGCATGACGATGGTCGGGTTCTTCTCGATGAAGTTGGCAAGCGGTGTCGCGGCCAGCAGCATGACGCTGACGGCGGCGATGACGGCGATGAACATGATCGGCACATGCGGCGTCATGCCGACGGCGGTGATGATGCTGTCGATCGAAAAGACGAGGTCGAGAATCAGGATCTGGCCGATCGCCGAGGCGAAGGTGACCTGCGCCACATTCTTGCCGGCGCCGACCAGATCTTCCTTGCTGTCGGTCACATCCACCGAATGGTGGATCTCCTTCGTCGCCTTGTAGACCAGGAACAGGCCCCCGGCGATGAGGATCAGGTCCTTCCACGAGAAGTCATGGCCGAAGGCGGTGAAGACCGGCTGGGTGAGCTGGACGATCCAGGCGATGGTGAAGAGCAGGCCGAGGCGCATGACGAGCGCCAGGCCGATGCCGATCTTGCGGGCCCGCTCGCGCATCTCGGCCGGCAGCTTGTTGGTCAGGATGGAGATGAAGATCAGGTTGTCGATGCCGAGCACGACTTCCATGACGACGAGGGTGACAAGAGCGACCCAGGCGGTGGGGTCCTGGAAGATCAGCAGGAAATCCTGCATCGGGGAGGGTCCTTCCTCGATGGAAAAGAGCGGATACGGCCTCGTCGAAGACAGACGAGACAAGCGAGCGACAGTCGGTCGATCCGGACGACCCGGACAACCGATGGCTAATCTATGATTCGCAAAGAGAAGGGCAAGCGTACCAACACCAGCAAAGGCTGCGGGATCCGGTCACTTTTTCGCGTTCAGCCGCGTTTATAGCTCTTGAGGAACATGGAAACGGCGGCGGTGACCATCCGCTCCACCTCCACCTGCTCCGGCGGCTCGGTCATGAAGCCGAAGATGCGCCGCTTGAAGAGCCCTGGCATGCAGAGCTCGATGAACTGGCGGGCGGCGAGGTCGGGATCGTCCATCTCGAGCACGCCCTCCGCCACCTTCTTTTCCAGAAAGGCCTTGAGGATCGTATAGCCGTTCTCCGGCGAGCTCGAGAAGAAGCGCTGGCAGAGCGCCGGCATGCGCTCGCTGACCCCCAGCACCATCTTCATGCCACGCACCGTCTGGTCCGAGCACATATGGGTGACGAAGGCGATGCCGAAATCGTGCAGAGCCTGCTCCACCGGGCCGTTGACATGCAACAGCGACTTCACGGTGGCGACGATGCGGGCGCGCTCCCGCTCGATCATGGCAACGAAGAGATCGTCCTTGCTGTCGAAATAGACATAAATCGTGCCCTTGGAGACGCCGGCCTCTCGGGTGATGTCGTTCATGCTGGCCGCGTCGAAGCCGCCGGCCATGAAGACGCGCTTGGCGCCATCGATGATCTGCTCGCGCTTGACCGGATCCTCACCGGCAGCCTTGCGGCCGCTACCTGGCGCGGCACCAGCGGCGGGCACCGGGCTTGCGGCAACGGACTTCCTTCGCTCGGCAGTCGTCATGGCGACATCGGACCTTTCTTAATGACCCAGTTATATTTCGAACCACGCGGTTCGATTTGCTCTTGATATGGGCGATGAAGGGAGCTATGTCAATTCGAACCGAACCGTTCGGTTCAATTTCGCACGATCTTAAACAGGGATCCGGCCCATGGCAGGTTCAAGCAGCAAGGCGGCGCATGTGCGCCCGGTGGATGAAGGTTTCGAGGCAGAGAATGCAGCCGGCGTCGATCCGGCCGCCGAGGCTCGTCCCGAAAGCCCGCCTGCGGAAGCCCGAAAGAGCGAGGCGCCGGTTGCAGCGCCAGCCGCACCCTTGACGGCGAAGAAGTCCGGCAAGGGCAAGCGTGTGCTGCTGCCGATCATCGCTCTCGCGGTGCTCGGCGCTGCTGGCTGGTTCGGCTATGAATGGTGGACCACCGGCCGCTTCATGATCTCCACCGACGACGCCTATATCGAGGGTGACCTCACTTCGATCGCGCCGAAGGTCTCCGGCTATGTCGAGACGGTGAATGTTGTTGCCAACCAGCATGTGAAGGCGGGCGATCCGCTGGTGACCCTGGACAATGGCGACTACCGCATCGCCGCTGATCAGGCCGAAGCGCAGATCGCCACCGAGCGCCTGTCGCTGAAGCGCTTTGATGCGCAGATTGCTGGCGCAAAGGCGAGCCTCGACCAGGCGGAAGCGCAGAAGAACGCGCTCGCCGCGGCCGTGCGCGGCGCTGAGATCGCCCAGAAGCGCGCAAGCACCCTGCAGTCGAAGGAGGTCGGAACGGTCGCCTCGCTCGACCAGGCCAATGTCGCGCTTGATCAGGCGCGGGCCAATCTTCTGGCAGCCGATGCGACGATTCAGGCGGCCTCCGCCAATATTTCGGTTCTTGAAGCCCAGCGCGCCGAAGCCGAGAGCACGATCCGCTCGCTGGAACTTTCGCGCGACAAAGCCGAGCGCGATCTTGGCTTCACGGTCCTCAAGGCACCCTATGACGGCGTCGTCGGCAATCTCGCCGTCCAGGCAGGCGATCTCGTTTCGGCGGGTCAGCGGCTGGCGGCCCTCGTGCCGGTCGATGCGCTCTATATCGACGCCAATTTCAAGGAAACGCAGATCGCCGGCCTCGTCCCCGGCTCCAAGGTGAAGGTCCATGTGGACGCCTATGACGAGGAGCCGATCGAAGCGACCGTGCAGTCGATTGCCCCGGCCTCCGGCTCGGTCTTCTCTCTGCTGCCGCCTGAAAATGCGACAGGCAATTTCACCAAGGTGATCCAGCGCGTGCCGGTGCGCATCGCGCTGCCCAAGGAGGCGTTGGAGAGCGGCCGCCTGCGCGCGGGCCTGAGCGTCGTCGTCGATGTCGATACCCGCACCGCGCCGTCGGCGAAAGAGACCGCCGCCCGCTAGGCCCGGCGAGACGCCGGCTGGCCGGCGCCTCCTTCGGCCCCTTGTTCCGCAGCAAATCGCATGCCCTCGGATCGGCCCATCCAGCCGCCGAGGCGCAGCTATTGGAGTGAGCCATGGCTCAGACAGCAGCAGCAACGGCCGGCGGCGCGCTGGCAGGCCCCGGCCGAACGGCCGCGCCGGCGGCGCCCAGTGAAACCATGGACCCCAGGCGGCTGATCGCCTTCTTCGCCATGGTCGTCGGCATGTTCATGTCGATCCTCGACATCCAGATCGTCTCGGCCTCGCTCGCCGAGATCCAGGCCGGTATTTCCGCCGGCTCCGACGAGATCGGCTGGGTGCAGACCTCCTACCTTATCGCCGAAGTCATCATGATCCCGCTGTCGGGCACGCTGGCGCGCATCGTCTCGACCCGCGTGCTCTTCGCCGCCTCTGCCACCGGCTTCACCATCGCCAGCGCGCTCGCGGCGACGGCGACCAATATCGACCAGATGATCATTTATCGTGCGCTGCAGGGCTTTATCGGCGGCGGCATGATCCCCTCCGTCTTTGCGGCCGCCTTCACGATCTTCCCGCCCTCCAAGCGCACCATCGTCTCGCCGATCATCGGCCTCATCGCGACGCTCGCGCCCACCATCGGTCCGACGGTCGGCGGCTATCTCAGCCACGCCTTCTCCTGGCACTGGCTGTTCCTCGTCAATATTCCGCCAGGCATCGTCGTGGCGATCGTCACCTGGAACTTCATCGATTTCGACAAGCCGGAGCTTTCGCTCATCCGCAAGTTCGACTGGTGGGGGCTCCTGTCCATGGGTGTCTTCCTGGGCGCGCTCGAATATGTGCTCGAAGAGGGCAACACGAATGACTGGTTCAGCGACAGCCATATCCTGATGGGCGCGGTCGCGAGCGTCGTTGCCGCGGTCGTGTTCTTCTACCGTGTCTTCACGGTCGATTTCCCAGTCGTGGACCTCCGCGCCTTTTCCAATCGCAACTTCGCCTTCGGCTCGCTCTTCTCTTTCATCATGGGTATCGGGCTCTACGGGCTCACCTATCTCTACCCGCTCTATCTCGGCCAGATCCGCCACTACGATTCGCTGATGATCGGCGAGACCATGTTCGTTTCGGGATTGGCCATGTTCGTTACCGCACCGATCGCCGGCGTGCTTTCCGGCAAGCTCGATCCGCGGGTGATGATGGTGATGGGTTTTGCCTCCTTCTCGCTCGGCACCTGGATCATGAGCGGGATCACGGCGGACTGGGATTTCTACGAATTGCTGATCCCGCAGGTGCTGCGCGGCTTCGGCATGATGATGTGCATGGTGCCGATCAACAATGTCGCGCTCGGCACGCTGTCGCCCGATCGCATCCGCGGTGCCTCAGGCGTGTTCAACCTGACGCGCAACCTCGGCGGCGCCGTCGGCTTGGCCGCGATCAACACGATCCTGACCCGGCGCGAGGACATGCACTATGCCCAGCTCTCCGAACACGTGACCTGGAGCAATCCGGAGGCGATGGAGATGCTGAACAACATCGCCGGCAATTATGCGAGCCATGGCATGGACGGCTCGGTGATCGCGCTGAAACGGGTCGCCGGTATCGTCCAGCAACAGGCGGCGATCCTCTCCTTCGCAGACGTGTTCTTCATCCTCACCGCCCTGTTCACGGGCCTGATCCTCTGCGTCTCCTTGATTAAACGCCCGCAAATGCAGGCTCGCGGCGGCGGTGGCGGCGGGCACTAGTTCTCAGATCACGGGCGTGCACCGGACTGACGAACCGGGTGCGTAACCTGCGCCGCCACGCGCCTCCAACTTTCTGATTTACGTACATCAGAAAATCCTCTAAGCCTTTCGGCCGGAGGAGAGCATGCGGCCGACGGTACATGATATTGCTGCTGAGGCAGGGGTCAGTCTGGCCACGGTCGACCGCGTCTTGAACCGGCGGCCGGGCGTCAAGGCGGCCACGCGGGCCCGTGTCGAGGCGGCGATCAGCGCGATCGGTTACGAGCGCGACATGGCGGCGGCCAATCTGGCGAAGAGCCGCGTCTATTCCTTTCTCTTCATCCTGCCCTCGGGCGACAATTCCTTCATGCGCGGGCTCGAAAGCCGGGTGCACGAGGCCGTGCGTCGGGCGGCGGTCGATCGGGTCGCGATCTCGCTCGTGACGGTCCCGCCCTTCGATGCGGCCTCGCTTGCGGCAGCGCTCGATGCGGCGCGGGAGCTGCAACCGGCCGGCGTCGCCGTGGTGGCGGTCGATGCGCCCGAGGTCGAGGCGGCGGCGATGCGGCTCAAGGAGGCCGGCATTCCGCTGGTCACCCTCGTCTCCGATCTTCCTGCGGAGTGCCGCAGCCATTTCGCCGGGATCGACAATATCGCGGCCGGGCGAACGGCGGGCGGGCTGATGCGCCGCTTCGCCGGCCCTGAGCCGGGCCGGATCGCGGTGCTCGCCGGTTCGATGCGCGTCATCGACCATCGCGAGCGGCTGGAGGGGTTCCGGCAGGCGGTGGCGCCCGCAGGCCATGTCATCCTGCCGGTTCTGGAAGCGCATGACGATCCGGCCGCCGCCGAGCGGCTGGTCGGCGCGCTTCTTACGCAGGAGCCGGAGCTTTCCGGCATCTACAGCCTCGGCGCGGGCAATCGCGGCCTGATCGCCGCGCTTCGTCTGCAGAAGCAGGCGCGTCCGCGGGCGGTCATCGCCCATGAGCTGACCGCCCATACCCGCGCGGCGCTCGAGGCCGAGCTGATCGATGCCGTTCTCAACCAGGATGCCGGCCACGAAGTGCGCAGCGCCATCCGCGTGCTCAAGGCACGGGCGGACGGCGTCGCGGTGATCGCGGCGCAGGAACGGATTCGCATCGATATTTTTCTCAAAGACAATCTGCCCTTCGCCGAGGGTGGAGACGAGGCGCCGGCGCCATCGCCGGACGCGGCATAGGAGACGGCACGCATGTATCTCGGCATTGATCTTGGAACCTCGGGCGTCAAGGCGCTCCTGATGGACGACGACCAGCGGATCGTCGGCTCCGGTTCAGGGGCACTCGAGGTCTCGCGTCCGCAGGCCGGCTGGTCGGAACAGGATCCCGCCGATTGGATCAGGGCGACGCAGGAGGCGATCGCTGCACTGAAGGCCGCCCATCCCGCCGAACTGGCGGCCGTGCGCGGGATCGGCCTTTCCGGGCAGATGCATGGGGCCACCTTGCTCGACGCCTCCGACACCGTGCTCCGCCCCTGCATTCTGTGGAACGATACGCGCTCCTTCGCGGAAGCGGCGGCGCTCGACACCGATCCGCGATTTCGCGCGCTGACCGGCAATATCGTCTTCCCTGGCTTCACCGCGCCGAAGCTCGCCTGGGTTGCCAAGCACGAGCCGGAGACCTTCGCCAAGGTTCGCTGGGTGCTGCTGCCGAAAGATTATCTGCGCTTGTGGCTGACAGGCGAGCACATGTCGGAAATGTCCGACTCTGCTGGCACCTCCTGGCTCGACACCGGCAAGCGGGCCTGGTCGGCCGATCTTTTGGCGGCGACGGGGCTCGAGGAGCGGCAGATGCCGCAGCTGGTGGAGGGCACGGCGCCGGCCGGTCAGCTCAAGGCATCGCTCGCCGCCGAATGGGGCATGGGCGAGGGGGTCATCGTGGCCGGCGGCGCCGGTGACAATGCGGCCTCGGCCTGTGGCATGGGCACGATTGGCGAGGGCCAGGCCTTCGTCTCCCTCGGCACTTCCGGCGTGCTCTTTGCCGCCAATGCCCGCTATCTGCCCAATCCGGAAAGCGCGGTCCATGCCTTCTGCCATGCGCTGCCCGACACCTGGCACCAGATGGGGGTCATCCTCTCCGCCACCGATGCGCTGAACTGGCATGCCGGGGTGACCGGCCGCAGCGCCGCGGAACTGACCTCCGAGCTTGGCGAGGCCCTGAAGGCGCCGAGCGGCGTCACCTTCCTTCCCTACCTCTCCGGCGAGCGCACGCCGCACAATGATGCGGCGATCCGCGGCGTCTTTGCGGGGCTCGGCCATGAGAGCAGCCGCGTGGTCCTGACCCAGGCTGTACTCGAAGGCGTCAGTTTCGCGATCCGCGACAGTCTCGAAGCGTTGAAGACAGCGGGAACCGAGCTCAGGCGCGTCACCGCCATCGGTGGCGGATCGCGCTCGCGCTATTGGCTCGCCTCCATCGCCACCGCGCTCGATATTCCCGTCGATCTTCCGGCCGATGGCGACTTCGGCGCGGCGTTCGGCGCAGCACGGCTCGGCCTCGTCGCGGCGACAGGGGCGGACCCGCTCTCAGTCTTCACCGCGCCGCGCACCGCCGCCACCATCGAGCCCGATCGCGCGCTGACCAGCGCCTATGAAGACGCCTACCAACGCTACCGCCGCCTCTACCCCGCCGTCCGCACGGCGATGGCCGGCTGACCCCATTATCCAACGACAACAGCATCACAATGAGGACACACCCATGAGCACCGGCTTTTTCGGCGACATCCAGAAGATCGGCTTTGAAGGGCCGGACAGCACCAATCCGCTCGCCTTCCGTCACTACAATCCCGACGAGATCGTGCTCGGCAAGCGGATGGAAGACCATCTGCGTTTCGCCGTCGCCTATTGGCACACCTTCGTCTGGCCGGGCGGTGATCCCTTCGGCGGCCAGACCTTTGAGCGTCCCTGGTTCAAGGACACGATGGATGCCGCCAAGCTGAAGGCCGACGTCGCCTTCGAATTCTTCTCGCTGCTCGGCGTTCCCTATTACTGCTTCCACGATGCCGACGTGCGGCCGGAGGGTGCTGGCTTCAAGGAAAACACCCGGAACCTGAACGAGATTGTCGACCACTTCGCCGGCAAGCAGGCGGAGACCGGCGTGAAGCTGCTCTGGGGCACGGCAAACCTCTTCTCGCATCGCCGCTATATGTCCGGCGCGGCCACCAATCCCGATCCGGACGTCTTTGCCTTTGCCGCGGCGACCGTGAAGACCTGCATGGACGCGACCGTCAAGCTCGGCGGCGAGAACTACGTGCTCTGGGGCGGCCGTGAAGGCTACGAGACGCTGCTCAACACCAATCTGAAGCAGGAGCTCGACCAGCTCGGCCGCTTCGTCAACATGGTGGTCGAGTACAAGCACAAGATCGGCTTCAAGGGCGCGATCCTGATCGAGCCGAAGCCGCAGGAGCCGACCAAGCACCAGTACGACTACGACGTCGCCACCGTCTACGGCTTCCTCAAGTCCTACGGGCTCGAAAACGAGGTGAAGGTCAATATCGAGCAGGGTCACGCGATCCTAGCCGGTCATTCCTTCGAGCATGAGCTGGCGCTTGCCAATGCGCTCGGCATCTTCGGCTCGATCGACATGAACCGCAACGATTACCAGTCGGGCTGGGATACCGACCAGTTCCCCAACAATGTTCCGGAAATGGCGCTCGCCTATTACCATGTCCTGGCCGGCGGTGGCTTTACGACAGGCGGCACCAACTTCGACGCCAAGCTGCGCCGCCAGTCGCTCGATCCGCAGGATCTGCTGATCGGTCATATCGGCGGCATGGATTGCTGCGCCCGCGGCCTGAAGGCAGCGGCCCGCATGATCGAGGACAAGGCGCTCTCCGGCCCGCTCGACGAGCGCTATGCTGGCTGGAAGTCGGCCGAAGGTCAGAAGCGCCTGACCTCGCTGTCGCTCGAAGAGCTGGCGGCCCATGTCGAGGCGACCGACCTCAATCCGCAGCCGAAATCCGGCCGACAGGAACTGCTCGAGAACATCGTCAATCGCTACGTTTGATCGACTGGCTTCGTCAGGTGGCGGCTCCTGCTGCCGCCTGACGCTGGTTTGTCGGCTCGGGGTCTTCCCGAGGCGGCTTGGGCATCCCTAGATTTACTAGTTGCATTCCTCAGAAAGCATTCAGTTACGTGCGTAGATGCTTTCTTTCAACTTTAATTAAGTCGGATGTGTCATTTCTTGGTCGAGACGGCGCCGGACCGGCATGGGGGCATGCACGGCGGTTGATAGCCTCTCGGTCAGGAGTCCGTAATGACCTCATCTATCGCCACAACTGCATCGCAGAGTCTGTCGGAACGTCTGGATTTCATCGGCATCGGCCAAGTTGATCGGGATGCGCTGCGCGAGGCGCGTCCGGTGATCGCTGCCTCGCTCGACGAGGCCCTGAATGCCTTCTATGCCAAGGCGACGCGCAATCCGCAGACCGCACGCTTCTTCTCCAGCAAGACCCATGCCGACGGCGCCAAGGCCCGCCAGGTCAAGCATTGGGAACGGCTTGCCGAAGGCAAGTTCGACCAGGACTATGTCTCGGCCGTCACGGCTATCGGCATGACGCATGCGCGTCTCGGCCTGGAGCCGCGCTGGTATATTGGCGGTTACGCGCTGATCCTCGAAGGCATCATCCATGCCGTCGTCGACAAGCATCTCTCCGGCCGGTTCCAGAGCAAGAAGCGGCGGCAGCTCGGCACGGAACTCAGCGCCGTCGCCAAGGCCGCCTTGCTCGACATGGACTTTGCCATCAGCGTCTATCTGAGCGTCCTGCAGGAGGAGCGCAAGCTCGCCGAGGACCAGCGCGCGGCGCTCGCCGCCGAACAGGTGGCAGCACTCGACGCTCTGGAGCGGGCCCTGAAACTCCTGTCCGCCGGCGATCTCACCGCCTCGGTCGCAGCCGATCTTTCCGCGCAGTTCGCGCCGATGCGCGATCATTTCAACTCGGCCGTCTCGACGCTCGATGGGACGATTGCGGCGATCGTCGGCGCAGCCGAACAGACGGCGGGCAATGCGGCCGAGCTCTCCAAGGCCACCGACGACGCAGCGCGGCGAACGGAGAAGCAGGCGGCCGCACTCGAGGAGACCGCCGCCGCACTCGAGGAACTGTCGACGACTGCGAAGACATCCGCCGCCCGGACGGAGGAGGCGCGTCGCATCGTCGCCACCGCCACCACCGAAGCGCAGCGTTCGGGCGAAGTGGTGCGTGAGGCGATCAACGCGATGAGTGCGATCGAGGACTCCTCGCGGAAGATTACGCAAATCATCAGCGTGATCGACCAGATCTCCTTCCAGACCAACCTCCTGGCGCTCAATGCCGGGGTGGAGGCGGCGCGGGCCGGGGAAGCTGGCAAGGGCTTTGCCGTCGTGGCGCAGGAGGTCCGGGACCTCGCACAAAAGTCGGCCGAAGCGGCGCGCGAGATCAAGGCGCTGATCGACAAGTCCTTCGCCGACGTGCTGACCGGCGTCTCGCTCGTCAACCGCACCGGCGAGGCGCTGAAGGTCATCGGCGATCAGGTCGTTTCGATCAATAGCCAGATCGACGCCATTGCCGGCTCGGCCAAGGAGCAGGCCACCGGCCTGGCCGAGATCAACAGCGCCGTCAACAATATGGATCAGATTACCCAGCAGACGGCCGCGATGGTGGAGGAGACCAATGCCGCGACGCAGGAGCTGCTGCGCATCAGTGAGACGATGCGTCAACTGACCGGAGGCTTCGTCGTCTCGGCGCGGCACGGCCAGCAAAATCGTCATAGGTCTCGGGCTGCTTAAATAATTGATCCCTCAGGAAAGACGACGTCTAACGTCATCGTGAAGGCCGCGTTTCTGCTTTACGTACCTCATCGTTTCGGCTAGCTTCCCTTCCGGAGGAGACCACAGCTTGACGAAACCATCAGCCCGAACGGCTGAGGCGCTGACCCATGTCGGCGCCTTCGGCTATGCCCGCTCGCCCGCCCGCGCCAGCTTTGCCGGCCGGTCTGCGGGAGCCTGGCAATGAGCGTCAACGCAGCTTCCGCTGGCGCGCCACTGCTGCGCGCCCAGGGCCTGTCCAAGAGCTTCGGCATGGTCGAGGTGCTGAAGGGTATCGACCTGACCGTCGAGGCGGGTGAGGTCCATGCGATCATCGGGGAAAACGGCGCCGGTAAGTCGACGCTGATGAAGATCCTTGCCGGCAACCATCAGCCGACCCGCGGCACGATCGAGATCGATGGCACGCCCGTCACCTTCTCCGGTCCTGTCGATGCCGAGCAGAAGGGCATCGTCCTCGTTCACCAGGAAATCCTGCTCGCCCCCGATCTGACCGTGGCGCAGAATGTTTATCTCGGCCGGGAGATCGGCCGCGGCCTCACTTTGGACGATCGGGCCATGAATGAGGGTGCCCGCGCTGCCATCCGCGCGCTCGGCGCCCATCTGGATCCGAAGGCGATCGTCGGCCGGCTCTCGATCGCCCAGCGCCAGCTGGTGCAGATCGCCCGTGTTCTGCTTGTGCCGCATCGCCTCGTCATCTTCGACGAGCCGACGGCGTCCTTGACTCCGCATGAGACGGCGGCGCTCCTGCAACTCATCCGCGATATCCGCGCCCGTGGCGTTGCCGTCCTCTATATTTCCCACCGCCTGCCGGAGGTGAAGGAGATCGCCGATCGGGTGACGGTGCTGCGCGATGGCCGGCTCGTTGCCTCCCATCCCGGCGAGACGCTGGAGCCGGCCGACATGGCGCGGCTGATGGTCGGGCGGGATGTGGCCAAGCTCTATCCGGATCGTCATGAAACCGCATCGCGCGAGACCGTGCTGGAGGTTTCCGACCTGACCGTTCCCGGCTATGCGCGCCATGCCTCCTTCGCGCTCCGCAAGGGCGAGATCCTGGGTTTTGCCGGGCTGATCGGCGCCGGGCGCACGGAGTTGATGGAGGGCATGGTCGGTCTTCGGCCGGCCAAGGGCACGATCCTGATGGGCGGGCGGCCGGTGCGATTTGCCGATGTTAAGGCCAGTCTCAGGGCCGGCATCGTTTACCTGAGCGAGGACCGCAAGGGCAAGGGACTGCTGCTCACCAAGGACCTGCGGGTCAATCTGACACTGGCCGCGCTCGGCCGCTTCTCCCGCGGTGGGCAGGTGGACCGCAAGCGCGAGGACGAGGCGCTCGATACCGCCATCCGCGATTTCGACATCCGCACCCGGCGCAAGGATCTGCTGGCCGGGCAGCTTTCGGGCGGCAACCAGCAGAAGCTGCTGCTCGCCAAGATGATGATGCTCGAGCCGCAGATCGTCATCATCGACGAGCCGACGCGTGGCATCGACATCGGCACCAAGGAACAGATCTACGCCTTCATTGCGAAACTGGCCGCGGAAGGGCGCTCGATCATCGTCGTCTCCTCTGAAATGCCCGAGCTCATCGGCATTTGCGATCGGATCCTGGTCATGCGCAACGGCGAAATCGCCGGCGAACTGACCGGTGCCGCCATGACGGAGAACGAGATCGTCGTGCTCGCCACCGGCGTTTCGGAACAGGCCGCTTTGAGGACCGCATCATGACCAATCTCGCCGCCGAGGGGCCGAAGCCGACACGCTCGCTGAAAGACCTCGATCTCGCCGCCGTTGCGCCCTTCATCGCGCTGGCGCTGCTTCTGGTACTCGGCGCCTTCGCGCATCCGAATTTCCTGAGCATCGACAACATGACGAACGTCATCACGCGCTCGGCCTTCATCGCCGTCATCGCGGTCGGTGCCACCTTCGTCATCACCTCGGGCGGGCTCGATCTGTCCGTCGGTGCCATGGTCGCCTTCGTGGCGAGCATCATGATCCTGTTCCTCAACTCGGGCCTTGGCGGCAGTCCGGCGCTCACGCTGACCATTGGCGTGCTGCTGGCGATCCTCGTCGGTGCCGGGTGCGGGCTGGCGAACGGCCTTGTCACGACGCTCGGGCGGATCGAGCCCTTCATCGCCACGCTCGGCGCCATGGGCATCTATCGCGGCCTGACGACCTGGCTGTCCCAGGGCGGCGCCATCACGCTGCGCGACCCGGCAGTCCAGTCACTCTATCGCCCCGCCTATTTTGGCAACATTTTCGGCGTGCCCGTTCCGATCCTCGTCATCCTCGTCACCGCCGCCATCGGCGCCTTCCTGCTCTACCGCACGCGTTATGGCCGCCATGTGGTCGCCGTCGGGTCGAACGAGGATGTGGCGCGCTATTCGGGCATCCATGTCAACCGGGTGCGGACACTCGCCTATGTCATCCAGGGTTTGTGCGTGGCGATCGCCGTGCTGATCTATGTGCCGCGCCTCGGCTCCACCTCGGCCACGACCGGCATCCTGTGGGAGCTGCAGGCGATCACCGCCGTCGTCGTCGGCGGCACCGCGCTGCGGGGCGGGGTCGGACGCATCTGGGGCACGATCTGCGGCGCCTTCATCCTGGAGATCGTCGGCAACATCATGCTGCTCTCGAACTTCGTCAGCGAATATCTGCTGAGCGCCATCCAGGGCGCCATCATCATCATCGCCATGCTCGTCCAGCGTTCGCTGATGCGGAAGGGCTAGGGAACACGAATAAGGGTTGGCAGGGCACCCCGGCAAAAGGCCGAGAGACCCTTCATGATAATGGGAGGAGAAACCATGAAGACGACCATCTTGGGACTGGCGCTCGCGGCGCTGATGTCCGCCACCGCTTTTGCACAGGAGACGAAGACGATCGGCGTCTCGATTCCGGCAGCCGACCATGGCTGGACCTCCGGCGTGGTCTTCCATGCCGAGCGTGTCGCCAAGCTGCTGATGGCCGAACATCCGGGCTTGAACGTCATCGTCAAGACCTCGCCGGATGCCGCAAGCCAGGCCAATGCCGTGCAGGACCTTTCGGTGCAGGGCATCGACGCCCTCGTCATCCTGCCGTCCGACCCGGATCCGCTGGTCAACGCCATCAAGGAAGTCAAGGACAAGAACAAGTTCGTGACGATCGTCGACCGCGCGCCGAGCGTGAACGACAATTCGATCCGCGATCTCTATGTCGCCGGCAACAATCCGGCACTTGGCGAAGTCGCCGGCAAGTACATCGCCGAGAAGACGCCGAACGCCGAAGTCGTCGTCATCCGCGGCCTGCCGATCCCGATCGACCAGCAGCGCCAGGACGGCTTTGACAAGGGCATCGCCGGCTCGGGCGTCAAGGTTCTGGACCGCCAATACGGCAACTGGAACCGCGACGACGCCTTCAAGGTCATGCAGGACTACCTGACCAAGTACCAGAAGATCGACGTAGTCTGGTGCCAGGACGACGACATGGCTGTCGGCGTGCTGCAGGCGATCGAACAGGCCGGCCGCAAGGACATTCAGTATGTCGTGGCCGGCGCCGGCTCGAAGGACATGATCAAGCGTGTCATGGATGGCGACAAGATGATCCCGGTCGACGTGCTCTATCCGCCGGCCATGGTTGGCACGGCGATGGAACTGACCGCCTCGGCGCTCTACGACCAGGTTCCCGTCAGTGGCACCTACACGCTCGATGCGACCCTGGTGACCCCGGACAACGCCAAGAACTTCTACTTCCCCGACTCGCCGTTCTGAACCTCAAGTCTATCAGGGCCGCCCGCGAACAATCGTGGGCGGCTTTTCAATGTGCAGATCCGACCCGCACGAACGGTTGCGCCTTTGTAAGCGGGCGTCTAGTGTCCGGGCGCAGCTGCAACGTTACAGAACGATCTTCAACCGCTTGATTGCGGCTTGGGTCGAATACGCCGGGAACCCAAGTCGTGGACCGGCATCGAACGGAGGAGACGACAGATGAAGACCATCAAGGGCCCGGGCCTGTTTCTCGCGCAATTCGCCGGCGATGCCGCCCCCTTCAACTCGTGGGACTCAATCACCAAATGGGCCGCCGATTGCGGCTATGTCGGCGTACAAGTGCCCACCTGGGACTCGCGGCTGATCGACCTCAAACAGGCGGCGACGTCGAAGACCTATTGTGATGAACTCGCGGGCAAGGCCCGCGACAATGGCGTCGTCATCACCGAGCTTTCCACGCATCTGCAGGGCCAGCTGGTCGCGGTCCATCCGGCCTATAATGAGGGCTTCGATGGCTTTGCCGCACCGCAGGTGCGCGGCAATCCGCAAGCGCGGCAGGAATGGGCGGTCGAGCAGGTCAAGTTGGCGTTGACGGCGTCGAAGAATCTCGGCCTCAACGCCATGGCGAGCTTCTCCGGCGCGCTCGCCTGGCCCTTCCTCTATCCCTGGCCGCAGCGGCCTGCCGGCCTGGTGGAAACCGCCTTCGACGAACTTGCCCGCCGCTGGCGGCCGATCCTCGACCATGCGGAGGAAAATGGCGTCGATGTCTGCTACGAGATCCATCCCGGCGAGGATCTCCATGACGGGATCACCTACGAGATGTTTCTGGAGCGCACCGGCAACCATGCCCGCGCCTGCATGCTTTATGACCCCTCGCATTACATCCTGCAGTGCCTCGACTATCTGGAGAATCTCGACATCTACAAGGACCGGATCCGCATGTTCCACGTCAAGGATGCGGAGTTCAACCCGACTGGCCGCCAGGGCGTCTATGGCGGCTTCCAGAGCTGGGTGAACCGGGCGGGGCGCTTCCGGTCGCCGGGCGACGGGCAGGTGGATTTCGGCGCGGTCTTCTCCAAGCTGACCGCCAATGATTTCGACGGCTGGGCGGTGGTGGAATGGGAGTGCGCGCTCAAGCATCCGGAAGATGGTGCGGTCGAGGGCGCGGACTTCGTCAAGCATCACATCATCCGCGTCACCGAGAAGGCCTTCGACGATTTCGCCGGCGGCGGCACCGACGAGGCGGCCAATCGGCGGATGCTGGGGATTTCCTGAGCAGCATGAACGATGACTGGGCTGCACCCTTGCCGAACGGGGGCGCAAGCCGCTAGGCCGGCAGCAGGGGCTGCGGCCGGGTGAAGATTGGAACAAGGGAGAGCAGGATGGCAATCGAAGGCAAGGCGGACGGAATCAAGCTGGGGCGCATCCGGCTCGGCATGGTGGGCGGCGGCGCTGGCGCCTTCATCGGTGCTGTCCACCGCATGGCGGCGCGGCTTGACGATCGCTTCACGCTGGTGGCCGGCGCTTTGTCCTCGACGCCGGAAAAGGCGCAGGCCTCGGGCCGCGATCTCGGCCTCGACCCCGCGCGGATCTATTCCGACTATCGCCAGATGGCGATCCGCGAGGCCAAGCTGAAGGACGGGATCGAGGCGGTGGCGATCGTCACCCCGAATCACGTGCATTTCGAAGCGGCGCGCGAATTCCTGAAGCGCGGCATCCATGTGATCTGCGACAAGCCGCTGACCTCGACCTTGAGCGACGCCCGCAAGCTGCAAGCGCTGGCGGCAGAAAGCGATGCGCTCTTCATCCTCACCCACAACTATACCGGCTATCCGATGGTGCGCCAGGCCCGCGCCATGGTCGAACGCGGCGACATCGGCACGGTGCGTCTGGTGCAGATCGAATATCCGCAGGACTGGCTGACCGATGCGGTCGAAAAGTCGGGCTCCAAGCAGGCGGAATGGCGCACCGATCCGGCCCGCTCGGGTGCCGGCGGCTCCACCGGCGACATCGGCACGCATGGCTATAATCTCGGCGCCTTCGTGTCCGGCCTCGAACTGGACGAACTCGCCGCCGATCTCGACAGTTTCGTCGAGGGCCGGGCGCTGGACGACAATGCCCATGTCCTGCTGCGCTTCAAGGAGAAGGACGGCGTGCGTGCCAAGGGTATGCTCTGGTGCAGCCAGGTGGCGCCGGGCCATGAAAACGGCCTGCAGGTGCGCGTCTATGGCACCAAGGGCGGGTTGGAGTGGACCCAGAAGGATCCAAACTATCTCTGGTTTACCCGCCATGGCGAGCCCAAGCAGCTGATCACGCGCATGGGCGCCGGAGCGCTGGCCGAAGCCAATCGCGTCTCGCGCATCCCGCCTGGGCACCCGGAAGGCTATCTCGAAGGCTTCGCCAATATTTATACCGAGGCGGCCGAGGCCATTCGGGCCAAGCAGTCCGGTGCGGCGCTCGACCCGGCCGTGATCTATCCAACCGTCGACGATGGCATGAAGGGGATGATCTTCGTCGATGCCTGCGTTCGCTCTTCGAAGAAGAATGGCGCTTGGGTGAAGGTTTAAACTGCGGAAGCAACTTGACCGATAAACCGAATCACCTAAAGTAGTAATGCCTGAAGGTGTTCGGGTTAATGGTTCATGACGAGCCGGTCTGCGTCTGGGGGCAACCAGACGCAGATCCCGCCTCGTCCAGTGGCACCTTGCCTTGACCCCATCGATCCGCGCGCTTATCCTGATTTAGCGCTTGACGATGTGATGCTCCGTCAACCCGTCGCTGCCGGCGGATCGTGAGGCCAGAGCAAGGTGGCCCGATGCATCCTCATCCACTTTTAGCCGACCTTTCCCGCCGCATCGACCATGCCGCGATGTCGGGGGATGGCTGGGGCAGCGTCTGTGCGGCGATCGCGGAGTTCTTCCCCGGAGCGGGCGCCATGCTCTTCCATGAGGATCCTGTGGCCGACAGGGTCAGCGGGGTCGTGACGGCAGGTCTCGATCCAGCTGCGGTGCAGCAGTTTCAGAGGGATTTCGCGCACCGCAACCCCTGGGGCGCGGTCTGGCAGGCGACGCCGGAGGCGTGCAGTTCGATTTCGGAACGGGACTTTCCTGTGCGCCTTCTCAAGCGCTCGGCTTTTTACGCCGATTTCCTCCGCCGCTATCCCGAGCTGCATGCCGCCGCGGGGATCAAGATCAGCGGCAGCGTCGACAGCCGGGTACGCCTCGCCATCCATTATCCGCTGCGTCAGGCCGAAGCCTATGATCCGCAATTGCACATGCTCCTGACGCGTCTCATCCGCCCCTTTGCCACTGCGCTGTTCGAGCTTCACACGCGCCAGCAGCGGCTCGATCATCAGGCTGCCGGGCTGGTGCTGACCGGCCAGGCGGCGGAGATCGCGCTGACCGTGGACGACCGGATGACGGTCCTCGACTGCACGGCACCTGCCGAGCGCGCGCTCTCTGGCGGGCTTCTGTTCGGGTCCCGCCGCGGTCATCTGGTTTTCAACGATTCGCGCGCGCAGGCGCGGATCGAGCGGGCAATCCACGCGCTCTCACAGGCATCGAGCCTCGCCTCCGAAACGCTGTTCGTCGATGGCGAGGGTGAACGCTGGCGCATCGCGCTTGCGCGCCTGCCGGCTTTGCAGATCTCCGGCCTGTGGCCGGCGCGCCCGCAGGTGCTCGTCCAATGTCGGCCGCTCCATACTGTAGCGGCTGAGGGCCTTGATCCTGCGGTGCTGAAAGAGCTCTTCCGCTTGACTCCGGCCGAACAGCGCCTCTGCCGGCAACTCGCCCAGGGCGGTTCGGTGCAGGATGCGGCCGTCACGCTCGGCCTGGCGACCGAGACCGCGCGGCACCGGCTGAAGACGATCTTTCGCAAGACGGGGACCCATCGCCAGGCCGAACTTCTCCTTCTCCTGCGCAGCCTATAGCCTTGCACGGCCCCGCCCTTCCTGCCCTCGACCATTACCAATTTCGCATTGACTTTTCCCTCTCTCCCTTTACTGCAACGTTACAGTTCCCTCGAACAAGGACCCGCCGCCATGACAGACCGCATGCCCGATTCCGCGCTTCTCGCAGCCCGTTTCCCCGGAGACTTCCTGTTCGGCGTCGCCACAGCCGCCTTCCAGATCGAGGGTGCGTCAAAGGCGGATGGACGTAAGCCGTCGATCTGGGATGCCTTTGCGAACATGCCGGGTCGTGTCTTCGGCCGGCACAATGGTGATGTCGCCTGTGATCACTACAATCGGCTGGATCAGGATCTCGATCTCATCGCCTCGCTGGGCGTCCAGGCCTACCGCTTCTCCATCGCCTGGCCGCGCATCTACCCGGATGGAACCGGGCCGATCAATGAGAAGGGGCTCGACTTCTACGACCGGCTGGTGGACGGGCTGAAAGCCCGCGGCATCAAGGCCTTCGCCACCCTCTACCACTGGGACCTGCCGCTGACGCTGGCCGGCGACGGTGGCTGGACCGCACGCTCGACCGCCTTCGCGTTCGAGCGCTATGCGCGCACGGCGATCGCGCGGCTCGGCGACCGGCTCGATTCGGTGGCGACCTTCAACGAGCCCTGGTGCTCCGTCTGGCTCAGCCATCTCTACGGCATTCATGCGCCGGGCGAACGCAGCATGGATGCGGCTCTCCACGCGCTGCACACCACCATGCTCGCCCATGGGCTCGGCGTCGCCGCCATCCGCGAGGAGCGGCCGCAATTGCCGGTCGGGATCGTCATCAATCCCACCCACATTTACCCGGGCAGCGACAGCGAGGCCGATCGGGCCGCGGGCGAACGCGCCTTCGATTTCCACAACGGCGTCTTCTTCGGGCCGATCTTCAAAGGCGCCTATCCCGAGTCCTTCCTGTCCGCGCTCGGCAACCGGATGCCGCCGATCGAGGATGGGGATCTCGCGCTCATCAGCCAGAAGCTCGACTGGTGGGGCCTCAATTACTACACGCCCTTGCGCGTCGCCGACGATCCGACCCCAGGCGCCGAGTTCCCGGCGACGAAGCCTGCACCCTTCGTCAACCCGGAGACCACCGATATCGGCTGGGAAATCTATCCCCAGGCGCTCGGCGATCTGATCCGCACCTTGAACGCCCGTTACGCACTGCCGGACTGCTACATCACCGAGAACGGTGCCGCCTACAATATGGGCGTGGAGAATGGCGTAGTGGATGACCAGCCGCGGCTCGACTATATCGCCGAGCACCTGTCGGTCACCGCCGATCTCATCGCCGAAGGTTATCCGATGCGCGGCTATTTTGCCTGGAGCCTGATGGACAATTTCGAATGGGCGGAGGGCTATCGGATGCGCTTCGGCATCGTCCATGTCGACTATGAGACGCAGGAGCGAACCATCAAGAAGAGCGGGCATTGGTACAAGGCGCTGGCCAGCCAGTTTCCGAAAGGCAATCACCAGCCCGAATGAGGCTGGCGCCGCAAGGTCTTTCGCGTTAGCATCCGCTCATTCAGCACGGGTCTTCTGGCGGGCAGGGGTGGCGCATGGCACGATTCCGCATTCCGGTTGACATGCGAGCGCCGCTTTCGGGCGACGTCTCGCAGACGATCAATCCGTGGACCTGGATCTTCTCGCCGCACAATTCGAGCTTCAGCCTCTTCTCGATCGATATCGGGCCCTCCGGGGACCCGGAGGTCGAGGCGGAGGTGCTCGACAGCGTGGCGAGCTATGGCCGCCAGATCGGCCGGTTGCAGGATGTGGTGGCGGTGCTTCTCGCCCGTCTCGAAGCCGGGGAAGAGCTGAAGGGCAAGGACCTTGCCGCTGCGGAAGATTTCAAGGCACTGCTGCGCGACATCGATAAGGTCAAGATCCGGCGCCGACGCGGCTGAAAGGAGCACTGCTCTGCCTGTCTCGTGGCGCTTTCGAGCGCGCGGCCGATCATGCCTGTGCGGAAGGCGGTCGCCGCCGCTGCCGCGTCACCCGCCGAGCACACGCTGCCGGGGCTTTTAGAAAGCGCGCGGTCGGACCGGCTTCCACATGCGGGACAGGCTCTAGCAATGTCATTCTCGTCGTATTAGAATGCTCTTATGAGCATTTCCGGCGTCCTGGGGGCACTGCAGATGGGAGACCATGTCATGCGAATCCGTCCTGCCGGGTCCTGGCGCCCACCCATCCTTCGCACGCGCCTCTTCGGCTTCATGCTTCTCGCCTATGGCATATCCTGGTCGCTCTGGTTGCTCCAGGATATGCTGGAGACAAGCTTTTCCGACAATCCCTGGCTCGGCATGCTGCATCTCCTGGGCAGTCTCGGCCCTGCGGCGGCCGGGCTTTGCGCGGCCTGTTCATCCAGCGGTCCGCGAGCCTTACGCCGGCTTTTGGCGCGCAGCCTCGACTGGCGTGCAGGGGGAGGTCTGCGGGCGCTGCTCTGGCATGGCGCGGCTTGGCTCGGGCCGTTTCTACTCCTCTTCCTGGCGCAGGTGCTCGCGCAGCAAGCCGGCGCAAACGTTCTGCCCGGGACGCTGGCGGTAAGTCCGGAATTCCCGGGCCTGCCGCCTTGGATCTACGGTCTGGCCGTGCTGGTTTTCTATGGTTTCGGAGAGGAGATCGGCTGGCGTGGCTTCGCCCTGCCGCTTCTGCAGAGCCGCTTGCACCCTGTTTCCGCCACGCTCATCCTGTCGGTGATCTGGGCGGTCTGGCACTGGCCGCTCTTCCTGTTCTCGCCAGGGCTGACGGCGCTCGATGCAGTCGGCATTGCCGGCTGGTTTGCGAGCCTCGTCACCGGCGCCTTCCTCTTGACCCTTCTGTTCAACGGCACCGGCGGCAGCGTCTTTCTCGCTGCCGTCTTTCATGCGGCCATGGATATCGCCTTCGTCGGTCCGCCGGAGGTGGCGATGCGGGTGGGGTTTCTCACGGTCCTGGCGGGTGTGATCGCGCTGGCGATCCTGATCGTGAACGGCCGCCGCTGGGCGGTCCAGGATCCGGTCGAGGACTGACGGTGCACCAGCGTTGGCCATGCACCCGGCGTTTGATTGGTTCCAGCCATGCCGAAGCGAACGACCGTGCGCGACCTAGCGCCCGCCTATGAAACTGCCTCTGGGGCGCGGGTGGGGCGGCGGAAGATGGTGACGCCGTTGACCTCGTGCTCCACCGCCGTCCATCCCCGCGCTTCGTAGAAGGGCGCGACGTCCGCCGTCGCATGCAGATGCAGCGCCGGGGCATAAGCCGCGGCGCGGGTCAGCGATTCGTGGATCAGCCGGGCGCCGATGCCGCGGGCGCGCGCGTCCGGCTCCACCCAGAGCGAGGCGAGCCATGGCCAGATGGCGGGGCGGACGGGCAGGTCGTCATCGATGACCGAGACGGTCCCCAGGAAGGCGTCGCCGTCATGCGCCACCAGCGTGAAGGGGATGCCCGGACCGTTCAGATTGCAGGCGAGGTCGCGCTTGAGCTCCTCGAAGGTAAAGCCTTCCGACTCGGACCAGGCGGCCCAGATGCGGTGCGTCACGACGGCGCCGAATTCCGGCACCGCGCCGAGCGGGGAAATCACGATCGACCCCATGCCCGTTCAGCTTCCGAGATGCCGGGTTCCGCGGGCGCGGGCGAGTTGCATCTGGTGCTGTCTCTGGCGATAGCGCCGGCGGTCTTCCTCGCTGCGACTGTCATGGCAATGGACGCAGGCAACGCCCTCCTCATGCAGCGGCGAAGCGCGATCCTCGGCCGTCAGCGGCTGCCGGCAGGCATGGCAGAGACTGTGCTCGCCCTCGGCCAGGCCATGGGTTACCGACACGCGATCGTCGAAGACGAAGCAGGCGCCGTCCCAGAGGCTCTCCTCGGCCGGGGTCTCCTCCAGATATTTGAGAATGCCGCCCTTGAGGTGGTAGACCTCGTCGAAGCCCTGGCTCTTCATGAAGGCGGTGGCCTTCTCGCAGCGGATGCCGCCGGTGCAGTACATGGCGATCTTCGGCTTGTTGTGCAGGCCGGGATGGGCCTTTACCCAATCGGGAAACTCGCGAAACGTCTTGGTCTTCGGATCCACCGCGCCGCGGAAGGTACCGATCGCCGTCTCGTAGTCGTTGCGCGTGTCGATGACGATCGTATCGGGATCGGAGATCAGCGCATTCCAGTCCTTCGGCTCGACATAGGTGCCGACCGAGCGGGTGGGGTCGATGTCCTCGACCCCCATGGTGACGATCTCCTTCTTCAGCCGCACCTTCATGCGCAGGAAGGGCATGACGGAGGCCCGGCTTTCCTTATGCGTCAGATCCCCGAATTCCGGCTGCGACCGCAACAGGGCGAGCACGGCGCGGATCCCCGCATCGGACCCGGCGATCGTGCCGTTGATGCCTTCATGGGCGAGCAGCAGCGTGCCCTTCACGCCTTCGGCCTCGCAGGCCTCCTGCAGAGGCTGCCGGAATTCGGCAGCCCGCGCGAAGGGCGTGAAGTGGTAAAGGGCTGCCACCAGAAACGGCGCGGTTTCCGGAGCCAAGGTCGTGGCGCTGTCTGTCATGCCCGTCAAATACAGGCTTCGCCGCCGCCATGCAACGCCCTCGCGGCAGGGGTGGCCCACCGCTTGGCGCCCGGTCAGTCCGCGCCTCGTCAGCCAGCGTTCGGCACGAAGGCGCGCAGCCGGTGGCCGTCCGGGTCGGCGCCGCAGAGCGTATAGCCGAAATCCGCCTGCTCCGGCGCCTGCAGGATCGGGATCCCCTTTTCCTGCCAGTCGGCATGGCAGGCATCGACCGCCGCACGATCCGGCAGAACGAAGGTCAGCTCCGCGATGCCCGGTGCGCCGGTCGCCGCCGGCTTGATGGTCTGCGACGACCACAGCCCCAGCTTGGTAGCCTCGTTGAGGGCAAAGAGCGAGAAGGTTGAGGCGCGGTCGATCGCCGCCCGGCCGAGCAGGCGCTCGTAGAAGTCGGCGCTTGCGAGCGGGTCGCGGACGGTGAGGATGATGAATTGAGCGTTCATGGCTGGTCTCCTGTGTTGGCCGGAGACGATCTAGCCGACCATGCTGCCAGATTGTGTCAGCATGATCAGGTGCGGCTCAGACCCTGGTCCCGCTTCCACTCGGCAAGCAGCAGGTCGGGGCCGCGCGGGCTGCGTTCTTCGGTCAGCGCGAGGGTGGCGATGCGATCGACGCGGAAGTGACGATGGCCCTTGCGCAGTTCGCACCAGGCGATCAGCACCCGCACATCCTCGAAATAGCCGAGCGCGAAGGGCCAGACCCGGCGTTCGGTCGTGGCGCCGGCCTGGTCGCGATAGGTGAGATCGACCTTCAGCCCGGCGCGGATCGCCGCGCGCAGCGGCGTCAGGTCCGGCAAGCTCTGCTGGCCGGGCAGGGGGCGGGGCACCAGGAGCGCTGTCCGCTCGAGCTCGCGCCGCGTTTCCTCCGGCAGGACGGCGGCGATCTTGGCAAGTGCATGGCCGGCCGCTTCTTCGAGCGCCGGATCGGTGCGCGAGGCCACCCAGCGCATGCCAAGCACCAGCGCCTCGATCTCCCGCTCCTGCAGCATGATGGGCGGCAGCAGGAAGCCGGGCTTCAGCCGATAGCCGATGCCGGGTGCGCCTTCGATATCGGCGCCCTGGGCTTGCAGAGTGGCGATGTCGCGGTAGAGCGTGCGCAGGCTGACCGACAGCGCCTCCGCAAGGTTCCGCCCGGAAACAGGGCGGCGATGGGTGCGGAGAAGCTGGAGCAGATCGAGAAGGCGGGCCGAGCGGGACATGATCGGCAGCATAGGACCTTGTCGCGGAAAGAAAACCGGCTCGCGAGATCGATCAGGCGGCCGCCGCGCGAAGACGTCCGGCCGCCGTCGAGGCTCAGTAGGCCAGTTTCCACAGGCGCTCGATCCGCAGTGCTTCGCGCTTGGGGTCGAGCGCGTAGAGCGCCTCCGCCTTGATCAGCGCGCGGCGGCCCTCGGCGCCGATCTCCACCTCCAGCGCATGGCGCAGGATCACCTGATCGTCGGGCGAGAGGAGGGCCGGCTCGGCGATCAGCGTTTGCAGCAGCACCGCGAAGTCATGGAGCAGGCCGAGGCGGTCGATCAGCGCCTTGATCTGCTGCTCGCGCGCCTTGAGGGCGGCCGGCCAGAGCCGCATCAGGAGAAGATGGTGGAAGCGATCGTCCTGGCAGCGTTTGCGCAGCGTGTGGAAGGCATCGGGCGTGCGATCCTCGCGGGCGGCTTCGAGCGCCGCCTTGACCCGGGTCAGGCTGCGCCGCCAGGCGGCACTTGCCAGCTGGCGCGCAGCCTTTGGCCGATTGTCGAAGTCGAGTTCGCCAGCCGCGGCGCGGGCGGCCTTCAGCGCGTCGGTATAGTCGAAGAGACGCCGGTCAAGATCGGTCTCGGCCTCGATCATCCAGCCGCGGCGCGCGGTTAGCGCATCGACGGCGCGCTGCGCGGCGTCTTCCTCCTCGTCGGCCAGCCGGTCACGGAGGATCTGCGCGGTCTCGACCAGCGCCTGGGCATCGCGCAGCCGCGCCACCGCGCGGGAGGCGTCGCGCAGCCGCCGGTTTTCCGTCTTGCGGGCCTCAGGCGCTGCCGTGGCGACGAAACGATAGAGGCCGCGCACCTTCTTGACCGCCTTGCGCGCCGCATGGATCGCCTCGAAGGGGCCTTCCGGCCGCCGTTCCAGCTGGTTGATCGCCTGATCAAGCTGGCCGCTGGCAAGCCGATGGAACTCCCGGGTGAAGGGGCGGGTGGTCGACAGTTTGAAGGCCATGTCTTCGCTCGCTGCTTACGCCTCGCCGGGGATCTGCGCATGGGTGGCGAGGGAAAAATTGGAGTAGCGCCCGTCCGAGGTTACCTCCGCCCCCAGCCAGTCCGGCAGGGTGGGATCGTCGTCCTCGCTGCGCATCTCGACCTCGGCGACGATCAGGCCGGCATGGACGCCGGCATAGACATCGACCTCCCAGACATGCGCGCCGCCGGGCACGCGATAACGCGTCTTCTCGATCACCGTTCCAAGCGCGGCCGAGAGCATGTCTTCCGCTTCCGAGAGCGGCACGTCGAACTCGAATTCATCGCGCACCAGCAGGCCGGTGCCGACCTTGATCGTCAGCTTCGCGCTCTTTGCATCAAGGATCCGCAGCCTTACGCTGCGGTCCGACATAGCGGCGATGTAGAATTGGCGCATGGCGACGCCCGGCCCGGCCGTCGCCCGCCAGCCATCGCCGGCCACCAGAAACTTGCGCTCGATTTCCTTGGCCATGCGGTCCCCTCTTGCCGGCGTATAGTTAAGTCTTGTCGGTTGGAAGTCCAGAAGAACTCGACATCGGGCCGTTCAAGCGATATTCCGGAGCCGACCATTTCAATCGATTGAGGAACAAGGCCGATGAGCGAGAAGACCGCGAGATTGCTGACCACTCTCAAGCTGCAGCCGGTAGTTCCGGTCCTCATCATCGAGGATGCGACCCATGCCGTGCCGCTTGCCCGCGCGCTGGTCGCCGGCGGGCTGAAGGCGATCGAAATCACGCTGCGTACCCCCGCTGCCCTCGCGGCCATCGAGGCGGTCGCCAAGGAGGTCGAAGGGGCGGTGCCCGGCGCCGGTACCATCCTCACCCCGGCGCAGTATGAGCAGGCGGTCAAAGCCGGGTCGCAGTTCATCGTCAGCCCCGGCACGACGACGGCGCTGATCGAGGCGGAGAAGGATTACGACGCCTCCTTCCTGCCGGGTGCCGCGACGGCGACGGAAGCCATGACCCTGCTCGACGCCGGCTATGACGTCATGAAATTCTTCCCGGCCGAACAGGCGGGCGGCGCCTCCTATCTCAAGTCGCTGTCCTCGCCGCTGGCTGGCATCACCTTCTGCCCGACCGGCGGCATCTCGCTCAAGAACGCTCGCGATTATCTGAGCCTGCCGAACGTCGTCTGCGTCGGCGGGTCCTGGGTCGCGCCGGCCCATCTGGTGACCGCCGGCGATTGGGCCGGCATCACCGCGCTCGCCAGCGAGGCGGCCGCCCTGAAGGGCTGATCGTCTCATTCCGTCACGCGCAAACCGGTCACGTTCGCGTCAGCCGGTTTGCCTTTGCGCGCCCTCTTCCTATCTCCGGTGCTCAACGCCACGGACAGGAAGAGGTCGCCGATGTTGGACGCGAAGAAATTGCTGGATCAGTTGCTGGGCTCGCAGGGGTTCTCCGGCAATCGGGATCGCGATATCACGCGGGACGGACGGCCATCGTCGGACGGCTTCGCGTCCGGCGGCGGTCTCGGCGGCGCTCTCGGCCCGAGCGGTCTGGGCGGACTTGTCGGCAGCGTGCTCGGCGGCGGGTCTCTTTCGGACAAGGCCGGGCAGCTCGGCTCGATCGCCCGCAACAATCCTTTGAAGACGGGGGCCCTGGCCGCCATCCTGCTCGGCTCCGGCAAGGGCCGCGACATCGCCGGCACGGCCCTGAAACTCGGTGGCCTCGCGGCGATCGCCGGTCTTGGCTATCAGGCCTATAAGAACTACCAGGCTGGCCAGAAGCCGGGCGCCGGCTTTGCCGCTGCGCCGGGTGCTACACCCGAGGTCACCGTGCCGCCGGAGGATTCCGGCTTCAGCATCGCGCCCGGCGTCATCCGCAATGATTTCGTCCTCGTGCTCATCCGCGCGATGATCGCCGCCGCGCGTGCCGACGGCCATATCGACGAGGCCGAGCGCGCCCATATCATGGAGCGGGTCGGCGAAAGCGGGCTCGACGAGGAGGCGGAAGCCTTCCTGCGCCAGGAACTGGCAAGCCCAATCGATCTCGACGGGATCATCGCCGCCGCGCGCACCGAGGAGGAGAAGGTGGAGCTCTACACCGCCTCGCGTCTGACGATCGAGCCCGATACCCGCACGGAGCGTGGCTATCTCGACCTGCTCGCCGGCCGGCTGGGCCTAGCTGATGCGCTGGTCGAGCATATCGAAGCAACGGTCGCCGCCGCCAAGGTGCCAGCCGGCAGCCAGCAGGCGCCCTCCGCCTCGGTGATCTAAGCGCGACACTGCCGTCTGCCTTAGGACGCCGGCCCTCTCATCGGGGCCGGTGATGGCCCGATCACCAGATTCGATTTGTGGTCGAGCGGAACTTCGCCTAAGCCGGGCTTCAAGGGGTGTAGGGTCCCTGGCCAGCGGCGAAGGAGAGAGGGCATGCGCGATCTGACCAACTGGGCCGGCTGCCCGGCACCGAAGCCGGTCAGGCTCGAAGGCGCGCGGCTCGTGCTGGAACCCTACGTGCGCGCGGCGCATCTGCAGCCGCTCTGGGACGCCTTCGGCGGCCTCGCCGTCAATGATCGCCTCCGATATTTCCCGCAGCCAGCCTTTGCCGATGTCGCGGGCTTCGGCGCCTGGCTTGATGGCGCGCAAGCCAGCCTGATCACGCTCGTCGCGCGCGAGAAGGCGGGCGGCGCCGTGGTCGGCATGGCAAGCTATATGCGGCCCGATCCCGCCAATGGCGTCATCGAGGTCGGTTCGGTCGCGCATGGCGCGGCCATGGCGCGCTCGCCGCTGTCGACCGAGCTTCACTATCTGATGGCACGCCATGTCTTCGAGGATCTTGGCTACCGCCGCTACGAGTGGAAGTGCCACAATGCGAACGAGCCGAGCAAGGTGGCGGCGGAGCGGCTGGGCTTCACCTTCGAAGGCGTCTTCCGCCAGCACATGGTCGCCAAGGGGGCCAATCGCGACACGGCCTGGTTCTCGATGATCGATGGGGAATGGCCGCTTCTCAAGGCCGCCTTCGAAGCCTGGCTCGCGCCCGACAATTTCGATGGCGAGGGGCGTCAGCGCCGTCGTCTGGAAGAGATCCGCTCGTCGCTGACCGGGGCAGGGGAGGCGAAGCCGTGACGCGCAAGGACCGCAATGCGGCGATCGCCGCCGGCCTGATCATGATCCTCTTCGCCGCCGGCTTCTTCTTCCTGCCGACGGTGGTGCTGTTCCTCGGCCAGACCTCGCCGCTGCTCGCCGTCCTCGTCGGCGGCCTCTTCATCCTGGGCTTCTTCGTGGTCTTCTGGCTGAGGGCGCGCTACCAGCGCCGGCATCCGGACTGATCAGCCCTGCAGCGAGGCGCCGAGCAGGGCAAGGCCGAGGACAAGGACCAGCAGCGCACCGGCAATCTCGATACCATGGGTCACGCGCAGGGCCGTTCCCGTCGAGGAAGCGTAGCGGACCGCGAGATCCTTGGCCGTCACCGCCAGCGTCGCCAGCACCGAGACGGTGATCGCCGTGCCGATGGCCATGGCGAAGACCGACAGCACGCCGCCGAGATAGAGCCCGTTCAACAGCGCGAAGCTGAGCACGATCAGCGCGCCCGAGCAGGGCCGCAGCCCCACCGCCAGGATCGCCGACCAGGCCTCGCGCCAGTCGAACTGCTCGGCCCGCAGCAGGGCCGGGTCTGGCGCATGCGCATGGCCACAGGTGGCGCAGACCTCACCGGCGGCATGGTCATGGCCGTGATGCGCGGCATGATGATGCGCGTGGTGATGGTGATGATGATCATGGTCATGGTGGGCATGGTCGTGCGGCTCGAAGGCAGGCCCGGCCGCCAGCGCCAGCCCCTCTGCATGTGCCGGCCTCGTCAGCGCCAGGGCCTTCACCTTGCGCACCAGCAGATAGGCGCCGAAGGCGGCCACCAGCGCGAAGCTGACACGCTCGAGAAAGGTCGTCGCCTGCGTCATCGATATCGAGGAGCCACGCAGCACCAGATAGGCGGCGCCGACCAGCAGGATGGCGACGATGCCCTGCAGCAGCGAGGAGAGGAAGGAGAGCATCACCCCGCGCTTCAGCTCCGTCTCATTGGCGATCATATAGGAGGAAATGACCGCCTTGCCGTGGCCGGGGCCGGCGGCGTGGAAGACGCCGTAGGAGAAGGAAAGGCCGATCAGCGACCAGAGATGCCAGGGATTGTCGCGCATGCCCTTCAGCGCGCCGGTGAGCGTCCGGTAGAAGCCCTGCTGCTCCATGTTGATCCAGGCAAACAAGGGACCGAGCGGTCCGCCGATCCGGAAGCCCGGTTCGGCCGTGCCGATGCCGAGCGGCGACTGGGCATGGGCGGCGAGCGCCGTGCCAAAAAGGACGAGCGCGGCCAGGGCAGCCGGAGCCTTCAGGCGGCTCAGCATGTGAACTCGATCCGGGTGGCGAAGAGCTTCGACATGTCAGTTCCCGTTGGGTCGTTGAAGAAGGCGTCGGTCAGGCTCGACTGGTTCTGCGCGATCACCTCGTCCGGATCCGGCCGGACGACCTTGTGGGTGCAGCTGCCAAGCCGGTTGCCGATCACGGCGAGATCGCCATCGGTCGGAAAATCAATCGCGGTGTAAAGCGTCGGATCGTAAACGCCGAAGGACAGCCGGCCCTTGAGCGGCAGCGTCTCGGCCGGCTTGGCGGCGAACATCAGCAGCAGCTGGTTGTCCTTGAAATCGGCGGTGATCTCCGAGGGTTTCGCAACCTTCACCGCTTTGCCGTTGTCGAGGATCGTCGTGTAGTAATTATACTCGGCCAGCGACTCCAGAACGGTTTGGCCAACCTCCGCCAGTTCGTCCGGGTCGAGCGTGCCGTTCGAATTCTTGTCGAAGTCCAGGAGCACGCTGGCGGAAAACAGATCATCGAAGCGCCAGACATTGCGCAGTTCGGTGACCGTCGCATTGTCGCTCGAGACGATCTCCAGCCTGGCTTCGGCGAAGATGTGCGGATGGGCAAGGGCCGGAAGCGGCAGCAGCGACAGGGCCGCCGCCAGGGTGTAGGACGATGCGGGCATGGAAGGAATCCTTGGTCGGGCCGCAAGGCGACAAACGCGCTTGTCGAGCGGAATTGAGACGGAATTGGGACCGGCTTTCGAGCCCGGTCAGGGTTCGGTCCTCTTGCGAAACCAGCCATGCAGGAAGTCGACGAAGGTGCGGACCTTGGCCGGCAGATAGCGACGGTGCGGATAGATCGCGTAGATGCCGCGGTCATGCGGGGTAAAGTCGGCAAAGAGCGGCACCAGGATCCCGGCCTCGATCTTCGGCCGGGCGATGAAATCCGGCAGGCTGGTGACGCCGAGCCCGGCTTCGGCCGCCCGAAGCGCCGCCAGCGGACTGTTCACCTCGATAGGCCCGCTGACGGGAACCGAAAAGCTCTGGCCCTCCCCATCGAGAAAGCGCCAATTGCTGTAGGAGCGGCCATTGGTGTCGAGGATACAGGGCACGCGGGAGAGATCGGACGGGTGGGCGAAGGGGCCGTAGCGGGCGAGATAGGCCGGCGTGGCGCAGAAGCAGATCTCGAAATCGTCGAGCTTGCGGGCAATCAGCGTCGAATCCTCGAGCTTGGTGATGCGGATCGCCACGTCATAACCCTCCTCGACCAGGTCGACGAAGCGGTCGTCGGAGATGATTTCGAGCGACAGGTCGGGATGGGCGAGGTTGAAATCGATCAGCGACCGGCCGATCTCGGCATCGACGAAGGTGCGCGGCACGGAGATGCGCAGCCGGCCTTTGAGATCCGCATTGCCCGCCCGCACGAGGTCGGCGAGATTGTCGATCTCCTTCAGGATGTCCGAGGCCGTACGGTAATAGAGATGGCCGGCTTCCGTCAGCGAGAATTGCCGCGTCGTGCGGTTGAGCAGCAAAGCGCCCAGCTCGTCCTCCAGCTCGCGCACATATTTGGACAGAAGCGCCTTGGAACGCCCGACCCGCCGCCCGGCCGCCGAGAACCCCTCCGCATCCACCACATCGATGAAGGCCCTGATGCGGGTCAACGTATCCATTCTCGTGCCTCCTCGCGTCTCGATGGCCCCCGCTCGATTCGGAACCTTCGCTGCACCCACGACATTCACAACAGCATGTGCAGAGGCTTCGCAAGACATGGGCGCGGTGGCGGCGATAATCGGGATGGTCTGCAATCCGGAGCGATCATAAAAATTGCTGAGCTTCACAAAAAACCGCTTGATTACGACAGCGAATTTTCTTATCTCACCCCTGCCCAAAGTCGCACGTGCCTGTGGGTGTCCGCCGATCCCTCGTTTGGTGAGGAAATCGGTAAGGTACCTGGACCTAACCGCTCCAGTCGCTCTTCCGGCCAACCGGAACTGCGAGGACATCTTGAAGCAACGACGGTGCGGGCCTTTTTGTTCTCTGCCGGCTTTCCATCAGCCGGGGTTACTGAAGAGGCACACCTTCATTGCCGGACGTGCGGTCGGGTCACCCCTCCAATCCATGGCAGACAAAGCCGGATGAAAGCCTTGGCAGGCTTCGTCCAACGATTGCGCTGTACGAGCGCATGTGAGGATTCCGGGGTCTCCACCGGCTGGTCTCCTGCATGGTCTTGTACGCCCTTTGTCCTCCACCGTTTCGGTGGAGTCTTTCGTATCTCCGTCGCTTGCCGCGGCGGGATCTTGTGGCCCTCTGCCTTGCGGCGGAGCCTAAAGGATTGGGGATTGACCATGACGACTGCCCGCATCACCGAATTCCTGAACACCCGCCGTCCGGAAGGTCCCTGCCTCGTCGTGGACCTCGATGTCGTGCGCGACAATTTCAAGGCTTTCCGCCACGCTTTGCCGGACAGCGCGATCTACTACGCCGTCAAGGCCAATCCGGCGCCGGAAGTGCTGCGCCTGCTCGCTGGTCTCGGCTCCAACTTCGATTGCGCGTCGGTCGCTGAAATCGAAATGGCACTCGATGCCGGTGCCACTGCTCGCCGCATCTCCTTCGGCAATACGATCAAGAAGGAGCGCGATGTTGCGCGCGCCCATGCGCTCGGCGTCAATCTCTTTGCCGTCGACAGCCATGAGGAAGTCGAGAAGATCGCCCGTGCCGCTCCCGGCGCGCGTGTCTTCTGCCGCGTGCTGACCGATGGCGAGGGTGCCGAATGGCCGCTGTCGCGCAAGTTCGGCTGCGTGCCGCAGATGGCCGTCGACGTGCTGGTCTATGCGCATCAGCTGGGCCTCGTCTCCTATGGCGTGTCCTTCCATGTCGGCTCGCAGATGACGAAGGTCGATGCCTGGGATTCGGCGCTTGCCGATGCCAAGCGCGTCTTCGTGCAGCTCGCCAAGCAGGGCATCGAGCTCAAGATGGTCAATATGGGCGGGGGCTTCCCGACCAAGTACCTGCGCGACGTTCCCTCGGCCGAAGCCTATGGCAAGGCCATCTTCGGGAGCCTGCGCAAGCACTTCGGCAACCAGCTGCCGGAAACCATCATCGAGCCCGGCCGCGGCATGGTCGGCAATGCCGGTGTGATCAAGGCGGAAGTCGTGCTGATTTCCAAGAAGTCGGACAATGACAACCACCGCTGGGTCTTCCTCGACATCGGCAAGTTCGGCGGTCTCGCCGAGACGATGGACGAGGCGATCCGCTACCCGATCCGCACCGCGCATGATGGCGATGCGGTGGAGCCCTGCGTGCTCGCCGGCCCGACCTGCGATTCGGCCGACGTGCTGTATGAGAAGAACATGTATCCGCTGCCGCTCTCGCTTTCGATCGGCGACGAGGTTCTGATCGAAGGCACCGGCGCCTATACGACGACCTACTCGGCCGTCGCCTTCAACGGCTTCGAGCCGCTCAAGGCCTACGTCATCTGACGATCTGCGGCTCCCTTCTCCGGGGAGCCGCTCCTTCCACCCCCTTTGTCCGTCGCCGTCTGAAACGGTTTTGAGATCGGGAGGCCTGTCATGGCCGCTGTTCTTGACTCTGTCCGCGCCTTCTTTGCGCAGAACACCTACACCATCGACGCCGAGAACCCCGGCGACGTCGTGGCACGCGAACGCTTGCTCGACCGCGCCATGGGCCCGAACCGTCGCCGCAAGTCTTCCGAGGCGCTGCGCCGCGGCCGCGTGCCGGCCGAAGGCCTGGCGCTCGTCGCCCGCGACGAAACCGGCCATCTGATCGGCACGGTGCGGCTCTGGAATGTCGATGCCGGCATCGATGCCGAGGGGCGCGCGATCCCCGCGCTTCTGCTGGGGCCGCTCGCCGTCGATCAGGCCCATGAGGGCCAGGGCATTGGCGGCCAGCTGATGCGCGCGGCCATCGGCGAAGCGACCCGGCGTGGCCATGGCGCCATTCTTCTCGTTGGCGATGCGCCTTATTACGAGCGATTCGGCTTCTTTGCCGAGAAGACCTGCCATCTCGTCATGCCGGGCCCCTTCGAACGGGCGCGCTTCCTGGCGCTTGAGCTGAAGGCCGGCTGGCTCGACGGTGCTGCGGGCATGTTGACGCCGTCGGGCGCCAAGCTTTCCCAGGCACCGATCCGCCGCGCGGCTTGAGAGGTCCTCAGCGAAGCCCGTCGGTGATCGGCGGGCTTCGGCAGCAGCGCGGCGATTGACGCCGGCCAAGCGCGGCGCTAGAGATCCACACAACGGGTGAAGAGCCCCTGCCGTCCGCACGCGTTCTCGCGTTGGTGAAGCCTCTTTTCGATCACGCTCGATCCTTCCCCTCGGCATGCGACCGATGGCAATGCGGACCCCACGGACCAAGACGGCATGCCAATGCTGGAACGATCCTCATGTCTGCACGACCTCTTCTCCCTTCTCTCCAGGCGCTGAAAGACCAGGCCAAGCGCCTTCGCGGCACGCTCAATGCCCGCGGCGGCGATCTCAGCCATGGCCAAGCGCTGGAGCTGATCGCCCGCCAATATGGCTATCGCGACTGGAACACGCTTCACGCGGCGCTCGGAAACCGGCGGGATTTCGACCCCTATGCGCTGGGCAGCCGGGTGCGCGGCGCCTATCTTGGACAGCCTTTCGAGGGGCGGGTGCTTGGCGTCCAGGCGATCCCGTCGCGGCCCGATCTCTACCGGCTGGTGCTCGACTTCGACCAGGCGGTCGATGTGGTTCGCTTCGAAAGCTTCTCCGCCTTCCGCAAGCGGGTCACCTGCACAATCGATGCCTCCGGCTGCAGCCCGGCCCGCACCTCCGATGGCCGGCCGCAGGTAGAACTCCTGTGGTAACGGAGGGGAGAGCGCGCGTCACGTTGGCGTGAGGCTGCCGGCCTCTGCCTTGCGGGTGCGGAACGCCCCGCCTATCTCGCGGCGATGACCCGATCGATCCGCATCCTCGCTCTGCCCCTGGCGCTTGCCGCTTCGCTTTCCCTGGCCGGCGCGGGCGCCGCTCAGACCGCGGCGCCCGCGCCGGTCGCGCGTGACAGCGCCGCGCTTTCGCGTGTCCTCGACGAGGCGTCACGGCTAAGCGCGCTCAAGACCGTCATCGTCTCCCGCAACGGGTCGGTGGTGGTCGAGCGCGGCTTCAACGGCCATAGTCCGGGCGAATCGGCCAATATCAAATCGGCCTCGAAGTCGATCATGTCGGCGCTGGTCGGCATCGCCATCGAGAAGAAGCTGCTGACCGGTGTCGACCAGCCGATCGCCCCCATCCTTGCGCGCGATCTCCCGGCCGATCCCGATCCACGGCTGAAGGCGATCACCATCGGCAATCTCTTGACCATGCAGGCCGGGCTCGACCGCATGTCGGGCGCCAATTACGGACGCTGGGTCTCTTCGCGCAACTGGGTGCGCACGGCGCTTGGCGCCGATGTCGTGGCCGAACCCGGCGGCCCCATGCTCTATTCCACCGCCTCCACCCATCTGCTCTCCGCCATTCTCACCAAGGTCTCCGGCAAGTCGACGCTGACGCTGGCGCGTGAATGGCTGGGTCCGGTGGAAGGATTCCGCATCGGCGCCTGGGAGCGGGACCCGCAGGGCATTTATCTCGGCGGTAATCAGATGGCGATGAGCGCCCGCTCGCTCCTGGCTTTCGGTGAGCTCTATCGCAATGGCGGGCGCACGAAGGACGGGCGGCAGATCGTCCCGGAGGCCTGGATCAGTCAGTCCTGGACACCGCGCACCAACTCCCGGTTCTCCGGCGATGGCTATGGCTACAGCTGGTTCATCCGCGAGATCGGTGGGCACAGGGTCAATTTCGCCTGGGGGTTCGGCGGGCAGATGCTCTATATCGTGCCCGATCTCGGCCTCACCGTCGTCATGACCTCGGACGAGAGCAGCCCCTCGGCCCGCACCGGCTATCGCGACGATCTTCATGCGCTTCTGGCGCGGATCATCGCGACGGCCGAGGCGTAGTCGCTCAGGCGGTCAGGTCGATGATGCCGGCTTCGCCACTTTCCGACCCGAAAGCGAGCTGTCGGCCGGAGCGAGACCATGCAAAGCCGCTGATCGCGCCCTTGCCGGGACGGCGCAGCAGCACTTCCTTGGAATCGGCGAAGCGCACCGCCAGCACCATACCGTCCGAATAGCCGATGGCGGCGATCTCGTCGGTCGGGTGGCAGGCGACCTGCGTCGCCATCACATCGCCGCGGGTGCCGAGCTCCAGCGGCGCCTTGCCCATCGGCCCATCCTTGCCCTGGAAGGGCCAGACGATGGCGGCGGGCGCACCGGAGGAGGCGAGCCATTTGCCCTTCACCGACCAGGACAGCGATTTCACCTTGGCGGGATAGCCGGTCATCCGCATATGGCGGGTTTCCGAGCCGGGCTTCACGTCCATCTTCCAGCCATGCAGGGCGTTTTCCTGCATCTGGGTGACGAGAAAGCGGCCGTCCGGCGAGAAGGTCACGCCGGTATGGGCGCCTTTCCAGTCGAGATCGACCGGCTGCCCCGCCATCGCCACCCAATGCAGCGAGACGCCGTTGTAGCGCGCGAGCGCGATCCGCAGACCCTTGGGCGCGAAGGCGAGGCCCTCGACAGTGCGCTGTTCGGTAAACTCCTTGGTGGTGCCGTCGGCGAGGCGAACGAAGGCATTGCGGCCGATCGCATAGCCGATTGCCCCTTGCGGGCCTGGCGCGACCTGGGAGATCCACTTGCGGGGATGATGAGCAAGCTCGGTCACGCCGCCGTCGCGGGCGATGCGCAACACCTTCCCGTCCTCGCCGCCCGTCAGCAGCGTGCCGCTGGCTTCGTCGAGAATGGCGGCGAGCAGGCCGTCATGCGCCTCGGTCACCTTGTGCCCCTCATCGAGACGATGAATGCGGCCGGTGGCATCGGCAAAAAACGGAACGTCGCCCAGATAGGCGACGGTCACGATATGGGCGTCGAGGTCGAGCGGCGCGATGGTGGGCATTAGTTCGGCTGCGCCTCGCAGGCCTTGAAGGTGCGCTCGAGTTTTTCCCGGTCGAGGTCGCGACCGATAAAGACGAGACGGCTTTCGCGCGGCTCGCCCTCCTTCCACGGGCGCTGGTGATCGCCCTCGATAATCATATGCACGCCCTGGACGACATAGCGTTCATCATCGCCGGCGAAGGCGATGATGCCCTTGAGCCGCAGAATGTTCGGCCCGTCGGTCTGGGTGATCTTCTGGATCCAGGGGAAGAACCGGTCCGGATTCATCAGCCCGCCGCGCAGCGAGACCGACTGGACGGTCACGTCATGGATGGGAGAGGGTGCGTCGTGGTCATGGTGATCATGATCATGATCATGATGGTGGTGATGATCGTGGCCGTGGTGATGATGGCCATGGTCACAGTCTGGGCCACAGACATGGTCGTGATCATGATGATCGTGATCGAGGAAATGCGGCTCGTTCTCGAGCGCCCGTTCGAGGTTGAAGGCACCCTGGTCGAGCACCTTGGAAAGGTCGATCTCGGAGCGCTGGGTGCGGTGGATGCGGGCGGACGGATTGATGACGCGAATCGTCGCTTCGACGCGGGCAAGCTCCTCCGGCGTCACCAGATCGGTCTTGTTGAGCAGGACCACATCGGCAAAGGCAATCTGGTCCTCGGCCTCGCGGCTGTCCTTCAGACGCAGCGGCAGATGCTTGGCATCGACGAGGGCGATGACCGCATCGAGTTCGGTCTTGGCGCGCACGTCGTCATCCATGAAGAAGGTCTGGGCGACCGGAACAGGGTCGGCAAGGCCGGTGGTCTCGACGATGATGGCGTCGAAGCGACCGGGCCGGCGCATCAGGCCCTCCACGACGCGGATCAGGTCGCCGCGCACCGTGCAGCAGACGCAGCCATTGTTCATCTCGTAGATCTCTTCATCCGACTCGACGATCAGGTCGTTGTCGATGCCGATCTCGCCGAATTCATTGACGATGACAGCATATTTCCGCCCGTGATTTTCGGACAGGATCCGGTTGAGAAGCGTCGTCTTGCCCGCGCCGAGATAGCCGGTGAGCACGGTGACGGGAATTGGCTTTTGAGCTTCGGATGCGGTCATGGTGGCCTCGCAGGGACGTGAAGGGCCGCCGCGTCAAGGGCGGCGGGCGTCGCCTCCATATAAGACCAGTTGCTTCGAGTTCAAAGGCGCGAAGAGGGAAGGCCACCGATCAATGCGGAGGCAGCGCCGGCGCCAGATCCGTGCGGGCGAAATCGGCGCCGATGAACAGGAGCGGACAGCCGAACTCCTCCGCCGTAGCATAGGCGAAGCAGTCGCCGAAATTGAGCCCGGCCGAATGGAAGCCCTTGCCGAACCGCCGATAAGCCGCCGCCGCCCGCTCTGCGCGCTCGGCGGTGAGGGGCAAGACCTCTCTGATCGTGGTGGCGATCAGCGCCGCCATGTCTTCGTGAAGTCCGCGACGGGAGGCGACGATCATGGCCTCCGTCAAGTTCCCCGCCGCCAGCAACGTCTGCTGCTCCTTTGCGAGAACTCGCGACAGACGCTCTGATCCTGGCTCATCCTGGAGTATGGCCAGGAGAGCGGACGTATCGACCACGATCATGCCGGCAAACCGTTGTCGTCGTAGAGAAAATCCTGGCTGCGTGCCGCATCTTCACCGCGCAACGCGTTCTTTTCCTGCACCATCTGCTGGATAAGCTTAATCCGTGCGAGGCGCTCCTCTGGATGAGAAACGAAACTCCAGCTCGGCGTCAGCCGCACCACATCCCCGCCCTCTAGGGTCAGCACCACCTCTTCGCCCTGCTGGACGCGGCGGACCAGTTCGGGGAGGCGTTCGGCGGCCTGGTCGATGGAGATACGCATCAGCGGCTCCTGTCTGGCATGGAGTTCTAATATACGGCGAAGCGTGGTGGCCTGCAAGGGGTGGTCAGTCGAAGCTGCGCGGGTCGAAGGCGTGGATGTCGTGAAGCAGCGCCAGCACGCCTTGAACGGCATGGGCAATCAGGGCCTCGCCCCGATCGGCGCTCGCCGCCCGCGCATTGCCGGTGGCGCCTTGCGGGTTCAGGTCGCGCATCATCCAGCCGAAGGCGTGCGGGCCATAGGCGCGCAGATGCGTGAACCGCCGGGCGAACTCCGCCTGTCGCGAGGGAAAGTCGCGCGCCTTGCTGAGATCGACCCGGTTCGGGTGGAGCGCCAGCATGACTGAGGTCTCGATCTCGCCGCCATGGATGTCGATCGCCTTGGCCTCCGGCGCCATCCAGCCCTCCGGCTGGCCGAAGCGGGCCCAGCTGGTGGCGACGACCAACATGGCGAAGCGAACACGGGCCTCGGTCGCGACGATCGTCATCAGCGGGGAATTGCCGCCATGGGCATTGAGCAACATCAGCTTGCGGATGCCGAGACCCTTCAGCCTTTCCGCAATGCCGATCCAGCGGCTGATCGCTTCGTCGTAATTCAGCGTGCGCGTGCCCGCCACATCGCTGTGCTCGATCGAATAGCCGACCGGCTCCACCGGCAAGACGGTGACCGGCAGGTCTGCCGGCAAGGCCTCCACCAGTCGACGGACGATACCTTCGACAATCAGCGTGTCGGTCTCGAAGGGGAGGTGCGGTCCGTGCTGCTCATGGGCGCCGAGCGGTAGGACGGCGATCCAGTCGCTGCGTGTCTCCGGAGGGTCGAGGAGATCATTGTCCGCCCATCGGTGTTTCGGAATGACCATGCGACGTCCGTTCCTCTGGTACTGCTTGCCGCTTCCCGGTCACTCAAGCCGGCTTGCGGATCCTTCGCCGGCTCTTGCAGCCGGATTGTCACATGAGTCATACGAATATGCGATGATGAAGAAAAGGCGATGGGAGGGGCATTTGGGTAAGAAGGACAAGCTGGAGAAGAAGTCGAAGGCACGCAAGGAGCGCGAGGTCCACGGCGAGGAGGGGGTGGTGCAGGAACGGCCCGAGGCCGAGGTGGCGCTGCTGCTCGTGCAGACGGCGCGGGCGATGCGCACGCTCTCGTCGCGCAACCTTGCGGAAAGCGGGCTTTATGCCGGCCAGGACGGCGTCATGCTGGCCCTGCAGGATTCGGACGGCCTGACCGCCGGCAGCCTTGCCGCCCGGCTCGGCGTCAAGGCGCCGACCATGACGCGGACGATCGGCCGGATGGAGGCGCAGGGCTTTCTGGAGCGGCGGCCCGATGTCGATGATGCGCGGCTGACAAAGGTCTATCTGACAGAGACGGGCCGCGCCCAGCTTGACGCGATCGCGGAAGCTGGAAGGTTGAGCGAGTCCCTGGCGCTCAAGGGGTTCAGCGACAAGCAGGTGCGCACGCTTGCCAAGCTGCTGCGCGCCCTCGACGGCAATCTGCACGGCGAACCGTCCGATTGATCGTCCGCCGGCCACAACCGAGATGCGGCTTCGCCACAATTGGGTTGCATCTGCCTCTTAAAGTGTTTAAATGGAATTTAAACCTGGTGGGGGCCGGGCGCGACGAGATGACGAACCGGAGGAGACGTGGCCCAGAAGATCAAGCTGTCGACGATCGCCGAAACGCTGGGCGTTTCCACGGCCACCGTGTCGCTCGCATTGCGCGACAGCCCGCTGGTGGCCAATGCCACACGCGACAAGATCAAGGATCAGGCCCGGGCGCTCGGCTATATCTACAACCGCCGTGCCGCCAGCCTCAGGACCTCCCGCTCGGGCATCGTCGGCGTCGTCGTTCACGATATCATGAACCCCTTTTATGGCGAGATCCTGAAGGCGATCGAGGCCGAGCTCGACCGCGACCGGCAGACCTTCATTCTCTCCAATCATTATGACTCCGTCGAGAAGCAGCGCGCCTTCATCGAGACGCTGCTGCAACTCGGTGGTGACGGCGTCATCATGTCGCCTGCCATCGGGACGCCGCCGAGTGATATCCAGCTTGCCGAAGACAATGGCATGCCGGCCATCCTCGTCGCCCGCTCGATCGAGGGCCTCGACGTGCCGATCTTCCGCGGCGACGACGCCTATGGCATCTCGCTCGCCACCAATCACCTGATCGGGCTCGGTCATCGCTGCATCGCCATGGTCGGCGGCACCGACCAGACCTCGACCGGTCGTGATCGCTATCAGGGTTATGTGCAGGCGCTGCGCAAGGCGGAGATCGAGGTCGATCCCAATCTGCGCATTCCGGGGCCGCGCTCCATGCAGGGCGGCTTCGAGGCGGCCGTGCATCTGCTCTCCCTGCCGCAGCGCCCGACGGCGGTCGTCTGCTGGAACGATCTCGTCGCGATCGGCATGATGAACGGCATTGCTCGCGCCGGCCTGGTCGTCGGCAAGGATATTTCCGTCACCGGTTATGACGATCTCGAGGAAGCCTCGCTCTCCACACCGGCGCTGACGACCGTCTGGAACGGCCAGTCGGATGTCGGCCGCAGTGCCGCCCGCGCGCTGCTCGACAAGCTGAACGGCAGCCACGAGCCGGACGGCATCCACCTCATCAAGCCGGAAATGCGTATTCGCCAGTCCACCGGCCCGCTGCGCCCCCCGCCAGGCGATTGAAACGACGGAGACAGCCATGTCCGACCCCCGCCCCGCCATTCTCATTCCGGGGAAGATGAACCAGCGCGTGCTGGACAGGCTGGGAGACCGCTTCGAGATCCTGCGCCTCGACGGCGCCGATCCGGCTCTGGTCACCCCCGAGATCGCCACCCGGACCCGCGCCATCGCCACCTTCAACAAGGTGTCGAGCGGGCTGATGGACGCCGTCGATCATCTGGAGATCGTCGCCAATTTCGGTGTCGGCTATGACGGCGTCGATGCCGCCCATGCCGCGACCAAGGGCATCGTCGTCACCAACACGCCGAACGTGCTCGATGACGAGGTGGCGGATACGACGATCGGCCTGCTTCTCAACACGCTGCGCCGGTTTCCTGCCGCAGAGGCCTATCTGCGGGCCGGCAAATGGGCGAGCGATGGCCCCTTTCCCTTGAGCCCGCTGACGCTGCGGGGCCGCACGGTCGGGCTCTACGGCCTTGGCCGCATCGGCCTTGCAATCGCCCGGCGTCTGGAGGCCTTCGGTGTCACGCTCGCCTACTACACCCGCAACCCCCGCCCGGATGTCCCCTACCGCCATTACCCGACGCTGAAAGGCCTGGCCGAGGCGGTGGATACGTTGATCGTCATCGTGCCAGGCACCGACAGCACCCGCCACACCGTGAATGCCGAGATCTTCTCGGCGCTTGGTGAAAAGGGCGTGGTGATCAGCATCGGGCGCGGGATCACCGTCGACGAGAGGGCACTGATCGAGGCGCTTCAGGCGGGTACGATCGCCGCCGCCGGGCTGGATGTTTTTGAGAACGAGCCGCATGTGCCGCAGGCTTTGATCGACCTGCCGACCGTTGCTCTGCTCCCCCATGTCGGCTCCGCTTCGGTGGCGACGCGCGATGCCATGTCGGATCTGGTGGCTGACAACCTGATCGCCTGGTTCGAGAAAGGCGAGGCCGTGACGCCGGTTTCCGAAACGCCGTTCACGCGGCGGGGGCGCTGATCCCGCTGAGGCCGCGGTCGCGATAGGCGCGAACCGCTTCGCCGAAGGCGGCGAAGAGGTCGTTCGACGGCTTGTCGCGACCGACCCAATATTCCGGATGCCACTGCACGCCGACGGCAAAGGCCTTTGCGCCGATCACCGAAACCGCCTCCACCGTGCCATCATCGGCCACAGCCTCGACGGCGAGATTGGGAGCGAGATCGGAAATTGCCTGACGGTGAAGCGAGTTGACGTCGACGACGCCGGCACCCAGCACGCCGGCCAGGCAGCTGCCGGCCTCGATCATCACGGTCTGGCGGATGCCATAGGCGACATCGAGCGTCGAGCCTTCCGGCTTGCGGTGGTCCTTGCGGCCGGGAAGCGTCTGGATTTCGGAAGCCAGCGTACCACCGAGTGCGACATTGAGCTCCTGGATACCGCGGCAGATGGCGAGCACCGGGATCGCGCGGTCGAGCGCCCGGCGGATCAAGGCGAGGCTGGTCGCGTCGCGGCCGGGATCGAACGGCCCGTCCGCCTCGCTTGCCTCGCGGCCGTAGAGCGAGGGATGCACGTTGGAGCGCGAGCCGGACACCAGCAGCCCATCGACCCGGTTGAGGATTTCTTCCGCTTCATTGCCGGTTTCGAGCGCCGGCACCAGCAGAGACATGACGCCGGCACCCTCCAGCGCCGCGCGCACATATTGGTGCGGGGTTGCGTGCCAGACATTGCCGTCGAGCTCGCGGAAATCGGCGGGAATGGCGACGATCGGCTTCGGCATGCGGGGCTCCGGATTCTGGCTGTAGAAAAAGCTGAAATAGCCGTTATCCAGTCTCTGCGTCAATCTGCGGGCAAGCTTCCGCTGCCTGCCTCTTGACCGGCGAAAAGGCTGAAGGCATGTGTGATGAGGCCGTGTTGCACGGTCGATGGAAGGGGAGAGAGACGATGGCGGAACATCACACCGGCCCGGCCGAAACGGGCGCCGAGATGGACTACAAGGAACATGAGAAGACCTATTCGATGTTCCTGGAGGGCGCAAAGTTCCTGACGGTCTTCTGCGTCGTGCTGCTGATCGCCATGGCGGCCCTGTTCTTCACCAATGCCGGCGCGTTCGTCAGCCTGATTCTCTTCGTCGTCCTTCTCGTTGCCGGCATCACTCTCACGCGGTGAACGGCGACGGTGCGCGCGAAGGCCGAGCCTGCGCGCGCCGCACGATGATGGCAGGACATGCGGGATGGGCGAAGGCGGGGAAGAACCAATGCGCAGATCGATGTCCGAGCCAGACCCGATGGCGCTGGGCGCCACGCTGGGCGCTTCGCATACCGATTTTGCCGTACGGTCGGAGACGGCCGAACGGATTGAACTCTGTCTCTACGATAGGGCAGGGGAGCGCGAGACCGGTCGGGTGTCACTTGCGCGCGGCGGTGACCACGTCTTTCGCACCCGTCTTGCCGATGCGCCGCCCGGTACCCGCTACGGCCTGCGTGCCTACGGCACTTATGATCCGGACAGAGGCCTATGGTTCGATCCCGCGAAACTGCTGGTCGATCCCTATGCGCTTACCCTCGACCGTCCCTTCCATCACGATGCCCGCCTGATCGCCCACGGTGTCGAAACCGCCGATCTCGTGCCGAAGGCGGTCGTGACCGCGCTGCCGGAGGCAGCCTCCGCCGCGCCGCTCTTTTCGCGTCAGGGGCTGATCTACGAGGTTGCGGTCCGCCCCTTCACCAAGCTTCACCCGCACGTGCCGGAAGCCGCGCGCGGGACGGTTGGCGCTCTGGCTCATCCAGCCGTGATCGATCATCTGACGAGCCTTGGCGTTGCCGCGGTGGAGCTGATGCCAATCACTGCCTGGATCGATGAGCGCCACCTGCCGCCGCTCGGCCTCGTGAATGGCTGGGGCTATAATCCGATCGCCTTCCAGGCGCTCGATCCGCGGCTGGTGCCGGGTGGCTGGGTGGAGCTGCGGGATACGGTGGCGGCGTTGCATGCGGCCGGTATCGGCGTCATCCTCGATCTTGTCTTCAACCATTCCGGCGAGAGCGACCGGTTTGGGACGACGCTCTCGATGCGCGGGCTCGACAAGCGGGTCTATTATCGCCACACCGACGATGGCGCCCTGGTCAATGATACGGGCTGCGGCAACACGATCGCCTGCGACCACCCGGCCGTGCGCCGCCTCATCCTCGAGACCCTGCGCAATTTCGTCCGCGCGGCGGGCATCGATGGCTTCCGCTTCGACCTCGGCTCGATCCTCGGGCGCGACGCGCATGGCTTCCACCGCGATGCCGCGCTCTTTACCGAGATGCTCGCCGACCCGCTGCTCAAGGACCGGATCCTGATCGCCGAGCCCTGGGATATCGGCCCCGGCGGCTATCAGCTCGGTCAGTTTCCCGACGCGTTCCTCGAGTGGAACGACCGGGCCCGCGACGATCTGCGCCGCTTCTGGCGGGGCGATGGCTGGACGGTGGGCGCGCTCGCCACGGCGCTTGCCGGTTCGGCGCCAGTCTTTGCCCGCGACGGCGCCACGCGCAGCCGCGGCGTGACCTTCATCGCCGCCCATGACGGCTTCACCCTGGCTGATTTGACCGCCCATCGCCACAAGCACAACGAGGCGAATGGCGAGGACAATCGCGACGGGCATGGCGAGAACCATTCCTGGAACAATGGCGTGGAAGGGGCAACGCAGGATGCCGCGATCCTCGCCGCCCGCCAGCGCGACATCAAGGCGCTGCTTTCGACCCTGTTTGCCAGCCGGGGGTCAATCATGCTGACGGCTGGGGACGAGGCGGGGCGCAGCCAGGGCGGCAACAACAATGCCTATTGCCAGGACAATGCAATCACCTGGGTCGATTGGGCGGCGCTCTCGCCCGAGCTTCTGGAGCATAGCCAAGCGCTCGCCGCGCTGCGGCGACGCTTCTCGGTCTTCGCCGAGGATCGGTTCTTCACGGGCGAGGGCGATGTCGACTGGCTGACCTTTGCCGGAAAGCCGATGCAGGCTCACGACTGGGACGGCGAGCGCACCGACCACCTGCTGATGGTGCTCGCGACCGAGGATGTCGAGGGCGCGGGGCCGGCGCGGCTCGCCATCGCCATCAACCGCGCCCAAAGCGATGCGCCCTTCGTGTTGCCCTTCAGCGCCAAAGGCTGGCAGCCGGTGGATCCGACGCCGGCGCTGCGCCAGGGCCGTCTGCCGGGCCGCAGCGTCAGCTTTTTCGTCTCGCCGGTTTAGCGAATCTTTCGCTCTCGGCCGGCCTTGGGCGCATATTGCCGCGCTGCGGCATCCATGCCTATATGTTGGCTATGCCGGGATCCGCCGGCATCGGTCATGCCTCCTGACGCGCCCTTCGAGCTGGAGCTTGTCTCATCGCTCAATGGTGGCATTCGGGGCCTGGCCGCATCGAAGGCGCATGAGCTGACAGCATGAGCGAAACGTCTGCAAGCCGCGATCCAGTGATACCGGACACCGCTACCGCGGACCCCGTTGCCGGGCCCGCGCCGCAGCGGGAAATCTCGCTGAGCGAGGTCTCGAGCCTCGTCGGTCAGGAACTCGGCGTTTCCGAATGGATCACCGTATCCCAGGATACGATCGACGGCTTTGCCGATGCGACCGACGACCACCAGTTCATTCACACCGACCCGGAACGCGCCGCCGCGGAAACGCCCTTCGGCGGCACGATCGCCCATGGGTTCCTGTCGCTCTCGCTGCTCTCGGCCATGAATTACAGCGGCCTGCCCAAGGTGCGCGAGCAGACGATGGGCATCAATTACGGCTTCGACAAGGTCCGCTTCCTCGCCCCGGTCAAGGCCGGCGCCCGGGTCCGCGGCCGCTTCGTGCTTGAGGAGGCCCGCTTCCGCGGCGGCGGCATGCTGATGGTCACCTATGACGTCTCGGTCGAGATCGAGAACGAGCGAAAGCCGGCCCTGACTGCCAAATGGCTGACGATCATCCAGTTCGATCCGAAGGATCGGCCAGATGATGTCTGAGGGCCTCAGGGGCGAAGCGGAGGTCCGCGCGGCGTTCCGGTCGCAGGCCGGGCATTGTCGAGGGCTCGGCTCTCCCTTCGTCGCGACCCTCTGCGATCTGGCGGCAGAGCGTTTGACGAGCGACAATCCCGTTGGCCGGTTCATTCTGGCCTGGGACGGCGATCCGGCGCCCTCGGCCGATTCCGTTCCTTTGCGCTTTGCCGGCGCCCTTCATGCGCTGGTGCTGGCCGGCAGGGACCCTCGCCTCGAACGGGTCTATCCGCCGCATGTCACGCAGGCCCAGGATCTTTGGCAGGCGGTCGAGGCGACCTGTCGTGACCATGCCGAGATCCTGATCGCCGGGCTGGCCTCGCCGCCGCAGACCAACGAGGTTCGCCGGTCGGCGGCGCTGCTTCCGGGCTTCCTTACGATCGCCGAACGCTTCGGCCTGCCGCTCTGCCTGTCGGAGGTCGGGGCGAGCGCCGGTCTGAACCTGATCTGGGACCACTATGCCTATGAGCTGGGCAGCAGCAGATGGGGCAACACGCAGGCCTCCGTCCGGCTCGCGCCGGACTGGTCGGGCCATCCGCCACCGCAGGCAAACTCGATCGTTCTTGAGCGGGCCGGCTGCGATCTTCGCCCAGTCAACGCGGGGGATCCCGAGGACGCGCTGCGGCTTCTATCCTATCTCTGGGCGGACCAGACCGACCGGATCGAGAGGACGCGTGCTGCTTTAGGTCTGGCGGTTGAGGCGGGCGTCGTCATCGAGAAGGCGGATGCCCTGTCCTGGCTGGAGCGGCGCCTGGCCGAGCGCCGGCCTGGATGCGTTCATGTGATCTATCACACGATTGTCTGGCAATATCTGCCGAAAGCGGCGCGGGAAGCGGGCGAGGCGCTGATCGAAGCTGCCGGTCGGTCGGCGAGCGACGATTCGCCGCTTGCGCATCTGTCTCTCGAAAGCGATGGCCTCGACCCCGGCGCAGCCCTCGTCCTTCAGCTCTGGCCAACCGGCGAGCGCCGTCAGCTCGGCCGCGCCTGCTTTCACGGTCGGTGGGTCAACTGGCAGGGCTGGGACGCCGGGTCAACTTTCTGAGCGCAAGCCGCCGCTCAGGCCCCCGCATCCTCCGCCCCTTCGGCCAGCAGGCCGAAGACATAGGGCGAGAAGGAGCGCCAGCATTCGACGCGGAAGGCGTCTTCGGCCGTGCGGTAGAGGACAACCTCCGACTTGCCGAAAACGGTGCGCGAGCAGGCGCCGATTGGAAAGGCCCGGAGCGAGAGGTCCTGCGGGCAGCCGCTGTTCAGCGCGGTCGCGGCGCCTGGGCCCTCGAGAAGGATCGCCGTATTGCGGTGGGAAATGTCGGTGGCGCTGAAGAGGCCGCTGACGCCGGAGAGCGAAGCCATGAGATCTGCTCCGGCCTCGTCGATCACCAGCCATTCGTCCGGACCGAGCCAGAGAGCGTGGCGCCGGTTCGCAGAAGCCGAGCCCTTGGGCGTCGTCGGAAGGGCGAGGCCGAGGGCGCTGCCCAGTGCTTCGACTGTTTCCGGCTTGGCCCGCAGCGACAGCCGCGTCGCGGGTGCTGCGGCGGTGAGCCGGGCGACACCCGAGCCGCCATGCAGCCCAGCGAGCGGCGGCGTACGGCGGGCGCTCGCCCGTTCGGGGATTGAAAGGTCAGCGGTCACAGAATCAGCCATGGATGCGGCCTCCGTCCTTGTCGAAAAACACCATTTCGCTCACCTCGACCGGAATCGTCCGGTCGGCCATCGGCACATAGAGTGTCTGGCCGAGCCGGGCCTTGCCGCCGGCGACCAGCGCCATGGCGATCGAACGGCCGCAATTCTGCGACCAATAGGCGGAGGTGACATGGCCGAGCATGGTCATCGGCTTCGGCTGGTTCGGGTCGGCGACGATCTGCGCGCCTTCCTCCAGCACGACTGCCGGATCCTTGGTCAGAAGGCCCACCAGCTGCTTGCGGCCCTCGCGCACGAGGTCCGGCCGCTTGAGGCCACGAATGCCGACGAAGTCCGGCTTCTTCTTGCCCACCGCCCAGCCGAGCGACGCATCGTCCGGCGTGACCGTGCCGTCGGTATCCTGGCCGACGATGATATAGCCCTTCTCGGCGCGCAGGATATGCATGGCCTCGGTGCCATAGGCGCAGCCGCCGAGCGCTTCGGCCCGTTCGCGCACCGCCTGCCAGACATCCGGCCCGAAATCGGCGGGCACGTTGAGCTCATAGCCGAGCTCGCCGGTGAAGGAGACGCGGAAGAGACGGCCCTTGACGCCGCAGATCTCGGCTTCCGCAACGCTCATATGCGGGAAGGCCTCGTTCGAAAGATCGACGCCCTCGATCAGCGGCGCGATCACCTCGCGTGCCTTCGGCCCCTGGACGGCGATGACCGCCCATTGCTCGGTGGCCGAGGTCAGCCAGACGTTGAGGTGCGGGAACTCGGTCTGGAGATAATCCTCCATGTGATGCATGACGCGGGCGGCACCGCCGGTGGTGGTGGTGACGTGGAAGCGGTCCTCGGCAATGCGGCCGACGACGCCGTCGTCGTAAACGAAGCCATCCTCGCGCAACATGATGCCATAGCGGCAGCGGCCGGGCTTCAGGCTGTCCCAGCTGTTCGTATAGATCAGGTTGAGGAAGGCGGCGGCATCGGGGCCGACGACCTCGATCTTGCCGAGCGTCGAGGCATCGAAGAGGCCCACGCTTTCGCGCACCGTCCGGCATTCGCGGTTGACCGCCCGGTGCATGTCCTCGCCGGGGCGGGGATAGTACCAGGCCCGCTTCCACTGGCCGACATCCTCGAAGGCCGCGCCCATTGCCTCTTCCACGGCATGGATCGGCGTCTTGCGGGTCGGGTCGAAGAGCTCGCCGCGCGAATGGCCAATCAGCGTGCCGAAGGTTACCGGCGTGTAGGGCGCGCGGAAGGTGGTCAGCCCCACTTCGGGAATGCCGCGGCCGAGCGTTTCGGCGGCGATCGCCAAGCCATGGATGTTGGAAAGCTTGCCCTGGTCGGTCGCCATGCCATTGGTGGTGAAGCGCTTGATATGCTCGATCGAATGCATGCCCTCGCGCACGGCGAGGCGGATATCCTTGGCGCAGACATCGTTCTGGAAATCGACGAAGGCCTTCACGTCGTCGTCCGGCCCAGCGCCATAGGCGGCCCCCGCCATGCCGCCACTCCAGGCAAAGGCCTCTGCGCCGCTGATCGACAGTGTCTCGCCGCCGGCATGGCCGGTTGCCGCAGCCGCAACCCGGCCGGCAGACAGTGCTTCGTCGATCGTCGCCTGCACATCGTCCGTGCCGTTGCAGGCGCCGACGCTGACGCAGTCCTGCGCATAGATGCCCGGCAGGAATCGCTGGCTTTCCGCATCGAAAGCGACCTTGCCGCGCGATTGCGAGAAGAGATGGACGGAGGGCGTCCAGCCCGAGGAGGTGATAAGCGCATCGATGACGATCTGCCGCTTCGCCCCGCCATTGACCGGCGCGACGAGCATGGAGGCGACGCGCAGCTTGCCCTTGGTGCCGAGAACGGCATGGCCGGCCAGCACCTCGATGCCGAGCCGGCGGGCCTCTTCCAGCACCGCCGCGCCGGGCGCAGCACGGCTGTCGACGATTGCCGGAATGGCGATGCCGGCGCGATGGAGGTCGAAGGCGGCCTCATAGGCCGAGTCGCTTGCCGTATAGACGCCGACCTTGCGGCCGACGGCGACGCCGTAATGGTTGAGATAGGCGCGGGCCGCGGAGGCGAGCAGGATGCCGGGACGGTCATTGTCGGCAAACACCATGTGGCGCTCGATGGCGCCGGTGGCGAGCACGACCCGCTTGGCGCGCACCTGCCAGAGCCGCTCGCGCGGCAGGCCGGGGGCAGGGCGGTCGAGATGGTCGGTGACCCGTTCGGCGAGCGCCAGGAAGTTCTGGGCATAGTAGCCGAAAGCCGTGGTACGGGTGAGCACCGTGACATTGTCCATTGCAGCCAGACGCTTGGCTGCGTCCTGGGCCCAGGCGAACCCGTCCTGGCCGTCGATGGTGACGCCGGTATCGTGATGCAGCGCGCCGCCCATTTCGGGTTGCTCGTCGCAGAGGATCACGCGTGCGCCGCTCTCCGCCGCCGCAAGTGCCGCGGAGAGGCCAGCGACGCCGCCACCCACCACCAGCACGTCACAATGTGCGTAGCGGCTGGCATAATGGTCGGGGTCCTCCTCGGTCGGGGACACGCCGAGGCCGGCCGCTGCGCGAATGCGCGGCTCGTAGAGGCTCTTCCAGGCCTGACGCGGCCACATGAAGGTCTTGTAGTAGAAGCCGGCGGCGAAGAAGGGCGCCAGGTACTGGTTGATGCCGCCCATGTCGAAGGAGAGCGAGGGCCAGCGGTTCTGCGAGATGGTCTTCATCCCGTCGAAGACCTCCTGCACGGTCGCGCGAACGTTCGGCTGTTCGCGCGCCGTGTCGCGGCTGACGCCGATCAGCGCATTTGGCTCCTCCGGACCAGCGGAGATGATGCCGCGCGGCCGGTGATATTTGAAGGAGCGGCCGACCAGATGGACGCCATGGGCGATCAGCGCCGAGGCGACCGTATCGCCGCGCAGCGCCGTATAGCTGCGGCCGTCAAAGGTGAACCGCGCGGTTCTAGCGGGCGTCAGACGGCCCTTGCCGGGGATCCTGTTGGCGCCGCTCATTCCGCGCGTCCTTCCGTGGCTTCATAGGTTTCGACGACGGTTTCGTCCGGCGTGGCGGCAATCGGCAGGGCCGGCTTCGGCTCGCCGGCCTTGTAGGTCAGGATGAACCTGTCGCTCACCGTATCGCGCGCGGCATTGAAGAAGCGGCCGCAGCCGGCCACATGCCGCCAGCGCTCGAAGATCACGCCCTTCGGATTGTCGCGCAGGAAGAAATAGGCCTCGAAGGCCTCGTCCGAAATGGCGGCGATCGGGTCGGGACGGGCGATATGGGCGTCGCCGGCGGCGCGGAATTCGAGCTCGGAGCGCTCTTCGCCGCAATAGGGGCAGTGGATCAGCAGCATGGGCGACATCCCGACAGCATGGTGGCGCACGGGGCGCCCGAAAGGATCACGATCTCTTGGCGCATGGCGGCCTCAATGCGCAACGGCAGCAGCGGCTGCCTCGTCGATCAGCCGTCCGGTGCGGAAGCGGTCGAGCGTCAGGCCTGCGGCCAGGCGGTGCGGCTCGCCCTTGGCGATCAGATGCGCGAAGAGATGAGCCGAACCGGGCGTCGCCTTGAAGCCGCCCGTGCCCCAGCCGCAATTGACGAACAGGTTCTTGACCGGCGTGACGCCCTGGATCGCCGAACGATCCGGCGTGTTGTCGGTGATCCCGCCCCATTGACGCAGCATCTTGACGCGGCGGAAGATCGGGAAGAGCTCGCAGATCGCATCCAGCGTGTGGGTGATGATCTGCAGGCCGCCGGTTTGGGAATAGGAATTATACTGGTCGGTGCCGGCGCCGATGACGAGCTCGCCCTTGTCCGACTGCGAAATATAGGCATGCACCGTGTTGGACATGACCACGCAGGGGAAGATCGGCTTCATCGGCTCGGAGACCAGGGCCTGAAGCGGCACGGAGTGAAGCGGCAGCCGCACATCGGCCATGCCGAGGATCACCGAATTGTGGCCGGAGGCCGACACGCCGATCTTCTTGGCGCCGATGAAGCCGCGCGTCGTCTCGACACCGGTCACGGCCCCGTCCGGTCCGCGGCGGATGCCCTTGACCTCGCAATTCTGGATGATGTGCACGCCGCGATCGGAGGCGGCACGCGCATAGCCCCAGGCGACCGCATCATGGCGCGCCGTGCCGCCGCGCCGCTGCAGCGCTGCGCCGTTGATCGGGAAGCGGGCGGCCGCGGAGATATCGAGCGGCGGGCAATAGGCCTTGGCCTCTTCCGGGCTCAGCCATTCATTGTCGATGCCATAGAGCCGGTTGGCGTGGATGTGACGCTTGAACACCTGCTGGTCGTGGATGTTGTGCGAAAGCATCATGACGCCGCGCGGCGAATACATCACATTGTAATTGAGCTCCTGCGACAGCGTCTCCCAGAGCTTGAGAGAGTGCTCGTAGATGTCCATGCTCTCGTCATAGAGATAGTTGGAACGGATGATCGTCGTGTTGCGGCCGGTATTGCCGCCGCCGATCCAGCCCTTCTCCAGCACCGCCACATTCGTGATGCCGTGCTCCTTGGCGAGATAATAGGCCGCACCCAGCCCGTGGCCGCCGCCGCCAATGATGATGGCGTCATAGCTTGCGCGCGGCTCGGGCGAGGCCCATTGCGCCTCCCAGCCCTTGTGCGCGCGCATTGCCTCGCGGGCCACGGCAAAGACCGAATATTTGCGCATCCGCCCCGTCTCCTTGAATGAGTGTCGGGCGTTCACCCCGGAAGGGACGCCCGGCGGCCATGCCCCGGCCGCGTTCGTGTCGCTACACATCGCAAATCAATCTGCGACGCAACGGTTCTTTTGCGACGCGAGTGCGGCCTTGTTTCGACACGGCGGTGACGGGTTGTCGCAGGTCTCCTCTGCCGGCCTATCGAACCGGACCCCGCCACCGGGTCCGCTTCGTGCAACCATTCTGACATCCAGCCCGTCTCGCTCACGCAGAACTGGATACGGCCCGCAGGTGCGGGGCTCTGACGTGGACAGCGATTTTCTTCCCTCGTGGAGACGGGCCCTGGTTCATCGAGAATCTGCCTCTGGGTCCGGGGTACGGCTGGACTTGCCGGGTGCGATCTGCTATCTCGCTTCACCAATCGCAAGGCCCAGGCCGAGCGAACGTTATTTCTTTGCTGTGCCACTGCCGGCAATGAAGCAAACAACGGCCCTCCTGACCGGGCCCAAACCAAAGGCCCGCCCGATCGGGCACAAACCGAAGGAACGTGATTCTCGTGCAGGTACTCGTCCGCGATAACAATGTCGACCAGGCTCTCCGCGCTCTCAAGAAGAAGATGCAGCGCGAAGGCATTTTCCGCGAAATGAAGATGCGCGACTTCTATGAAAAGCCGTCGCAGAAGCGTGCGCGCGAAAAGGCTGAAGCTGTTCGCCGTGTTCGCAAGCTGGCGCGCAAGCGCGCCCAGCGCGAAGGCCTGATCAGTGGCGGCCGCACCCCGGCAGCACGCTGATCCCGCGTTCGGCTGAGTGACGACATGACCGGCGGTGGCGACAGGTGCGCCGCCGCCTTTTTCATTGACCGGACGGCGGCAGGTGCCGCCAGGGTCAGCGCCGGCTGATGCGGGCCGATGTTCGGCCGACAGACCGACCGGACGCCGGATGCCGGAAAGGCATCGCGAGAGGCCGCGCGAGGAAGACGCGGCCGTGCGGAACGAAATCGCCGGGCGGATCTTAATCCTCCCATCCGGCCTTTGCGCGTCCGCCCGACGTTTGAGCTTGCGGATGAGCACGAGCAGATGGCCGCATGCGCAACTGCGATCTTTGACCAGAGGGACCGAGCTTGACATCGACCGACAGCATTGCCGCTTCCGCCGGCCGTATCTTCCCCGCCGCGCGGACAGGCTTCGCCTCCCATGGCCTTTCGGCCTGGGTGCTGGCCGGCACCCTGCTTCTGGCCGGCTGCCAGACGGATCCGACCAATGAGACGTTCCGCGTCGATCGTGCGCAAGGGTCGGAGCAGAACATCGCTTCGCTTTCGAGCGTGATCGCGGCCAATCCGAACGATCCCGAAGGCTACAATGTGCGTGGCTCCGCCTATGGCCGCGCTGGCGAATTCCGCCGCGCATTGTCCGATTTCAACATGGCGATCCAGCTCAATCCGCGCTTCTACCAGGCCTATGCCAACCGGGCGCTGGTTCAGCGCAATATGGGCGACCAGGCGCAGGCGCTGCAGGATTACAATGCGGCGCTGCAGCTCAACCCGCGCTATGATGTCGCCTTCATCGGTCGCGGCAATCTTTACCGCCAGGCGGGCCAGCTCGACCGCGCCTTTGCCGATTTCAACCAGGCGATCGAGAACGACACGACCGATCCGCGCGCCTATCACAATCGCGGGCTGATCTACCAGTCGCGCAACCAGCATGCCCAGGCGATCGAGGATTTCTCGACGGCGATCTCGCTCTCCTCGACCTCACCCGAGCCCTATAATGGTCGTGGCATTTCCTATCTGGCGATGGGCGACGACGACAACGCCTTCTCCGACTTCAACACGGCGATCAACCTCAACGGCAATCTTGCCGAGAGCTGGGCGAATCAGGCTCTGGTCTATGAACGCCGCAAGGAGTTCCAGAAGGCGATCCGCTCCTACTCGCATGCGCTGAAGCTGGATCCGAAATACGAGCCGGCGCGTGCCGGTCTCGCCCGGGTCAAGGCGGCCTCCTGAGCCGCCCTTGCCCGGCCCCCTCAAGAGGGCCGGGCCGCTCTGCGTCACATCGTCAGCCCGTGGCGGACGAGCATATAGAGCGCCATCGCGATCATCATCAGGTTCTCTGTCAGCGACAGGAAGCCGAGCGGCACGTTGCTCGAGCCGCCGACGCAGGCGCATTTCAGCTCCCGCTTGTCGAGATAGACGGCCTTGAAGACCGAGACCGCGCCGATCGTGCCGATGAACAGTGCGACGGGGATCGAGATCCAGTTCAACACACCCGCGATCATCAGAATGCCGGCTCCGGCCTCTGCAAAGGGATAGATGCGGCCATAGGGCACGAAGCGGCGGGCAAGCAGGTCGTAGTTCAGGAACATGGTCGAGAAGGTTTCGATGTTCTGCAGCTTCAGGAGCGCCAGAACGGCCATGGAGAAGGCGATGAACCACTCCGCCGCCCGTAGCGTGAACGGCGTGCCGAAGGCCGCATGGCTGGAAGCCAGCGCCATCAGCGCCGTGATCGCAAAGACGGCAAGGACGGGCCGGTAGGACGTCGCCTTCGGGTCCGGCACGGTCTTGCCGAAGAAGCGGCGCGTGTCGTCATAGCCGCCGATCCGCTGGCCGTCGATGAAGACCTGCGGGGTGGTCTTGACGTCATGTGCGGCTTTGAAGGCGTCCACATCCTCGCGCGTCCTCAGCCAGTTGTCTTCGACCTGATAGCCCTCGCGCTGCAGGAGATGTCTCGCCTTCAGCCCATAGGGGCAGATGTGCTTGTCCATGACCATTCTGTAGAGAACGGCCTTCTTCTCGGGTCTCGCGAGCATGGGAGCGCTCCTTTCCGGTCTTGCGCCTTTCGTCACGGGCGTTCCCACCCCATATAGGGTGCGGACCATGGTACGGAGTCAAGCCGATGGCGAAAGAGGATCAGACCATTGCCGGGCTGGCTGCAGCCGGCGGTGTCGGGGTGGAAACAGTGCGATACTACCAACGCCGCGGGCTGCTGGCGGTCCCGCTCGCGCCGGTCCGAGGTGGGCGCGAGCAGGTGCGTCGCTACGGGCCTGAGGCGCTGCGCCAGCTGCGCTTCATCCGCACGGCGCAAGCGGCCGGCTTTACGCTCGCGCAGATCCGTGAGTTGAAGGCGCTCGATGCGAGCGAGGATCGGCCGCGGGCCCGCGCGCTCGCCAGAGAACAGATCGCTGTGCTCGACCGCAAGATCGCCGAGCTTTCGGCGGCGCGCGCAGCCCTTGATCGTCTGGCACAGGCCTGCGGCTCCGGCAGCAGCGGCCCTTGTCCGATCCTCGATGCCTTCGAGCATGGTGGGGAGTGTGGACATAAGGTCCAGCGCTGAGGTGTGGTGAAAGACCCCCTCTAGGCTGCCGCCCATCTCCCCCACAAGGGGGGGAGAGACCCAGCCGCACGCGCTCGGCCCTCTTGATGAGGGCTTTTTAGATCACGGCTTCTGCCCGTGGGCGGCAGACACCTCTCAGCACTCTGCCGCCGAAATAGAACGAGGAGCCCGCTTCACGGCCTCTCCCCACTTGTGGGGGAGATGGCCGGCAGGCCAGAGGGGGTCTCTGCCCTCTGGCCAGTAGTCGTTCTCTGCGGATCAAGCGTTAGTGCTGTCCAACCTGAGCAGCCTTACCTCAGGTAATGACGCTCGGCTCGGTGCGGCCGGTGCGGTCCTTGATGCCGGCGATGGCGTCGGCGGCCTCGATCAGGTCCGCCAAAGCCGTCTGTGTTTCCACATCATGCTTGGCGGCGTCCGGTTCGAAGCGCTCGATATAAACACGCAGCGTCGCGCCCGAGGTGCCGGTGCCCGAAAGACGGTAGACGACGCGCGATCCGCCTTCGAACAGCACGCGGATGCCCTGATTGCTGCTGACCGACTGGTCGACCGGATCGTGATAGGAGAAGTCATCGGCCTTCTCGACGGTCAGATCACCGAAGGTCTTGCCGGGCAGGGTGGCGAGCTGGTCGCGCAGCGCCTGCATCAACCCGTTGGCAGCGGCCGAATCGACCTCTTCATAGTCGTGGCGCGAGTAATAGTTGCGGCCATAGGTCGTCCAGTGCTGGCGCGCAATGTCGAGCACGCTTTCCTGGCGCACGGCGAGGATGTTGAGCCAGAGCAGCACGGCCCAGAGACCGTCCTTCTCACGCACGTGGTTGGAGCCCGTGCCGGCACTTTCTTCGCCGCAGATGGTGGCAAGGCCGGCATCGAGCAGGTTGCCGAAGAACTTCCAGCCGGTCGGCGTCTCGTAGATGCCGATGCCGAGCTTCTCCGCGACGCGGTCGGCGGCGCCGGAGGTCGGCATGGAGCGGGCGATGCCGGCAAGGCCCTTTTCATAGCCGGGTGCGAGCTGCGCATTGGCGGCCAGCATGGCAAGGCTGTCGGACGGGGTGATGAAGATGCCCTTGCCGATGATGAGGTTGCGGTCGCCATCGCCATCGGACGCCGCGCCGAAATCCGGCGCATTCTCGCCCATCATCTCCTCATAGAGCGCGCGGGCATGGACGAGGTTCGGGTCCGGATGGTGACCGCCGAAATCCGGCAGTGGCACGAAGTTCAGCACCGAGCCCTTGGCGGCGCCGAGTCGGTTTTCGAGGATCTCCTTGGCATAGGGGCCGGTCACGGCGCTCATCGCGTCGAAGACGATCCGGAAGCCGCCCTGCAGCAGGGCGCGGATCGCCTTGAAGTCGAACAGGCTTTCCATCAGCTCGGCGTAGTCGGTCACCGGGTTGATGACCTGGACGGTCAGGCCGGCCACGTCCTGCTCGCCCTCGACATCGAGATTGATGTCGGGAACATCGGCGATCTTGTATTCCGTGATGCTTTTTGTGCGGGCGAAGATGGCGTCCGTCACCTTTTCCGGCGCCGGGCCACCATTGCCGATATTGTACTTGATGCCGAAATCCTCGGTCGGTCCGCCGGGATTGTGGCTGGCGGAGAGAACGATGCCGCCGAAGGCCTCATATTTGCGGATAACATGCGAGGCGGCGGGCGTGGAGAGAATGCCGCCGCGGCCGACGAGCACCCGGCCGAAACCATTGGCGGCGGCCATCTTGATCGCGATCTGGATGACCTCGCGATTGTAGAAGCGACCATCGCCGCCGATCACCAGCGTCTTGCCCTCGAAGCCCTCCAGGCTGTCGAAGATCGACTGGATGAAGTTCTCGGCATAGTTCTTCTGCTGGAACACCGGCACCTTCTTGCGCAAGCCGGAGGTGCCGGGTTTCTGGTCGGTGTAGGGTGTCGTCTGCACGGTTTTCGTCATGATTCAACCTTTGGTGAGAAGACGGGAATAGAGCGCCGCATAGGCCTTTGCGCTCCGATCCCAGGAGACGTCGGACGCCATGCCTTGCGCCTGGAGACTTGCCCAAAGCGATGGCTGGCGCCAGAGGGAAAACACGCGCCGCAAGGCAAGGCGCAAGCCTTCGGGGCTGACGGGTGAAAACTGGACGCCGGTGGCCGCACCAGCAGCGAGCGCCGCCTCATTGGCATCGATGACCGTATCGGCAAGACCGCCGGTGCGCGCCACCACCGGCACGCAGCCATAGCGCAGGCCATAGAGCTGGGTCAGGCCGCAGGGCTCGAAGCGTGAGGGGATGAGGATCGCGTCGGCGCCTGCCTGCATGAGATGCGACAAGGGCTCGTCATAACCGAGGACCAGACCGACCTGTCCGGGATATGCGGCGGCTGCGGTGCGGAAGGCGGCCTCGAGCGCGGCATCGCCAGAGCCGAGCACCGCAAGCTGACCGCCGCCGGAAACGAGCGTCTCGATCTCGTCGGCCAGCACATCCATGCCCTTCTGCAGGGTCAGGCGGCTCACGACGCAAAAGAGCGGGCCATCGCTCGGCGCAAGGCCAAACCGTTGGCGCAGCGCGGCCTTGTTCTCGGCCCGCTCGTCGAGCGCCTGTGCCGAATAGGATCGGGCGATGTGGCTGTCGCTCGCCGGATTCCAGACCGCGGTGTCGATGCCGTTGACGATGCCCGAGAGCGCCTCGACCCGGGCGGCAAGCACGCCTTCGAAGCCCATGCCGAATTCCGGCGTCAGGATCTCCTGCGCATAGGATGGGCTGACGGTGGTGATCGCCGTCGCGGCCGCGAGGCCGGCCTTCATGAAGGAGACATCGCCGTAGAACTCGACGCCATCGATGGCGAAGGCCTGTGGCGGCAGGGCAAGCTCCGGGAAGATCTGCGCGCCGTAGCGACCCTGGAAGGCGATGTTGTGGATGGTGAAGATGCTCGGCGTCTGCGGCGCCCGGTCATAGCGCATATAGAGCGGCGTCAGCGCCGCCTGCCAGTCATGCACATGGACGAGGTCCGGAACCCAATCGCCGAGACACCCTGCCGCGATCTCGGCGGCGGCGAGCGAGAGGCCGGCGAAGCGGCGAAAATTATCCGGATAATCGACGCCGTCCGTATCGAGATAGGGTCCGCCCGCCCGGTCGAAGAGGGCCGGCGCGTCGAGGATCAGGAGGTCGAGCCCCGCATGGCTCGTCTCCAGCACCGATGCCGGATGGCCGAAGAGCGAGTCGAACCCGCCCACCCGGCGGGTTTCGCCGAGCTTGGCCATGACGGCGGGATAGCCTGGCATCAGCGTGCGCATGCGGATGCCCAGGGGTGCGAGCGCGCCGGGAAGCGCGCCCGCGACATCGGCCAGGCCGCCAGTCTTGATCAGCGGGAAGACCTCGGAGGCGACCGATAGCACCTGCATGGGGTCAGAGATCCAGCTTGTCGAGCATGGCCTGGGTGATCAGGCAGATGCCGCCCTCGGAGCGGCGGAAGCGCCGCGCATCGGCTTCCGGATCCTCGCCGACGATCAGGCCTTCCGGGATGATGACCCGGCTGTCGATCACGACATTCTTGAGCTGCGCATGCCGCCCGACCTTCACATCCGGCAGGACGACGCAGTTTTCCAGGCGCGAATAGGAATTGATCCGGACGCCGGTGAAGAGCAGCGAGCGGTTGAGCGTCGCGCCTGAGATGATGCAATCGCCGGAGACGAGGGAGGAGATTGCCGAACCGCGGCGGTTCTCGTCGTCATGCACGAACTTCGCTGGCGGCTTGATCTCGGCAAAGGTCCAGATCGGCCAGGTGCTGTCATAGATGTCGAGTTCGGGCGTCACATGGGTCAGGTCGATATTGGCCTGCCAATAGGCATCGATCGTCCCGACATCGCGCCAATAGGCTTCGCGTTCGAAATCGGAGCGCACGCAGGATTCGGCGAAGCGGTGGGCGATCGCCTTTCCGTGCTCGACGATATAGGGGATGATGTCCTTGCCGAAATCGCGGCTCGACTTGTCGTCCGCCGCGTCGCGCCGCAGCAGTTCCATCAGGAACTTGGTGTGGAAGACATAGATGCCCATCGAGGCCAGCGCCATGTCGGGATTGGACGGGATGCCCGGCGGGTCGGCGGGCTTCTCGATGAAGGCGATGATCTGGTCCTTCTCGTCCACGTGCATCACGCCGAAGCCGGTCGCTTCCATGCGCGGCACTTCCAGGCAGCCGATGGTGACGTCCGCGCCCGAGTCCACGTGCTGCTGCAGCATGAGCTCGTAGTCCATCTTGTAGACATGGTCGCCGGCGAGGATGACCATGTATTCGACGCCGTAATCCTCGATGATGTCGATGTTCTGGTAGACCGCATCCGCCGTGCCTTCATACCACTGCGTTTCGGAAACGCGCTGGGAGGCGGGAAGGATGTCGAAGCTTTCATTGCGCTCAGGCCGGAAGAAGTTCCAGCCGCGCTGCAGGTGGCGGATCAGCGAATGCGCCTTGTACTGCGTGGCGACCCCGATGCGGCGAATGCCCGAGTTGAGCGCATTGGACAGCGCGAAGTCGATGATGCGCGCCTTGCCGCCGAAATGAACCGCCGGCTTGGCGCGCCGGTCGGTCAGTTCCTTGAGCCGGCTGCCGCGTCCGCCGGCCAGCACATAGGCCATGGCATCGCGAGCGAGCGGTTGGTGTCTTTTCTCCATTGGTACCTCCCTTAGCGGGCGCGATGCCCGGCCCGTTTCGGCCGGATCATGGCGCCTGTCCTCACTACATATGCCTCACCGGCGCTCAGTCGAACTCCAGCATCAAGGTTGCGAGCGGCGGCAGGGTGACAGTGGCGGTAATCGCGCCGGAGGCGGTTCGCACCGCCCGCACCACGCCGCCATTGCCCTTGCCGCTGCCGCCATAGATTTCCGCATCGGTGTTCAGGATTTCGCGCCAGCGCCCTTCGGCCGGCAGCGGCAGGCTGTAGCTCTCGCGATAGACCGGCGTGAAGTTGGAGACGACCGCCACCATCTTCTCGCCAGGCGCCTTGCGCAGCCAGGCGAAGACGGAGGTATCGCGCTCGTCGGCCAGCAGCCACTCGAAGCCTTCTCCCTCGCAGTCGCGGGCGTGCAGCGCCGGCTTGTTGCGATAGGTGCCGTTGAGGTCGCGCACCAGGCGGCGCATGCCCTCATGGATCGGATATTCGAGCAGGTTCCAGTCAAGCCCGCGCTCTTCCGACCATTCGCTCCACTGCGCGAATTCCTGGCCCATGAACAGGAGTTTCTTGCCCGGATAGCCCCACATGAAGCCGTAATAGGCGCGCAGATTGGCAAACTTCTGCCAGTCGTCGCCCGTCATCTTGGCAATCAGCGAGCCCTTGCCGTGCACGACTTCGTCGTGGGAAAGCGGCAGGACGAAATTTTCGCTGAAGGCATAGACCAGGCCGAAGGTCAGGTCGTGATGGTGGTATTTGCGGTAGACCGGCTCGCGCTCGAGATATTTGAGCGTGTCGTGCATGAAGCCCATGTTCCACTTGAAGCCGAAACCGAGTCCGCCGGCATGGACGGGAGCGGAAACCTTGGGCCAGGAGGTGCTCTCCTCTGCAATGGTCAGGATGCCGGGATGGGTGCCGTAGACCGCCTTGTTCATCTCCTGCAGGAAGCGCACGGCCTCCAGATTTTCATTGCCGCCATACTCGTTCGGCACCCATTCGCCGTGCTTGCGCGAATAGTCGAGATAGAGCATCGAGGCCACCGCATCGACGCGCAGGCCGTCGAGGTGGAACTTCTCCGCCCAGTAGAGCGCATTGTTCACCAGATAGGCCATGACCTCGGCGCGGCCGAAATTGTAGATCGCCGTGTTCCAGTCGGGATGGTAGCCCTGGCGCGGGTCGGCATGTTCGTAGAGCGCCGTGCCGTCGAACTGGCGCAGACCATGCGCGTCGGTCGGGAAATGCGCCGGCACCCAGTCGAGGATCACGCCGAGACCGACCTTGTGCGCACCGTTGACGAAGCGAGCGAAGCCTTCCGGCTCGCCGAAGCGGGCAGTCGGCGCGTAGAGGCCCGTGGTCTGGTAGCCCCAGGAAGGGTCATAGGGAAATTCGCTGATCGGCAGGAATTCGATGTGGGTGAAGCCCATGTCGACGCAATAGGGGATCAGCCGGGCGGCCAGCTCATCCCAGGAGAGGAAGCTGCCGTCCTCGCGCTTGGCCCAGGAGCCGGCATGCACCTCGTAGATGGAGATCGGCTGGCGGCGTGCATCGACGCTCGCCCAATGCGCCCGGTGCGCCTCGTCTTCCCAAACCTGGGCGATCTCCGGCGTCGTCACAGACGCATTCTTCGGCCGCAGTTCGGAGCGGCGGGCAAAGGGGTCGGCTTTGAGCGGCTGCAATTCGCCGCCAGGTCCGACGATCTCATATTTGTAGATCTGACCGGCACCGATGCCAGGCAGGAAAATTTCCCAAATGCCGGTGTCGCGGCGCAGCCGCATCGCATGGCGTCGACCGTCCCAGCCGTTGAAATCGCCGACCACGGAAACGCGCCGCGCGTTCGGCGCCCAGACCGCGAAGTGGAAACCCTCCTCGCCCTCATGGCTCAGCGAATGGGCCCCGAGCTTGTCGAAGAGCCGGAGATGCGAGCCCTCGCGGATGTAGTAGTCATCCATCGGCCCGAGCACCGGGCCGAAGGAATAGGGATCGACAACCACCCATTCGCCACCGCCATTGCGGGCGCGGTAGCGCACCGGCTGCGACTTCTTCAGCGCCACCGGCCCCTCGAAGAATCCCGCATCATGGCGGCGCTGCAGCGTGCCGATTTCCTTGCCAGCCAGCGTCTCGACGCTGACCGTTTCGGCACCGGGAATGAAGCAGCGCGCCACCAGTTCCTTCGCCGCCGCATGGACGCCCAGCACGGCGAAGGGATCGCCATGCGTGCCCGCCACGATGGCTTCGACGTCCTCGGTCGGAATCGCAGCCTTGGTCTTGGGGGCATCGTCCTGCGGGAGGAATATCATCCGGCTCTCCAAATTTCTTTTGCATATTGCCGGATCGTCCGGTCGGACGAGAACCAGCCCATCCGGGCGGTGTTGCGGATCGTCTTGCCATACCAGCTCTTCGGATCCGTCCAGATTTCGTCGACCTCGCGCTGCGCCTTGGCATAGGCGTCGAAATCGGCGGCCACCATGAACCAGTCGTGATTGTAGATGCCATCCACGAGCCCAGCGAAGCGGCTGCGGTCATCCGGGGAGAAGACGCCCGAGGCGATCGCCTGCAGCGCCTGGGCGAGCTCGCGCGACTGTTCGATCACGGCGCGGGGATTGTGGCCCTCCTGGCGCACCTTGGCGACCTCTTCCGCCGTCAGGCCGAAGATCTTGATGTTTTCCGCGCCGACGCAATCGCGCATCTCGACATTGGCGCCGTCGAGCGTGCCGATCGTCAGTGCGCCGTTCAGCGCGAACTTCATGTTACCGGTGCCGGAGGCTTCCATGCCGGCGGTCGAGATCTGTTCGGAAAGGTCGGCGGCGGGGACCATGATCTCGGCCAGCGAGACATTGTAGTTCGGCACGAAGACCACCTTTAGCAGGCCGCGCACGGAGGGGTCGTGGTTGATGACGCGGGCGACGTCATTGGCCAGTTTGATGATCAGCTTGGCATTGTGATAGCTCGGCGCCGCCTTGCCGGCGAAGAGCTTGACGCGCGGCACCCAGTCGAGTTCCGGATGCGAGCGCATCTGGTCGTAAAGCGCGACAGCCTCGATGATGTTGAGAAGCTGGCGCTTATATTCGTGGATTCGCTTGATCTGGATGTCGAACATCGCCGAAGGGTCGAGACGGACGCCCATGCGGCTTTGCACGAGCTGCGCCAGCCGCACCTTGTTGGCACGCTTGATCGCAGCGAACTTCTCCTGGAAGCCTGCCTCGTCGGCGAAAGCATCGAGCGACTTCAGCGCTTCGGCGTCATCGAGGAAGTCGTCGCCGATCGCCTCGCGCACCAGCGAGAAAAGCTTGGGATTGCACTGCATCAGCCAGCGGCGCGGGGTGATGCCGTTGGTCTTGTTGTTGATGCGGGCCGGGTAGAGCTTGTGGAGATCGGCAAACACCGTCTCCTTCATCAGCTCCGTATGGAGCGCCGAAACGCCATTGATCGAGTGCGAGCCGACAAAGGCGAGGTTGCCCATGCGCACGCGCCGGTCGCCGCTCTCGTCGATCAGCGAGATCGTGCGGATCTGCTGGTCGTCGTAATCCTTGTGCTTGCGGGCTTCGAGAAGCACCTTGGCATTGATCGCATAGATGATCTGCATGTGCCGCGGCAGCAGCCGCTCAAAGAGCGGCACCGGCCAGGTTTCCAGCGCTTCCGGCAGCAGCGTGTGGTTTGTGTAGGAGAAGGTGTGGCGGGCAATGTCCCAGGCGGTGTCGAAGTCCATGCCGTGGACATCAGTCAGCAGGCGGATGAGTTCGGCAACGGAGACGGCAGGGTGGGTGTCGTTGAGCTGGATCGACACCTTGTCCGGCAGCGAGGTGAAGTCCGGATATTGCTGCAGATGACGGCGCAGAATGTCCTGCAACGAAGCGGAGGAGAAGAAGAACTCCTGGCGCAGCCGCAGCTCCTGGCCGGCGGGCGTCGCATCGGCGGGGTAGAGAACGCGGGCGAGACTTTCCGCCTTGTTGCTCTCGCGCAGCGCGCCGATATGGTCGCCGGCATTGAAGGCGTCGAGCAGGATCGGGTCGATCGGGTTCGCCGTCCACAGGCGCAGCGTGTTGGTGCGCGTGCCGCGCCAGCCGACGATCGGCGTGTCGCAGGCAGTCGCGATCACGCGCTCGGCCGGCTTCCAGACGTAGCGGGTCATTTCTTCGTCGATGTTGACGGTCTCGACCGAGCCGGCGAAGCCGATTTCGTAGGAGCTTTCGCGCCGCTCGAACTCCCAGGGGTTGCCATGGGCGAGCCAGGTTTCCGGCAGTTCCACCTGCCAGCCGTCCGACATCTGCTGGCGGAAGAGTCCGTGGACATAGCGGATGCCGTAGCCATAGGCGGGGATGCCGACACTCGCCATGCTCTCCATGAAGCAGGCAGCGAGACGGCCGAGGCCGCCATTGCCGAGCGCGGCATCCGGCTCCAGCTCGGCGATGATGTCGATATCGACGCCGAAGGAGGCGAGCGCCTCCTTGAGCTCGTCCATCAGGCCGATATTGGTCACCGCATCGCGCATGAGCCGGCCGATGAGGAACTCGAGAGAGAGGTAATAGACGCGCTTCTGCCCCTCGGCATAGGTGCGGCGCGTCGAATCCATCCAGTTGTCGGTGATCCGGTCGCGCACGACAAGGATGGCGGCGGTCAGCCAATCATGCGGCTTGGCGACCTTCGGGTCCTTGCCGATCCGGTAGGTGAGGCGCTCGATGATCTCCTGCGCCAGGACCTGCGAGTTGGAGGCTCTCGGCTGGGCGCTGGGGATGCTTTCGTTGGGCTGATGCTTGATCATGGCGACGAACGCCCCTCTCTCGAACTGTCGTTGGACCGGGAGGCCGCAAGGCAGAACACCCGCGGGCATGCGGCACTCTATGCATCCTTATCAGGGACTTGCAACAAAGCTTTTGCCGGCGCCAGAAAATCGCCGGCGGCGGCGAAACGGGCATGGGCGTGGAGCGGCGAAGGGTCGATGGCGGGTTCGAGAGGTGACCCGAAGGGTGGCGCAAGCGGCAATCTGAGGCCGCGAATCGCGGTTCGTCCACGGGCGCTTCGGTCGCGAATCGCCGCAAGGGCCGCGTGCTCGTCGAGGCGGATCAGGCCGATGGCTGGGCCTTAAGTCGCGGACGGGGCGAGCGAGCGAACCGGAACCACATCCACCGCCTGGGCAGTCTCGTGGCTGCCATAGCTCTTCAGGACGCCGACGACCGGGGCGACATCGGAATAGTCGCGGCCATGGCCGACGACGATATGATCGAGCCCGGCCGGAATGTCATTGGTCGGATCGAGCTCCACCCAGCCCATCATCGGCCCGCACCAGACCCGCACCCAGGCATGCATGGCATCCGCTCCTTCGAGCCGCTCCTTGCCCGGTGGCGGCAGGGTCCGCAAAAAGCCACTGACATAGCCGGCGGGAATGCCGAGCGCGCGCAGCGACAGAATCATCACATGGGCGAAGTCCTGGCAGACGCCGCGCTTCAGCTTAAAGGAGTCCCGTGGCGGCGAATCCACCGTCGTCGCCTTCGGATCATAGGTGAAGTCCTCGTGGATCGCGTGGCAGAGCGCCTCGGCGATCTCATGCACCGTCATCTCGGGCTTGGCGATGCTGCGCGCATAGGCGCTGATCGCCGGATCCTCCGTCAGGCGTGGACTCGTCCCTAGAAAATGATGCGGCGCGTCCGGCGCGATCGACCAGATCGCCGCGATTTCGGCCGGCATGTCTTCTAGACGCGGGGAGACATCGATGAGCGGATCGGCCGATGTCAGCTGGACGCGCGCCTGCATGCGGATCACCAGCCGGTCATGCGCCTTGCGAAACAGGATGGCGGTCGCCGGGTTGGCGAAGAAATCAGTCAGGTCGCTGCGCTCCTCCGGCGTCGGCATGCTGGTTACGCTGCCGGCAATCAGCCGCTGACGCTCCGGGATCGACAACGGCAGAACGCGCACGAGATGCCGCCCGCCCGAGACCGGCACTTCATAGGCATAGGTGATGGTGAGGCTGATATCGTAGAGCATGTCAGTTGAGATAGGTCTGGGCGAGAATGTCGGAGAAGCGTTCGAGCTCCAGCTCCAAACGCTGATAGACGGCGCTCGTCATCCCATCCGGCGTCATGACCGCAAGGCCCGATTGCAGGCGCACTGCCTCGCGGCAGAAGGCCGACATCTGGCCGTTGACGAAGGCATTGGGCAGCTGTTCCACCTCGGTGCGGATCTCGTTCAACTGATAGAGAACCGAGCGCGGATTGAGCGGGTCGAGCGCCAGGAGATCGGTGACCGTCAGCGGTGCCGTGTTGACGTTATAACGCCGACGATGGGTCATGACGCTGTCGCCGATCTCGAGCAGCATGTCGAGCGCACCGTCCGGCGCTTCCGCGCCAGACATGTGGCCGAGCAGGCGCGTCATGTGCAGGCCGCGCTCCAGGTAACGGCCGATCGAGAGGAAGCGCCAGCCGGTGAAGCGATACATGTTTTCATGCACCAAGCCGGCAAAGCCCGCCAGCTTGCGCAAGAGGATCGTCATGGCATGGGTCGCGTCGTCGCCCGCCTCCACCGTCGACTGGAACTTGCGCACCGTCTTGGCGAGATCGTTGAGGGCCAGCCAGCCATCGGCGGAGAAGCGGTCGCGGATATTGCCGGCTGAAAACAGGGCGCTGTCGACATTGGCCACAAGACTGTCCGGCACCGCCTGCTTGGTGTCGATGTCGAGGGCGGCGAGATAGTCGGTGATGTCCTTCAACAGCGGCAGGCTGCTATCGGCGGATTCGGCAAAGCGGCCGTGCCAGGCGCGGAGAATGCGCAGCGCCCCTTCCGCCCGCTCGATATAGCGCCCGAGCCAGAAGAGATTGTCCGCAGCCCGGCTCGGCAGGCTGCCGGGCATGGTGCGGATGAAGGTCTCCTCGGCCGGCAGCAGCGTCGTGCGTTCGACCGGCTTATCGCTGACGATCCAGACATCGGCAGCCGAGCCGCCGGCCTGCATGGTGATCGCCGCAGCGTCTTCGCCGCTCGAAATGCGGGCAAAGCCGCCGGGCATGACCTGCCACCCCTCGCGGGTACGCGCCACATAGACGCGCAGGCTCATCGGCCGCGGCGTCAGCCGGCCGTTGACCCAGGCGGGCGTGGTCGAAAGCGTCACCAGTTCCTGACCGACCAGCTTCGCACCATCCGCCTCCAGCCAGTCGGCGGCCTTCCCCTTCGCGCCGGCACGGCTGGAGCCCAGAACGGACTGGCCGTTGTCGTCGAAGAAGGGGCGGGTGGAATAGGCCGGGCCGATCACCATCTTGCCGATGGCGGCCGCCACCTGGTCGCGCTCCGGCTTCTGGCCGCACCACCAGGTGGCGATGCTCGGCAGGATCTGGTCCTCGCCCATCAGATGCCGACAGATTTTCGGCATGAAGGCGAGGAAGGCCCGGGTTTCGAGGATACCGGAACCCAGCGCATTGACGATCGACACCGAGGCCGAGCGCAGCGCGTCCACCATGCCCGGCGTGCCGATATGGGAGCGCTGGTTGAGCTCCAGCGGGTCGGCAAAGCTCGAATCGAGCCGCCGCCAGAGAATGCCGATCGGCTTGAGGCCGGCCACCGTGCGCACCATGACGCGACCATTGACCACCGTCAGATCCTCGCCCTCAAGCAGCATGAAGCCGAGATAGCGGGCAATATAGGCGTGCTCGAAATAGGTCTCGTTGTTGAGACCTGGGGTAAGGATCGCGATACGGTCCTCCGGGCTGCGCTTCCGGCTTTGCAGCGCGTCGCGAAAAGCGCCAAAGAAACCTGCCAGCCGGTGGACATGGCTTTCGGCATAGAGGTCGGAGAAGGCACGCGTGGTGGCGACCCGGTTTTCGAGCGCGAAGCCGGCGCCGGAGGGCGCCTCGGTCCGGTCCGCCAGCACCCACCAGTTTCCGTCCGGCCCCCGGCCGATCTCGAAGGAACAGAAATGCAGGAAATGGCCGTCGGCCGGGCGGATGCCGACCATGGGCCGCAGGAATTCCGGATTGCCGGCCACCAGCGCCGGCGGTAGCAGGCCCTTGGCGACCAGCTCGTTCGGCCCGTAAAGATCGGCGCAGATGCGCTCGAGGAGCTCGACCCGCTGGATGATACCGCGCGAGAGCGACTGCCATTCCCGGTCGTCGATCAGAACCGGGATATGCGAGAGCGGCCAGTTGCGCTCCGAGGTCTCCTTACTGCCGTAAGCGCGATAGAACACACCGGCATCGCGCAGATAACGGTCGGCGCGGGCGAAGCGGTTGGCAAGTTCCGAGCCGTCCATGCGGCCGAGCGTCGACAGAAGATGCCGCCAGACGGGCCGCACGACGCCGGCCGGATCGACCATCTCGTCGGCAAGGCCGGGCAACGCGGCATAGGCGGAGACCGCATCGATCGCCGCGCGCTTGCCCGTCTTCTCCGCTTCCGCGGTTGAGAGTGTCGCCATTGCCCGCCCATGCCGGCTTTCCGCCGGCTTCCCCTACTTCTTGAGAGCGCCCAGGCAAGGCTGGATGCCCGATGCGTCGGCGGCCCGACGACTTCTTGCCGCGTGTTCGTCCTGGTCGCCGCATGCCCAAAGCGGCCCGCTCGCGCGATCAGAGACCGGGCGGGCGTCGCAGGTCGAGCGTCATCGGGAATTCCGCAGCCGGCGTTTCGGGCACGAGACCATAGGTGCCGGCCGTGTGTCCCCAGGGCTCGAAACGGGCCAGACGACGGGCCTGGGCTTCGTTGCCGTTGACCGGGAATGTATCGTAATTGCGCCCGCCGGGATGGGCAACATGATAGATGCAGCCGCCGATCGATCGGCGCGACCATGTGTCGTAAATGTCGAAGGTCAACGGCGTATTGACAGGCAGGACCGGGTGCAGGCCGGCGGCCGGCTGCCAGGCCTTGTAGCGCACGCCGGCGACGGAGACGCCGCCCCGTCCCGTCGCCCCGAGCGGCACGGGCCGGCCGTTGCAGGCGACCGTGTAGCGGCCGGGGTTGGCCGCTTCGAACCGCACCTGCAGCCGCTCGACCGAGCTGTCGACATAGCGCACCGTGCCGCCGATCGCGCCCTGTTCGCCCATCACATGCCAGGGCTCCAAAGCCTGCCGCAGCTCGAGCTTGGTGCCCTCGTACTGGACCTCGCCGCAGAAGGGGAAGCGGAATTCGAGCTGGGCCTCGAACCATTCGGGACGCAGGTCGAAGCCGTTCTGGCGGAGGTCGGTCAGCACGTCCAGGAAGTCGGCCCAGACATGATGCGGCAGCATGAAGCGGTCATGCAGCGTTGTCCCCCAGCGTACCAGGGAGCCCTCCGCCGGGTTCAGCCAGAAGCGGGCGATCAGCGCGCGGACGAGCAATTGCTGGGCGAGCGACATGCGGGCATTGGGCGGCATTTCGAAGCCGCGGAACTCGACGAGGCCAAGTCGCCCGGTTGGCCCGTCCGGCGAGAACAGCTTGTCGATGCAGATCTCGGAGCGATGGGTATTGCCGGTGACATCGGTCAGCAGGTTGCGGAACAGACGGTCGGTCAGCCAGGGCAGGGGCTGCACGCCCCGGCCGGGCGCCGGCACCTGCGCCATGGCGATTTCGAGCTCATAGAGGCTGTCATGGCGCGCCTCGTCGATGCGCGGCGCCTGGCTCGTCGGGCCGATGAACATGCCTGAGAAGAGGTAGGAAAGCGACGGGTGACGCTGCCAATGCAGGATCAGGCTCTTCAACAGGTCTGGCCGGCGCAGGAAGGGGCTGTCATTGGGGCTCTGCCCGCCGACCACCACATGGTTGCCGCCACCGGTGCCGGTATGGCGCCCGTCGATCATGAACTTATCGGCACCGAGCCGCGACTGGCGCGCTTCCTCATAGACCGCCGTGGTGATGTCCACGCAGTCCTGCCAGCTCGCGGCCGGATGCACGTTCACCTCGATCACGCCCGGATCGGGCGCGACGCGCATGACATTGATCCGCTCGTCATGCGGGGGCGCATAGCCCTCGATATGAACGGCGACGCCGAGCGCGGCGGCAGCGGCCTCGGCGGCCGCGATCAGGTCCAGATAGTCCTCCACCCGCTCCACCGGCGGCATGAAGATGCAGAGCCGGCCGTTCTGCGGCTCGACGGTCATGGCGGTGCGCACCGAGCCGGCGATCTCGCCCAGAACCTGCTCGTTGCGCGCCTGCTGCGGCTCGGAGGCACGGAAGGAGGCCTCCGCCATGGCACGCGTCGGGCTCGCGTCATAAAGCGGCAGCGGGTCGCGCGGGATGGTCGGGTCGGCTTCGTGAATATAGGGGAAGCGCGAGGGCGGAAGGTAGGGGAGCGCGCCCAGTGGAATGCGGTAGCCGACCGGTGAATCGCCGGGCACGAGGAAGATCTTGCCGCGCCGGGTCCGCCAGCGCTCGCTGACCCATCGCCGGCCGGAGGATCGGCTGTTCCAGGACTGGACCGGTAGCACAAAGCCGGTCGGCACGGTCAGCCCGCGCTCGAAGACGCGGGCGATCCGGTTGCGCTCTTCCGGGTCCTCGAGCTTGGAATTGGAGGGATCGACATTCTCCGGCAGGCTCGCCTCCTTGATGATCCACTCAGCCGGATCTTCGTAAGCCGGAAGCACCATGTCCGGATCGACCTCGAGAGCCGCGGCGATGCCCTTCAGCAGCGCTTCTGCCTTTTCCGGCGTCGCATCGGCACTGGCCGCCTCGCGGGCGATCAGGTCCGGATTGGTCCAGATCGGCACGCCGTCCTTGCGCCAGTAGAGCGAGAAGGTCCAGCGCGGCAGGCTTTCGCCCGGATACCACTTGCCCTGGCCATAATGCAGAAAGCCGCCGGGGGCGAAGCGATCCCGCAGGCGGCGGATCAGCATGTCGGCGCGCGACCGCTTGGTGGGGCCCACCGCATCCGTGTTCCATTCGCCGGATTCGAAGTCGTCGATCGACACGAAGGTTGGCTCGCCGCCCATCGTCAGCCGCACGTCGTTGCGCGTGAGAACGTCGTCCACCTCGGCACCCAGGCGGTTCAGTTCATCCCAGCTTTCGTCCGAGAATGGCTTGGTGATGCGCGGATGTTCGGCGACGCGGGCGACCTTCATGTCGAAGGCGAAGTCGGTCTTTGTCTCCGGATCGCCGGAAAAACCGCCGGAGATCGGGGCGGCGTTGCGATAGTGTGGCGTTGCCGACAGCGGAATATGGCTCTCGCCCGTCAGGAGCCCGGAGGTTGGATCGAGACCGACCCAGCCGGCACCGGGAATATAGACCTCGCACCAGGCATGGAGGTCGGTGAAATCGACCTCGGTGCCGGAGGGGCCATCGAGGGCTTTGACGTCTGGCGCGAGCTGGATCAGGTAGCCGGAGACGAAACGGGCGGCGAGGCCGAGATGACGCAGGATCTGCACCAGCAGCCAGGAGGAATCGCGGCAGGAGCCGAGAGCCTTGGTCAGCGTTTCCTCCGGCGTCTGCACGCCGGGCTCCATGCGGATGACGTAGTTGACCGCCTGCTGGAGCTTGAGATTGATGTCGACGACGAAATCGACCGTGTTGACCGGATCGCGCGGGATGGTGTCGAGATAGGCCTGAAGCGCCGGCCCGGCGGGCTCCGGCGCGCGGTAGATGCTCAGATCCTCGCGGATCTCCTCCGCATAGTCAAAGGGCCAGGTCTCCGCACTTTCCTCGACGAAGAAATCGAAGGGATTGTAGACCGTCATGTCGGCAACGAGATCGACCTCGATCTTCAGCTCTCGCACCGGTTCGGGAAAGACGTAGCGGGCGAGATAATTGCCGTAGGGGTCCTGCTGCAGGGTCACGAAATGGTCGGCCGGCGTGACCTTCAGCGAGTGGCTGAGAACCTTGGTCTTGGAATGCGGGGCGGGCTTGAGCCGGATGACCTGGGGACCGAGCCGGACCGGCCTGTCATAGGTGTAATGCGTGAGGTGATAGATGCTCGCTTTGATCGACATGCAGGTCCCGGTCTCTCAACGACGGCGGTCTCCGTCGTGATCGACTTTGTGCAATGCACTCAAAGAAAGCAAGGCTGAAAAAAGTGGCATTTCAGCAAGGCGCGAGGTCCGCGCCGGAAGCAGCCGGCGCGGGGTGCGCGCGAGGCGTGTAGCCTCAGGCGCAGCAGGAGGATGTCTGCGGCTTCGCCTCATATTCGTCGTGGCGGCGCACGAAATTCATCGTGGCGCTTTCATTGCGGCCCTTGGGGGCGCGGTCGAGCAGCATCAGCGTGCCGATGACCTCCTCTGCCCCGCGGGCATAGGTGGAATAGGTGTGGTAGACGGTGCCCTCCTCGTCGCGCGCAAAGGCGCTGAGGCCTGGCAGCTCGTCATGGGCGCTGGCGACATCGAGATCGCGGAAATTGTAGAAGACGGTGCCGCCGGCGAGCGCCTCCTGCGTGAAGGAGACGTGGAAATCGAAGTTGAAGTCCGAACCATGCGAGGACACCCAGGGAAAGCGCCATCCCATGCGGCGGCGATAGGAGTTGATCTTCTCGAGTGGCGCGCGGGACACGGCGACCAGCGTCACGTCGTGATTGTTGAGATGCGGCAGCGTTCCATCGAAATGATCGGCCATGAAGGAGCAGCCGGTGCAGCCGGCCTGCCAATCGGGACCGAGCATGAAGTGATAGACGAGCAACTGGCTGCGCCCGTCGAAGAGATCGGACAGGCTCTTCTGCCCTTCGGGCGTGTCGAAGACATAGTCCTTGTCGACCTTCACCCAAGGTAGGGCCTCGCGCTCGGCGCGGACGGCGTCGCGCAGCCGGGTCTCCTCCTTCTCGCGTGCAAGCAGCGCCCGGCGTGCCTGAAGCCATTCTTCCTTCGATACCACAGGATGAGCCAGCATGATCTTCCTCCTTTGAACAAGCGGCAGGACAGCTGGTTACGTTGATATCAACACTCCTGCTTGAAGTCAAAAGCAATGCAGTCAGGCGCCGCCTCGTTCAGGGCGGCGCACTGGTGATGGTCTGGAGAATGCTTCGGGTACGGGCGCTTATTCCGGCAGGATGCGGACCGCGCCCTTGTCGGCCGAGGTGGCGAAGGCGGCATAGGCCTTGAGCGCGGTCGTCACCTTGCGCTTGCGCTCCTCCGCCGGCTTCCAGCCCTTCTGGTCCTGTTCAGCGCGGCGCGTGGCCAGTTCCTCGTCCGAGACACGCAGCGAGATCGTGCGGTTCGGGATGTCGATGTCGATCATGTCACCCGGGCGAACAAGGCCGATCAGGCCGCCATTGGCCGCTTCCGGCGAGACATGGCCGATCGACAGGCCTGAGGTGCCGCCCGAGAAGCGGCCGTCGGTGATCAGCGCGCAAGCCTTGCCGAGGCCCTTCGACTTCAGATAGCTGGTCGGGTAGAGCATCTCCTGCATGCCGGGACCGCCCTTCGGCCCCTCGTAGCGGATGACCACCACGTCGCCGGCCACGACCTCGTTCGAGAGGATGCCCTTGACCGCTGCGTCCTGGCTCTCGAACACCTTGGCAGGGCCGGAGAACTTCAGGATCGACTCGTCGACGCCGGCCGTCTTGACGATGCAGCCGTCGATGGCGAGATTGCCCTTGAGCACGGCGAGGCCGCCATCCTTGGAGAAGGGGTGTTGGGCATCGCGGATGACGCCGCCTTCGCGGTCGATGTCGAGCTCCTTCCAGCGGGCGCTCTGGCTGAAGGCGACCTGGGTCGGCACGCCGCCGGGCGCGGCGCTGAAGAGCTCGAGCGCGGCCGGGTTGTCGGTCACCGCAATATCCCACTGCGCCAGCGCCTCTCCGAGCGTCTTCGAGTGAACGGTCGGAAGATCGGCATTGATCAGGCCGGCGCGATCGAGTTCGCCGAGGATCGCCATTATGCCGCCGGCCCGATGCACGTCTTCCATGTGGACGTCGGACTTGGCCGGCGCCACCTTGGACAGGCAGGGCACCTTGCGCGACAGGCGGTCGATATCGTCCATGGTGAAGTCCAGCTCCGCCTCATGCGCGGCGGCGAGGATGTGCAGCACGGTATTGGTCGAGCCGCCCATGGCGATATCGAGCGCCATGGCATTCTCGAACGCCCCCTTGGAGGCGATGGTGCGGGGCAGGGCGGTGAGGTCGTCCTGCTCGTAGTAGCGGCGGGCGAGCGAGACGATGTCGCGCCCAGCCTTGAGGAACAGCTTCTCGCGGTCGGAATGGGTGGCGAGCGTCGAGCCATTGCCGGGCAGCGACAGGCCGAGCGCTTCCGTCAGACAGTTCATCGAATTGGCGGTGAACATGCCGGAGCAGGAGCCGCAGGTCGGGCAGGCGGAGCGTTCGATGGTCTTGACGTCTTCTTCCGACACGCGCTCGTCGGCGGCCGCCACCATGGCGTCGACCAGGTCGAGCGCATGGATCTTGCCATCGGACAAGAGCACCTTGCCGGCCTCCATCGGCCCGCCGGAGACGAAGATCGCCGGGATGTTGAGCCTGAGCGCCGCCATCAGCATGCCGGGGGTGATCTTGTCGCAATTGGAGATGCAGACCATGGCGTCGGCGCAATGCGCATTGACCATGTACTCGACCGAATCCGCGATCAGCTCGCGCGAGGGCAGCGAATAAAGCATGCCGTCATGGCCCATGGCGATGCCGTCATCGACAGCGATCGTGTTGAATTCCTTGGCGACGCCGCCGGAGGCTTCGATCTCGCGCGCTACCAGCTGGCCGAGATCCTTGAGATGAACGTGCCCCGGCACGAACTGCGTGAAGGAGTTGACGACGGCAATGATCGGCTTGCCGAAATCGCTGTCCTTCATGCCCGTGGCCCGCCAGAGGCCGCGCGCGCCGGCCATGTTGCGGCCGTGGGTGGTGGTCCGGGAACGATAAGCGGGCATGGGCGTCTTCCTCGTACAGGGAGGCGGACAGGCGGCGCGAAATCGCGTCTCTGCCGTCGATTGCGGCGCTTCCTAGCGCAAAAGTCCTTGCCAGTCACGGATTTCCTTGACGCGGATCGTGCTGGAGAGAGTGGAGATTTTTGGCCGAGGTTCGTGTGATCTCACCCATTTGGGGGATGCGCGACACGCCGCCGTTGTGTTGACTGGGGCTGTCGGACACTTTGCTAACTCCGGCCGACTTGGCCCCTCTCCGGTTCGGAGAGGGGTTTTTGTTTCGGGCGGCGGCTTCAAGCGGCATGAAGGCGAGGAACCAAGGCCGGGGCTTTCCTGTTGAAGGGGCGGCTCCCGCCCTTCCTTCGATCCTCCCGATCGCCAACCCGAAAAAGGCTCTGTCCGCCCCGATGACCACACCGCTTGCGACCTACCGTCTCCAGTTCAGGGACGGCATGACCTTTGATCGTGCAATCACCCTCGTGCCCTACTGGCAGTCGCTCGGGATCAGCCATCTCTATGCCTCGCCGATCTTCTCGGCGACCGAAGGCTCCACCCATGGCTATGACGTGACGGATGCCAATGCCTTCGATCCCGCGCTCGGGGGCCGGGACGGGTTCGATCGGCTGGCGCGGGCGTTAAAAGAGGCCGGCATCGGGCTCATTCTCGACATCGTCCCCAACCATATGGCCGCCTCGCTCGAGAATGCCTGGTGGCGCAGCATCGTGACCTGGGGCGAACAAAGCCCCCACGCCCGCTTCTTCGATGTCGACTGGAGCCGGCCGCTGACGCTCGCCGTGCTGGGCCAGGATTTCGATTCCGCGCTTGAGGCCGGCGAGATCACGCTGACGCTGGACCCGGAGGGCGGCCTGGCGCTTGCCTATTACGAGAACCGCTTTCCGCTGACGCCTGCCTCCTATGAAGACGTCCTCGACGGTGCGCCGGGTGCGCTCGCGGCAAAGCTCACGGCCTTCGCCGCGTCCGCCACGCCCGAGGATGAAGCGCAGACCCGCGAGACTGCGAAGGCGCTGGTCGACGAGGATGCAGCGGGGCGGGATGCGCTCGAGGCCTTCTTGAAGACCCTTGATGCCGATCGCATCCGCGCCGTCCACGAAGCGCAGCCCTATCGGCTGGTTCACTGGAAGGTCGCGGCGAGCGGACTCAGCTATCGCCGCTTCTTCGAGGTCGCCGGTCTGGCTGGCCTGAGAGTCGAGGACGAAGCGGTCTTCGATGCGGCGCATAAACTGGTTCTGGAGCTGGTGCGCGACGGCACGATCGACGGATTGCGCATCGACCATGTCGATGGGCTTGCCGACCCCGCCGCCTATCTGCAGCGCCTGCGCGCGGCGATCGGCCCCGATGTCTATCTGGTGGTCGAAAAGATCATCGAGGGCGAGGAGACGATCCCCGATGACTGGCCGATCGAAGGCACGACCGGCTACGAATTCATCGCAGCGCTCACTCATCTCTATGTCGACCATGGCCAGATGGCGGCGCTGGATGCGGCCTATCGACGTTTCACCGGCTCGGAGACGTCTTACGAGGCGATCCTGACGGACGCCAAGCAGCTGATGCTCGACCGCAATTTCGAGGGCGAGGTGAAACGTCTCGTCTCGCTCGGCCGGCAGGCTCTGCCCGAGATCGAAGAGAAGCCCTTCACGGACGCCTTGAAAGCGCTGATCAATGCCTTCCCGGTCTATCGGACCTACGGCGCAAAGGGCGCGCTTGCCGCTGCCGACCGGGAGGTGCTCGATCGCTCGGCAAGCCATGCGAAGGCGCGGCTCGACGGTGCGGGGCAGGCGGCGCTCTCGGCGCTCGTCGGTCTGCTCTCCGGTGCCGTGGAAGGACCAGCCTTCGAGTTCCGCAGCCGGTTCCAGCAGCTCTCCGGCCCGGTCATGGCAAAGGCCATGGAGGACACGGCCTTCTATCGCTACAACCGCTTCCTGGCGCTGAACGAAGTCGGCGGGCATCCGGACGAGCCGGAACTCTCGATCGCCGAATTCCATCATCTGATGGCGCGGCGCGCCGAGGAGCAGCCGCTCGGCCTCTCGACCACCTCCACCCACGACACCAAGCGCGGCGAGGATGCGCGCGCCCGGCTTTACGCGGTGAGCGCGGTGCCGGAGATCTGGAGCGATGCCGTGGGGCGCTGGCACGGCATCAATGCCCGCCATGTGAAGACCCTTGCCGATGGGCCCGCGCCCGAGCCGGCGCTCGAATGGGCGCTCTACCAGGCGCTCGCCGGCTGCTGGCCGGAGGAGCTCTCGATCTCCGATGCGGACGGGCTCAGGGGCCTCTCCGAGCGCTTTGCCGCCTATGTGGAGAAGACCATGCGCGAGGCGAAGCAGCGCAGCGACTGGTCGGAGGTCAACGAGGATTATGAAGGCGCGGTCAAGGACTTCGCTGCCGCCCTCCTTTCGCCTGACAATACCGAGTTCCTGCGCGACTTCGAGACGACCTTGAAGCCCATCCGCCTCGCTGGCCTCTACAACGGTCTCAGCCAGACGCTGGTGAAGATGGCGGCACCCGGGATTCCCGATGTCTATCAGGGATCGGAGCGGGCCGATTTCAGCCTGGTCGATCCCGACAATCGCCGCATGCCGGACTATGACACGATCGCAAGCTTCCTGAAGCAGTCGAACAGCGTCTCTCTCGACCCGGCCTCGCTCTCTTCCGGCGAGGCCAAGGTGGCGTTGACGGCGCGGCTAATCGCCGGCCGCGCGGCGGCGCGCGCGCTCTTCGAGGAGGGGGACTACCAGCCGCTTCAGATCTCCGGCGAGGGCAGCGAGCGTCTCGTTGCCTTTGGGCGCGTGGGGGGAGATGCAGCAGCGATTGCCGTTGCACCCTGCCAGCTCGCGACCCTGATGGTCGATGGCAAGGATCCAGCCAATGCCCTGAACTCGGTCACCATCCACATACCGGACGCGATACGCGGGCGTGAATATCGTGATGCGGTCAGTGGGGAGACGGTGCGGCTGGCCTCCGAACTCCGGCTCGCGGATCTGCCGCTCTCGCCTTTCGCACTGTTGATTCCCGCCTGATCAGGACTGCGGAACCATTGGCTCACCTGCGGCGTTTAAGCGCGCCGCGGGCCTTGTGCGGCGTCTCGCGAGGCGGAGAAATGGATTTGTATCACGCAGACGGCCTGGGCTCCGCAACGCCCTCCATCATTCGCGTCGGCGACAATGCCTGGAAGCAGGAAAAGGCGGATCGTCTCGCCATCCTTGTCGATGGCGAGGCCTATTTTCATGTGCTCGACCAGGCGCTCCGCCAGGCGCGCCACGCGATCACCATTCTCGGCTGGGACTTCAATCCCGACATCCGGCTGCGCCCGGCCGATCCGGAAAGCCCGACGCTCGGCGCCCTGCTGCTCTCGCTGGTCGAGGCCAATCCGGACCTCCAGGTCCGGGTGCTCGTCTGGGCCATGGGGCCGCTCTATTCCGGCAAGTCGCTCAAGCTCTTCCGAAAGACCGGCTGGGCCGCCCATCCGCAGATCGATCTGCAATTCGATACCCATCACCCGCTGCGTGGCTCGCACCACCAGAAGGTCGTCTGCATCGACGACGTGCTGGGCTTCATCGGCGGAATCGACCTGACCGCCCGGCGCTGGGACGACAGCCGCCATGCTGCGACCAACCCGCTGCGCAAGACGCCGGATGGCGAGGTCTATGAGCCGGTGCATGACATGCAGGCCGTGCTTTCCGGCCCGGCGGCGCGGATGCTGGGCGATCTGTGCCGCGACCGCTGGGAGGCTGCGACCAACACCATCATGCCGGTGACCGAGGGCGCCGCGCCGATCTGGCCGGAAGGGGTGGCACCGCTCGTCACCGACTGCCCTGTGGCGCTTGCCCTGACGAAGCCGGAAATGGAGGATGGCGAGGGACGGCGGGAATCGATCCATCTTCTGGTCGACGCTCTGAAGGCGGCCAAGAGAACGGTTTACATCGAGGCCCAATATCTCGCCGCCTTCGGCATCGCCGATATTTTGATCGATCGCCTGGCCGATCCCGAAGGGCCGGAGGTGTTGATCGTCGTCACCCGCATTTCCCATGGCTTTCTGGAAAAGGTGATGATGGGCAACAACCGCGACCGGCTGATCCGCCGCTTGAAGCGCGCCGACCCTTATGACCGGCTGCGGGTCATGTATGCCGTCGTTCCCTCCGACGACGCGGAGGACAAGGACGGCAAGCAGGAGATTCTCGTGCACTCCAAGCTCGTGCTGATCGACGACAGCTTCCTGCGCCTCGGCTCGTCCAACCTCAACAACCGGTCGGAAGGCTTCGATACTGAGGCCGATATCGCGGTGGAAGCGCGCACTCTCGCCGAGATCCACGCTTTTCGCACGCTCCGCATGCAGCTGATCGCCGAACATCTGGGCGCCACCCCGGCCGAGGTGGAGGAGGCGATCACCCGGCTCAACTCCATGCATGACGGGCTAGAATCGCTGAATGGCGGGCCGCGTCGCCTCTGCCATTTCGACATCGATCTGGCGGAGGGCGCGCAGGACCCGCTGATCGGGACCGACCTCGTCGACCCACCCCGCCCGGTCCGCACCCTCAACCGCCTGCGCCGCGGCGCCGGCGATTTGGTCACACGCGTGCGCAGCCTGTTCTAGGCAGCGTCGGATCCGGGCAGTTAGCTTGCCTGTGCCAGCAATTCTGCGCCGGCCAATGGCTCCATGTCGGCGCCATGCGGCGGGCTGGTGATATCGGTAGACTGCGGCGCTGCCTCGTGGGTCAGCGAATGCTGGAGCGCCTGCAGCGCCGCACGGAGTTGTGCGACGGAGCGGTCGCACTCCGTGTCGGTCGGGCGGCGTCTGGGTAGCGAGCGCCAAGTCGAGGTCCGGGAGGGCTGGGCCGACTCGATCTTGCGGCGGAAGGCGGCGAGCGTCTGGGTCGTGTAATCGACGGCATCCAGATAGGCGGGGGCCGGCGGGATGATCTTCCCCTTTGGCTGAGCCGGCGAGACCGGCGCGCTGAGGAGCCGGTCAAGGATCGAGATGACGAGCTTGAGCTTCTCGACCGCGCTGATCCGCATCGCACCCTCCGTAAAATCGACGATTGCACTGAGGATGCGGGCAATTGATTGAGGAATTGCTGATGCGCCGCACAATTCTGCGCAAGCCCGACGCATTTGGCTGGGCTCAGGAGCGAGAGGGCAAGGCGCCCGCATCGAGAGCCTCGTGCGTCTCGCGCGGCTTCGCTTCGCCCGGCTTGTTCTTCATGATGAGTTCGCTGATGAGCAAGGTCGGAAGGCCGATCGCGAGCGGGATGAAGTAGTAGATGACGCGGAAGGCGATGACGGCGGCGACCGATTCCGCGCCGGGGAGGATATGCGCGACGGTGGCTTCCAGCACGCCGATGCCGCCGGGGACATGGCTGATGATCGCGGCGACATTGGCGATGATCGAGACGGAGGCGACCTTCAGATAGCTGGCTTCGGCAAAGGCGGACAGCATCTGGTGCAGGCTGGCGGCCACGAAGGCGAAGTTGATCGTGCCGACCAGGATCTGTGCGGCGGCGATCGGCAGGCTCGGCATTTCGAAGGTCCAGCTGCGCAGCTTCAGCGGCGTCTTCACCACTGCCGCCAGCACCAGATAGACGACCGGCGCGATCAGCGAGACGATGCCGATCATGAAGATGGCGCTGCGCGAGAGGCCGGTCATGTCGGCGGCATCCTGCGGGCGGAGCAGCAGGCTGGCGCCGCCGAGCGTCATCAGCCCCAAGGCGACGGTGACGCCGCAGAACAGCACGATCTTCGCCACATCCTCGGTCGTCAGACCCCAGCGCGCATAATAGCGATAGCGGACCGCGCCGCTGCTCAAGGCGGCGATGCCGACATTATGGCCGATCGACAAGCTGACGAAGGAGGCGAGCGCCGTCTTGTAGAGCGGCAGCCGCTTGCCCGTGTAGCGCACGCCGAGCGCATCAAAGCAGGAGAGGCAGGCATAGGAGGCGAAGGCGAAGGCGAGGCCGAGCAGCAGATTGGTGACCGGAATGGCGCGCATGGCGCTCCAGATCTCCGCTAGCGTATATTGCCGCAGCGTCTGGAACAGCAGGTAGCCGGCACCAATGACGGCAGCCAGAACGACGAAACGGAGAAGGAGGCGGAGCGACATGGGCGGGTTCTCGGCTGCGGGACACCGACGGGATCCGATGGAGGGGAGAGCAGGGCGGAGAGCCAGCTGCAGACCCACTGGCGGACGCCGGCGAACCCATGGAACGAAGTCGGGGGCCGAAGGGTTCCCTCGGCCATGAGCCTCCCTTTGTCCCCCTCTCCCCGTCGCGCCGGCAGTGACGCGGCAGCCGCCTCTTGCCTGCGGATCGTGACCTATAATGTGCATAGCTGCGTCGGGACCGACCGGCGGCTAGATCCGGCGCGCATCGCCGAGGTGCTCGCCGGACTGCGCCCGGATGTGGTGGCGCTGCAGGAGCTCGATGTCGGCCGCGCCCGCAGCGGCGGTGTCGATCAAGCGATGGCAATTGCCGAGGCGATCGGCATGGCCTCGCACTTCCATCCGGCGCTGCTAGTGCAGGAAGAAAAATATGGCGATGCGATCCTAACCGCATTGCCGTCCCGCCTGATCAAGGCGGGGGAGCTGCCCTCGGCCGGCGAACCGCGGGGCGCGCTGTGGATCGAGCTGATGCTGGGTGGACGCCCCGTCCATGTCTTCAACACGCATTTCGGGCTGCGGCGCGCCGAGCGACTTCGCCAGGCACAAGCCCTTGCGGGGCCGGACTGGATGGGCGCAGCGCGGCAAGCGGGTGGCGCCATCATTCTGGCCGGCGATTTCAACGCCATTCCATCATCCGCCGCCTATCGCCATCTGGCAGGGGCGCTGGGGCCTGTGCGCGGCGAGGGCGGACGTCTGCTGCCGCCAACCTTCCCCTCGCGCCTGCCGCTGCTCAGGCTCGATCACCTCTTCGTGTCGCCGGAGGTTGAGGTTGTGGCGGCAGAAGCAGTCCGCACGCCGCTCACCCGTCTTGCTTCCGACCATCTGCCGCTCCTGGCGGAGCTGCGGGTCATTAGCGGGGAACCATTGCCGGACCGGGCCGTTGACTGAGACAACGGAAAAGGAGACCACCATGCCCAATCGTGATCCGCTCCCGACGCCGGACAGCGAAACGCCGCGCGGCCCGCTCTCGACTCCCGGCATTCCCGACCGCGGCCAGGACAGGCCGGCCGTTCCGCCGGTCATCGAGCCCGGTGACACCAAGAATCCGAACGACCCGGTCCTCAATCCGGCCTTGCTCCCGATCGGTGATCCCGCCTCGATGGCCTGACGACGATCTATCCTTTATCTGATGAGAAAAGCCGCCTCGGCGTGACCGGAGCGGCTTTTTCCGTTCTTGGCTAAGGCTCAGAGGCTGCCGCGCCCTTCGAAATAGCCGGGATATTGAACGAAGTCGGGATCGGGCTTGCGGGGTTCGGCCGCCGCTTCCTCGCTCTCTACGTCACCGTCGAGAAAACCGTGGGTGCGCATCCATTCCTGCAGGATCGAGCGGACGGCGGTGTCGCGGTCCACTCCCCGGCGTGCGCAAAGCGCGGTCAGCGCCTGTTCGAGATCGTCGGGAAGCGTGGTCATCGAAAACTCCTGCGTCGGGATCGAGGGTCGAAAGCCGGGCGCTCATCGCCCGGCAGGATCATCCTCTCGCCCAACGCAACCGGCTGGTCATCGTTCCGGCGCAGCGTGCCGACTACTTGCGGCCCGGGTCGTGGGTGTGGTGGGTGTCGGGCTCGCCGCCGCCGCCGCCTGAAACCTTGCTATGGGCGCGCGTGTCAGGCTCGGCACCGGGCTTCTTCGGGTCGAGCGGGGCCTTGGCATTTTCATGCGACGCGCCGGGTCCGCCCTGGCGGATCGTGTTGGGGTGCTTGCTGGAGGTCGACATCCTGTCTCCTTGCCGCCGGAGCGAGGCGCCTTTGATCGACGTCGTCCGGCTGTCACTGCTCTTCAAGCGGCTGCGTCGGTCTTCTGGCGCAGCCGGTCAACGCGGTTTCAGCGATCCTGCTGATAGCCCTGATGGGTCGTGTTGACCTTGCTGTTGCCCTGCTGGCCCATCTTGTCGGGATTGTCGGTCGGGCTCGAGGCCTGCTGGTCGCCGGTCTTGGCGTTGGCCGTCTCGCCAGAGCCCTTGGGGCTGCGGTTGTCGGACGGCACGGGCGGTAATCTGCTGCTCATGATTGGTCTCCGCATTGGCGATGCCCAAGGCATCGAGCGAAGACAACCGGGTGGGCGGAGGGATGTTCCAGGGCGCGAAGAGGAGAGAACGAGACGGACCAGAACAAGGCCCGAAAGAGGTGCCATCCGGCGCCAGAAATGCCGCCCTGCCGACCAGCGGCAAGGGTCCGCAATGCCCGTCTTCCCGGGAGGACATATCTGATTCGTCAAGAAGATCAGGAGGTTCGGATGGTGGGCGTGACAGGGATTGAACCTGTGACCCCTACGATGTCAACGTAGTGCTCTCCCGCTGAGCTACACGCCCATCCGATGCGGCGCATAGACCACAAAACCCTTTGAGGCGTCAATAGGCATCATGATGCTTTTTTGACGGCTCGGGCGTGGTCCAGGCAGCCGGCCTCAGGCTGCCAGCATCTTGTTCACTTCGTCGACGAGATCGCGCAGATGGAAGGGCTTGGACAGCACCTTGGCATCCTTCGGCGCCTTGGAATCGGGGTTGAGCGCGACGGCGGCAAAGCCCGTGATGAACATCACCTTGAGGTCGGGGTCCAGCTCGGTTGCCCGGCGCGCCAGCTCGATGCCGTCCATTTCCGGCATGACGATGTCGGTCAGAAGCAGCGAGAAGGGCTCTTCCCGCAGCCGGTCATAGGCGCTCGCCCCGTTGTCGAAGGACAAGACCTTGTAGCCAGCCTTTTCCAGCGCCTTCACGAGGAAGCGGCGCATGTCGTTGTCGTCTTCTGCGAGGAGAATTTTGGGATTCATGGATTTCCAGCCGTTGCTGCCTAAGTCTAACCGTCACTGCAGGGGGAAGTCGGTCGCATCATGAAACCGCCCCGGTGTAAATATCCCGTGAAGACGGCAGGTCAAGGCCTGATGGCCGCAGCCTTCGCGCCTTCCCGTTGGTAGCATGACTATGGACACAGAACGACACGGCTGGCAACATGTCGCGAGAAGCACATGACGGGATGGTAAAAAGGTTTGCAATGGAGGAGAGTCCCGATCTGTTCGAAATCCGCGAGCCGCTGGACCAGACCATCCCCTTCGTCCTGAACTCCCCCCATTCCGGCCGCATCTACACCCCCGCCTTCCTCGCCCAGTCGCGGCTCGACGCGCTGTCGATCCGCCGCTCGGAGGACCATTATGTGGAGGAGCTGTTTTCCGCGGGCGTCTCGCTCGGCGCGCCGATGCTGCTCGCCCACTTTCCTCGCGCCTTTCTCGACGTGAACCGCGAGCCCTACGAGCTTGACCCGCGCATGTTCGACGGGCCATTGCCCGCCCATGCCAATTCGACCTCCATGCGTGTTGCCGGCGGTCTCGGCACCGTGCCCCGGCTGGTCGCGGAAAATATGGAAATCTACCGGGCGCGCATGCCGGTCGGCGAGGCGCTGGAACGGGTCGAGACGATCTACAAGCCGTATCATGCAGCGCTGCGCCGGCTGATCGCCCGCACCCATGTGCGCTTCGGCATGGCGCTGCTGATCGATTGCCATTCCATGCCCGGCAATGTCCGCGTCGCCGGCAGCGGCATCCGGCCCGACTTCATCATTGGCGACCGTTACGGCACCAGCGCCACGGCCGAAATGACCCGGATCGCGGTGACGCTGCTGGAAGAGATGGGCTTCTCGGTCGCGCGCAACAAACCCTATGCCGGCGGCTTCATCACCGAACATTACGGCCGTCCGGCCCGTGGCCTTCATGCCCTCCAGATCGAGGTCAATCGCGGCCTCTATGTGGATGAAACGACGCTAAAGAAGAAGCCGGAATTCCCCTGGCTGATGCAGGCGATTGGAACTTTCCTCGCTACCTTCTCGACCTATGTCCATAAATCCTCTCTCGGCATGCCGCTTGCCGCAGAATAAGGGGAGGTCATTCCGCATCATCGCTGACAGACGCAAACCGCCGGACAAAAAAAACCGCGCTTTCGCGCGGCTGGAGTCTAGGGAGGAAACACCCAAGGAGGGTATCTGCAGTCACGAGTGACTGTACGTGAAATCTAATATTGCGCTGCGGCAATGTCAAGACAAAAACGTCATTTTCCGGAAAATTTCGTCTGTTAAGCTGCGGATTGTACATCGTTTTTCGAAATTTGGCGAAAGAATAGGCTGAATTTCACAAAGGCTTAGTTTTTAGGCGGGAAAACCGGTGTCCGGTGGCAAATCTGCATTTTTTCGCGTCAGTTTTGAAACGGCCCGGAATGCGCTAAGGAGCAGCGCCGTTCCATTTAAGGAGAGTTCCATGCTGCCCGACCGCGCATTTTTCGACCGCCTTGCGGACGCCGCCGCTGCGCAGACCCTGCCGCGATTCCGCACCGGCACCAGCGTGGTAAACAAGGAGGCTGGTGGGTTTGACCCGGTGACGGAAGGCGACCGCGCCGCCGAGGCCGCGATTCGCGCACTGATCGAGGCCGAGTTTCCGGAGCATGGCATTCTCGGCGAGGAATATGGGACGGTGGGCGCCGACCGCGAATTCGTCTGGGTCATCGACCCGATCGATGGCACGCGTGCCTTCATTTCGGGGCTGCCAGTGTGGGGCACGCTGATCGGGCTTTACCGGAACGGCCGCTCGATCATGGGCATCATGGACCAGCCTTTCACCGGCGAACGCTTCTTTGCCGATGGCGCCGCCGCCTTCTATAGCGGCCCCGGCGGGCCGCTGACGCTGGCAACGCGCGATTGCGGCGGTCTTGCCCAGGCAACGCTCTTCACGACCTCGCCGCATCTCTATACCGGCGCCCTGAAGAGCCGCTTCGAGGCGGTGCAGGACAAAGTCAAGCTCGCCCGCTATGGCTGCGACTGTTATGCCTTCGCGCTGCTCGCCGCCGGCCATATCGACCTCGTCATCGAATGCGGCTTGAAGCCCTATGATATCGGCGCGCTCATCCCGCTGATCGAGCAGGCAGGTGGTGTCGTTTCGGACTGGACCGGCGGGCGGGCGGAGATGGGCGGCGAAGTGCTGGCGGCAGCCACGCCGACGCTTCATGCCGAGGCGCTGGCGATCCTCAAGGCCTGACGCCTCAAAGGGCAAGCGCCTTGTCCTCGATCACCGGAGCGGGGATTTCCTCGGAAACGGTTCCCGGAATGAAGGCCTCGATCGCCGCCATCGCCTGAGCACGATAGCGATCGTCTTCCTGGAAGAGTTCGTGGCGTGCGCCATCGATCGGGATCAGCGTCGCCGCGCGGAAATTGCGGGCCAGCGCCTCGACCGCTGCATGCGGCACCAGGAGGTCGCGCGTGGGCGCCAGGATCAGCGTTGGCACAGTGATGCGCGTCAGATGCTCGCGCCGGCTCACGCGGCGGATCGCGCGGAAGGTCTCGTGCAGCCAGCGGGCGCTGGGCGGGCCGAGAAAGAGTTCCGGATGAGCCTCGGCGATCGCCTGGTTGCGCTGGAAGCGCCTTTCGTCGGCGGTCAGGATGTTGTTGGCGAAGGGGCGCGGGCCGCCATCGCGGTTGAGCGCCAGCCCGCCGAGGCCCATCAGGCTGAGCGCGCCGGCGATGGTCCCGATCTTGCCATGGCTGAGGCTCTGATTGCCGAGCGCCACGAAGGGGGCGGCGAGGACCATGCGATCAAGCCGGGTGGCAAGCGAGGGCGCCAAAGACAGGGCGACGAGCGCTCCCATGGAATGGGCGACGAGAAAGAAGGGCAGGCGCGTATCCGGCAGGACGATCCGCTCGAGGAAAAGCGACAGGTCGGCCTCATAATCGGCAAAGCGGCGCACATGGCCGCGGCGCGGATCCTTCAAGAGCCGCTCGGATCCCGCCTGTCCGCGCCAGTCGAAGGTCGCGACCCACAGGCCGCGGGCAAGGAAGCTGGCGATCGTCTCGAAATATTTCTCGATCGATTCGTTGCGGCCGTGGAGCAGCACCACCGTGCCCTTGGCCGTGCCCTCCTCCGGGCGGAACACGGCGTAGCGCAGGCAGCGCCCAGCGGCGCCGGTGAAGTCGCCAACCGTGTGGCGACCGGGCAGCGGATTGTCCGGCGTCGGGTAAAGGGCGGCCGCCGGTGGCTCCGGTCTCTGTGCTACCTTGCGGCCGAAAAGGTCGAACCTCATCGTCATCCTCTGTGTGCGCAGCCTGGCGGGTCCGCCTTTTGAGGATCTAGACCTGCGACAGGCGCCGGTCAAAAGAATAGCGTGCGCGAGCAGGACCGGGCGGGGCAAAAAAAGAGGCCGGACGCGACGGGGGAGACGCTTCCGGCCTTCAAGCTGACACCGGGACCACAGCGCTTGAACGGGGATGGCGGGTAGGGACATGCCCACCTGTGTCTTGCGCTCTTGGTCCGATGGAAAGGAGCCTAGCCGCCCGGAGCTGAACGCGAGCGGAACCCGGCATTCATCGGCGGTTCAGCTCGGCGGTCCGCATGATCTATAACCGGCCAAGCCGCTGTTTCGACGTGCGAAAACGTCGGGATCGAAAAAATCTCGTCTCCGATTTCGGAGCTCTTGAACACCAAATCGGTCGTTCCCATCTTTCGTTCACGGGCGCCAAACCGGGCCCGTTCACCGGTCCCGCCATCGCCGCTTCAGGGGTGACAGGGACCTCGATCGCACAACCGTTGCTCAAGAAGTGAGGACACCATGCGTCACGTTGATTTTTCTCCGCTCTATCGCTCCACCGTCGGCTTCGACCGCCTGTTCACCATGCTGGACAGCCTTGGCCAGCCCGAACAGGCCCAAAGCTACCCGCCCTACAACATCGAGCGAACCGGCGAGAACGCTTATCGCATCACGATGGCGGTTGCTGGTTTCGATGAGACCGAGCTTTCCATCGAAGCCCGCGAGCACACGCTGACCGTCAAGGGCGAGAAGAGCGACGAGCAGACGGCCGAGAACAATTTCCTCTATCGCGGCATTGCCAAGCGCGCCTTCGAGCGCCGCTTCCAGCTGGCCGACCATGTGGAAATTCGCGCCGCTTCGCTGAAGAATGGCCTCCTGCACATCGATCTCGTCCGTGAGATCCCGGAAGCCGCCAAGCCGCGCCGGATTGAGATCTCGGCCGCTCCGGCTGCTCCTAAGCAGATCGAAGCCACCCAGGTCGACGCTGCCGTCAACTAAGGCGGCGGTCTCAAAGGACCTTTTCGCTGCGGCGCCCCTTGCGGGCGCCGCTTTTCGTTTGTGCCGCTGCCGTCGTGGATTCAGGCCGCAATGGCATGCAGGAAGGCGTCGACCTCCTGCGGGGCGGTCGCGAAGCTGGTGACGAGGCGGTAGAGGCCTTCGTCGCCGTCCAGCATCAAGGCCGACGGAACCGGCCAGTCGTAGAAGATGGCGCCCTTGCCGCGCAGCGCCTCGGCCGTGTCGGTCTTCAGAATCACGAAGAGTTCGTTCGCATCGCCCTTCCAGGCGAGCCGTGCGGAATTGCTGGCGCCGATGCCGGCGGCAAGACGCGCCGCCATGGCATTGGCATGGCGGGCGAGATCCAGCCAGAGATCGCCTTCGAGATAGGCCTCGAGCTGAGCCGAGACGAAGCGTGTCTTGGAGAAGAGCTGGGCCGAGCGCTTGCGCAGATAGGCGAAGTCGCCGATCGTTTCCGGGTGGAAGAAGACGAGCGCCTCGGCGCACCAGCAGCCATTCTTGGTGCCGCCGAAGGAGAGCATGTCGACCCCGCGCTTCCAGGTCATCTCCGCCGGCGTCGTATCAAGCGCCACCAGCGCATTGGCAAAGCGGGCGCCATCCATGTGAACGGGAAGGTCGCGGGTTCTCGCCACCGCGCTGATCGCCGCGATCTCGTCGAGCGAATAGACCGTGCCCGCCTCCGTCGCCTGGGTCAGCGTCACCGCCATCGGCTGGCCGGCATGGACGTTGCCCGGCTGGAATCGGGCGATCTGGGCGGCGAGCTTGTCTGCATCCATCTTGCCGAAGGCGCCTTCGACAGGGGCCATGCGGGCGCCAAGCGAGAAGAATTCCGGCGCTCCGCATTCGTCCGCATTCACATGCGCTTCGGAATGGCAGAAGACGTGGCCGCCCGGCCGGGTGACGCTGGCAAGCCCCAGCGAATTGGCCGCCGTTCCGGTGGCGACGAAGAAGACGGCCACTTCCCGCTCGAACAGTTCGGAGAACAGCCCTTCGACCTTGCGGTCGAGCGCGCTGGTGCCATAGGCGGCGGCAAAGCCGGGTGCCGCCTTGACCAGGCTTTCGGCAATGGCGGGATGGGCGCCGGCCCAGTTGTCGGAAGAAAAGATCATGAGAGACACCATCATGCGCCCGGCCGATGCGGCCGGCTTGGGAGAGAGGCGCGACCTTAATCCTCCCCGGGCCGCGATCAACCCTGTCGCCGACGGATCTCTTGCTCCATGGGTGCCAAGGAGGGCAGGTGCGACATAAACGGCATGGAAAGACGCAGCCATTTGAAATTAAAGTACAAGAGAGGCGGGGAAAAGGATCGTTTCGAACGAGGACGTCGTATTATTTTTCCGCGATCTCTTGCAGCGATCCGGGCTTTCTGGCATAGAGCCTCTGAAATAGGACAGTCTTGCTGTCCTATTTCGGTCGAACGACCGGTTTGGGGCCGAGTGACCGCGTAAGAAACGCGGGGGACGGCCGGGTGAGGAACGCCATGCGGACGCTCTGTCGTACCGCTTTCGGCCGAGCCTGATCCATGCGAGCGGTCGGACGAAGTTCTTACCCGGCGGCGCCACGCATCATTTGCGAGCACACCAGGATCATGCGACGATAACCGGGCGGGACCGGCGGGCACGAAGCCTGCGGCCGGCGCCTGACGACGGCAGGCCGAAACATCGGCCAACAGGAGGGAAAGCGATGACGCAGACCACGCCATCTTTCGACGCCGGCTCTTCGGCCAACACGGCGCAGCGCGCCGTGGCGACGGCGACCATTCCTGCCGGCATCCCGGGCAAGCAGGGCCTTTATGATCCGCGTCACGAGCATGATGCCTGCGGCGTCGGCTTCGTCGCGCATATGAAGGGCGTCAAGTCGCACCAGATCGTGCGCGATGGCCTGTTCATCCTCGAAAACCTCACCCATCGCGGCGCGGTCGGTGCCGACCCCTTAATGGGCGACGGCGCCGGCATCCTGGTGCAAATCCCCGATCGCTTCTTCCGCGAGGAAATGGCAGCCCAGGGCGTGATCCTGCCGAAGGCGGGCGATTATGCGGTCGGCTATCTCTTCATGCCGCAGGACGAAGCCCAGATCGCCCATTTCAAGCAGGTGATCGCCGATGTCGTTGCCGAGGAAGGCCAGTCCCTGCTCGGCTTCCGCGACGTGCCGGTCGACAATGCCTCGCTGTCCAAGGCGCCGCATATCGCCGCCACCGAGCCCCGCCATGTGCAGGTCTTCATTGGCGCCGGCCGCGATGCCGCTACCAATGCCGAGTTCGAGCGCCGGCTCTTCACGCTCCGCAAGGTGATCTCCAACCGTATCTATGATGCCTATAAGGGTGCGGAGACCGGCTTCTACCCGGTTTCGCTCTCCTCCAAGACCATCATCTACAAGGGCATGTTCCTGGCCTACCAGGTCGGCGCCTATTACAAGGATCTCGCCGATCCGCGCTTCGAAAGCGCGGTAGCGCTCGTTCACCAGCGCTTCTCGACCAACACCTTCCCGTCCTGGAAGCTTGCCCATCCCTACCGGATGGTCGCCCATAACGGCGAGATCAACACGCTGCGCTCCAACGTCAACTGGATGGCGGCGCGCCAGGCGTCGGTTTCCTCGCCGCTCTTCGGCGACGACATCTCCAAGCTGTGGCCGATCTCCTATGAAGGCCAGTCCGACACGGCCTGCTTCGACAACGCGCTCGAATTCCTCGTCCAGGGCGGCTATTCGCTCGCCCATGCGGTGATGATGCTGATCCCCGAGGCCTGGGCCGGCAACCAGCTGATGAGCCCGGAACGCAAGGCCTTCTACGAGTACCACGCCGCTCTCATGGAGCCGTGGGACGGGCCGGCCGCTGTCTGCTTCACCGACGGCCGCCAGATCGGCGCGACGCTCGACCGCAACGGGCTTCGCCCGGCGCGCTATCTCGTCACCGACGACGACCGCGTCATCCTCGCTTCGGAGGCGGGCACGCTGCCGGTGCCGGAGGAGAAGATCGTCAAGAAGTGGCGCCTGCAGCCCGGCAAGATGCTGCTGATCGACATGGAAGAGGGTCGCATCATCTCCGACGAGGAGGTGAAGTCCTCGCTCGCCTCCAAGCACCCCTATCGCCAGTGGCTCGACAACACCCAGCTGATCCTTGAAGAGCTGAAGCCGGTGGAGCCGCGCGCCCTGCGTCGCGACGTGTCGCTGCTCGATCGCCAGCAGGCCTTCGGCTACACGCTCGAGGACACGAAGATCCTGATGTCGCCGATGGCGACCACCGGCCAGGAGGCGATCGGCTCGATGGGCACCGACACGCCGATCTCGGCCATGTCGTCCAAGGCCAAGCTGCTTTACACCTATTTCAAGCAGAACTTCGCCCAGGTCACCAACCCGCCGATCGACCCGATCCGCGAGGAGCTGGTGATGAGCCTCGTCTCCTTCATCGGGCCGCGGCCGAACATTCTCGACCATGTCGGCGCCTCGCATGCCAAGCGGCTGGAAGTGCGCCAGCCGATCCTGACCAATGGCGACCTCGAAAAGATCCGCTCGATCGGCCACACCGAGGACCGGTTCGACACCAAGACGCTCGACTTCACCTATGATGTCGACCGCGGTGCCGAAGGCATGCCCGACATTCTGGACCGGCTCTGCGAGCGGGCCGAGGCTGCGGTCAAGGGCGGCTACAACATCATCGTTCTGTCCGACCGGCAGATGGGGCCGGATCGTATCGCGATCCCGGCGCTGCTTGCGACCGCCGCCGTCCACCATCACCTGATCCGCAAGGGCTTGCGCACCTCGGTCGGCCTCGTGGTCGAATCGGGCGAACCGCGCGAGGTGCATCATTTCGCGCTGCTTGCCGGCTATGGTGCCGAGGCGATCAACCCCTATCTCGCCTTCGACACGCTGATCGACATGCACAAGCGCGGCGAGTTTCCGAAGGAAGTGTCGGAAGAGGAGGTCGTCTATCGCTACATCAAGGCGGTGGGCAAGGGCATCCTCAAGGTCATGTCCAAGATGGGCATTTCCACCTACCAGTCCTATTGCGGCGGCCAGATCTTCGACGCCGTCGGCCTGTCGAGCGAATTCGTCGCCCGCTATTTCTTCGGCACCGCGACCCAGATCGAGGGCGTCGGCCTCAAGGAGATCGCTGAGGAAACCTTCCTGCGCCACCAGGCGGCCTTCGGGCCCGATCCGGTGCTGACCAACACGCTGGAGGTCGGCGGCGAATATGCCTATCGCATCCGCGGCGAGGGCCATGCCTGGTCGCCGGATTCGATCGCCTCGCTGCAGCATGCCGTGCGTGGCAAGGCCGATGATCGCTATCGCGAATTCGCTGCCATGGTGAATGGCGATGCGCTGCGCATGAACACGATCCGCGGCCTCTTCAAGATCCGCGGCGCCGAGGCGCTCGGCCGCACGCCGATTTCGATCGACGAGGTCGAGCCGGCGGCGGCGATCGTCAAGCGCTTCTCGACCGGCGCCATGTCCTTCGGCTCCATCTCGCGCGAGGCGCACACCACGCTCGCCATCGCCATGAACCGGATCGGCGGCAAGTCGAACACCGGCGAGGGCGGCGAGGAGAGCGACCGCTACTTCCCGCTCCACGACGGCTCGCCCAACCCGGAGCGCTCGGCGATCAAGCAGGTGGCCTCGGGGCGCTTCGGCGTCACGACGGAATATCTGGTCAATGCGGACATGCTGCAGATCAAGGTCGCGCAGGGTGCCAAGCCCGGCGAAGGCGGTCAGCTGCCCGGCCACAAGGTGGATGCGACGGTCGCCAAGACCCGACATTCGACCCCGGGTGTCGGCCTCATCTCGCCGCCGCCGCATCATGACATCTATTCGATCGAGGATCTGGCCCAGCTGATCTACGATCTGAAGAACGTCAATCCGGCTGCGGACGTCTCGGTCAAGCTCGTCTCGGAAGTCGGCGTCGGTACGGTTGCGGCCGGCGTTGCCAAGGCGCGCGCCGATCACATCACCATCTCCGGCTATGATGGCGGCACGGGTGCCTCGCCGCTGACCTCGCTCAAGCATGCGGGCAGCCCCTGGGAAATCGGCCTTGCCGAAACGCACCAGACCCTGGTGCTGAACGGCCTGCGCTCGCGCATCGCGCTACAGGTGGATGGCGGCCTGAAGACCGGTCGCGACGTCATCATCGGTGCGCTGCTCGGGGCGGACGAATTCGGCTTCTCGACCGCGCCGCTGATCGCCGCCGGCTGCATCATGATGCGCAAGTGCCATCTCAACACCTGTCCGGTCGGCGTCGCCACCCAGGATCCGGTGCTGCGCAAGCGCTTCAAGGGTACGCCCGAGCACGTGGTCAACTACTTCTTCTTCGTTGCCGAAGAGGTGCGCGAGATCCTGGCCTCGCTCGGCGTCGCCAAGTTCGACGACATCATTGGCGCCTCCGAGCTTCTGGAGAAGGACGGGCTGATCTCGCACTGGAAGGCCAATGGTCTCGACTTCACCAACATCTTCTACAAGGTGGATGCCCCGAAGGAAGCGACCTACTGGACCGAGCGGCAGAAGCACCCGATCGACGACATTCTCGACCGCAAGCTGATCGAGCAGGCTCTGCCGGCGCTCGAAAGCAAGCTGCCGGTCAAGATCGAGACGGCCATCAAGAACGTCGACCGTTCGGCCGGTGCCATGCTCTCCGGCGAAGTGGCCAAGCGCCATCGGCACAAGGGGCTGAAGGACGACACGATCCATGTGACGCTGACCGGCACCGCTGGCCAGTCCTTCGGCGCATTCCTGGCCCGCGGCGTGACCTTCGACCTCGTCGGCGATGGCAACGACTATGTCGGCAAGGGGCTTTCGGGCGGCCGGATCATCGTGCGTCCGCCGGAAAACTCGCGTATCGTCGCGGCACAGTCGATCATCGTCGGCAACACCGTGCTCTATGGGGCGATCTCCGGCGAGTGCTACTTCAACGGTGTGGCCGGCGAGCGCTTCGCGGTCCGCAACTCCGGCGCCATCGCGGTGGTGGAAGGCGTGGGCGACCATGGCTGCGAATATATGACCGGCGGTGTCGTGGTCGTGCTCGGCCAGACCGGGCGCAACTTTGCGGCCGGCATGTCGGGCGGCGTGGCCTATGTGCTCGACGAAAGCTCGGACTTCCCGCAGCGCTGCAACATGGCCATGGTCGAGCTGCAGCCGGTGCCGGAAGAGGACGACATGCTGGAGAAGCTGCATCATCACGGCGGCGATCTCATGCATAAGGGCATGGTGGACGTTTCCGGTGACATGACGCGCCATGACGAGGAGCGGCTGGTGCAGCTGATCTCCAACCATCTCCATTACACGGGCTCGCCTCGCGCCAAGGAGATCCTCGACAACTGGGCCGAGTTCCGTCCGAAGTTCCGCAAGGTCATGCCGGTCGAATATCGCCGGGCGCTCGAGGACATGGAGCGGATGAAGATGGCGGAGGCCGCCGAGTAAGTCTCAGGAGGCGGCGCGCAATCCGCGCCGCTTCGAACACTCCCATCATTCCGTGCGGCCGCTCTTTCAGGGAAGCGGTTGCCACACAATCGAGGGCTGGGGCGGTCGCGTCTCTGCCCTCCTTCTGGCGCGCTCGTGCGCCTCTCTAAAGCAACAGGTACCCACGCGCTTGGCTTCTTCGCTTTCCGATATCGTCTCTTCCTCGGCGCCGATCCCGCTTTCCTGGGTGACGCCGCCGGCTGGCGAGGACTATCTCAATCTCGGCGATGCCCTGTCCCCGGTCATCGTCGCGATGATGGCGCGCCGGAACGTGGCTCATGTGCCGAGCAAATCCACCACCACGCGTCTCGCTGCCGTCGGCACGATCGGACATATGATGGCCGGCGGCCATGTCCATCTCTGGGGCACAGGCACCTCGCCGCATCTGAACCCCGGTGCCGCCCGCGAGCAGAAGCTCGCCTATAGCCGCCCGGCCGGCACCGAAATGACGTTTCACGCCACCCGCGGCCCCTTCAGCCGGCGCGTACTTGGCGGCGACATGAGCGGCCCGGCGGTCTATGGCGATCCGCTCTGGCTGCTGCCGCGCTTCCACCCGGCTCCATCTGAAAAGACGGCCGAACTCGGCGTCATCCTGCATCTCGCCGAACTCGCCGAGCGCAGCTTCGATGCGCGGGCGAAGGATGCTGAAGGCCGCCACAGCGTCGATGCCGCCGACCGCGAGCGGATCCGTCTCATCAACACGGTAACGCCGGTCTCGATCGCGGCGCTGCGCACTCGGCTCGACGAGATCCTCGCCTGCAAGCGGATCGTCTCCACCAGCCTGCACGGCATGGTCTTTGCCGAAAGCTACGGCATTCCCTGCCTCTATTTCTCGCCGCGGGCGAAGAAGTCGGGCCTCGGCAGGATCGACCTTTCCGACGAGAGTGGCGTCATCGACCTGCGCTTTGTCGATCTCTATCGCGGCCTCGGCAAGACGCATCTCGACGTCTGGTTCCAGCCGCGCGGGGAGAAGACCGATTGGGGCGCGGTGATCGCCGCGATCGACACGGTCTGGGAGCCGAAGCCGTTCGACGCGGAGCCGCTGATCGAAGCGTTTCCGCTGCCGCTCGACATGATGATCCCGCAGGCGGGCGCGAGCGCCTTCGACGATCCGCTGATCGCCCGGCTGCCGACGCGCAAGAAACAGCTGCCGCTGCTCGGCTCGCTCGAGGCGATGGCCGCGAAGTTTTTCAGTCGCCGGTGATGAAAGCGGCTTGAGAAGCCCGGAAAACCGGGGACAATGGGGAAAAGGGCAGGCGGCGCCGAGCGCTGACCGGCTGGACGGATGATGAAGCGGCAGGCTGGGTGGCACGGGCTGGCCGCGAACAGAGAACGAGCGTGAGGGCAAGATTATGGGCAAGGTAACGGGTTTCATGGAGATCGACCGGCAACTGGCCAAGTACCAGCCGGCCTCCGATCGCATTCGTCATTTCCGCGAATTCGTCATTCCCATGTCGGATCCCGAGATCCAGAAGCAGGCGGCGCGCTGCATGGATTGCGGCATCCCCTTCTGCCACGGCCCGACCGGCTGTCCGGTCCATAACCAGATCCCGGACTGGAACGACCTCGTCTACAACGGCAACTGGGAAGAGGCGATCCGGAACCTGCACTCGACGAACAACTTCCCGGAGTTCACCGGCCGGATCTGCCCCGCGCCCTGCGAGGAAGCCTGCACGCTGAACCTCGAGGATGCGCCGGTCACCATCAAGACCGTCGAGCAGGCGATCGCCGACAAGGCCTATGAGATGGGCTATATCGTGCCGAAGCCGGCGGTCACCAAGACCGGCAAGTCGATCGGCATCATCGGCTCCGGCCCGGCCGGGATGGCGGCTGCCCAGCAGCTCGCCCGCGCCGGCCATGCGGTCGCCGTCTACGAGCGCGAAACCAAGCCGGGCGGCCTGCTGCGCTATGGCATTCCGGACTTCAAGATGGAGAAGAACTTCATCGACCGCCGCGTCGAGCAGATGCGCGGCGAAGGCGTCGTGTTCCATTGCGGCGTGCATGTCGGCGTCGATCGAACCGTGGACAGCCTGCTCGAGGAGCATGATGCCGTGCTCTATTGCGGCGGTTCGGAGACCCCGCGCGATGCCGGCATTCCCGGCGTCGAATTCTTCGGCGTTCACGATGCCATGCCCTATCTCGTCCAGCAGAACCGCCGCATCGGCCGCGAGAACATCGACAGCATCGGTTGGCCGTCGGACCCGATCCTGGCCGGCGGTAAGCATGTCGTGGTTGTCGGCGGCGGCGATACGGCGTCCGACTGCGTCGGCACCGCCTTCCGCCAGGGTGCGGTCAAGGTGACCCAGCTCGACATCCGCCCCCAGCCGCCGGAGAAGGAAGACAAGCTCGCCGTCTGGCCCTTCTGGGCGACCAAGATGCGCACCTCCTCCTCGCAGGCCGAGGGTGCAGTCCGCGAGTTCCAGGTGGCGACGCTCGAATTCGTCGGCGAGGACGGCGCCCTGACCGGCGTCAAGTGCTGCCAGGTCGATGACCGCCGCAAGCCGATCGCCGGTTCGGAATTCGTCATCAAGGCCGATCTCGCCTTCATCGCCATCGGCTTCCGCGGCCCGGCAACCGATGGCGTGCTCAAGGATTTGGGCGAACGGCTGGCGATCAACACCGACAAGCGCGGCTCCAGCAATGTCATCGCCAATGACAGCGACTACCGCACCTCGATCGACAAGCTCTGGGCGGCCGGCGACGTGCGCCGCGGCCAGTCGCTGGTCGTCTGGGCCATCCGCGAAGGCCGCCAGGCCGCCCGCGCCATCGACGAGGCGCTGATGGGCGCGACTGTCCTGCCGCGCTGAGCCCTTCGGCGCGGTCCATGGGCTCGGCCGGCTTGCGCCTCGCAGCCGGCCTGAGATGACGTCGTCAGGACGGTATTGTCGGTGTTGCGCGCGGGCTATGGCCGAAGGCGCGCTTGAAGGCGTGGCTGAAGGCGCTTGCGGAATCATAGCCGACATCGACGGATATGCCGGCGATGGTCGCGCCCGGATGGTCGAGCAGCATGCGCGCCAAGGTCAGCCGCCATCGGGTGAGATAGGCGAGCGGCGACTGTCCGACCCGGGCCTGGAAACGGGCGGCGAAGGCCGAGCGTGACAGGCCGACCTCCCGCGCCAGCATGGCGACGGTCCAGCGTCGGGCGCAGTCTTGATGCATTAGCGCCAGTGCTGCACCGATGGGGGGATCTGCCAGCGCGGCGATCCAACCATGCGGTGGCGTGCCGGGCGCTTTGACCGCGGCACGCAGCGCCTCGACGAACAGGATCTCAGCCAGCCTGGCGGAAACGAGCGCACTGCCCATCATGTCTCGCGCCGCCTCATCTTCCAGAAGGGCCAGCGTTCGTCCGACCGCGGTGGCCTGGGGCGCGTCGGCCTCGATCTTCACGAAAGGGGGAAGCGTCTGGTTCAGGAGCTCTGCGCCCTCCCGCGCGAAGGTGATGCTCACACCCATCAGCACGGTTTCCTCGCCATCGAGTCTCGCAATGCTGACCGAAGGGTTGGGAAAGTGATGATCGCCGTCTTCCAAGGACGCCTGTGGATCACTGGCAATTCCATACGCGGTGGCTCCCACGAGGAAGACGTCGCCTCTCCGAAGTTCTGTAGCCGCTTGCCCAGGCAGGATGATCCAGCACTGACCCTTCAGGCAAGCGACGATCTTGAAGCGCGGCCGCATCGGAAAGGTCAGGCCCCAGGACCCCGATGCCTCCAGCCGGTTCTGTCCCCCCACCCGAATGCCGAGGGTCATCAACACGGCCGAGAGTGGATCCTGATCAAGTCTGGACGATTGCGACGAAGACATGGTGTTGGGAGCATAGTTCATCCATGCGGGTCCGACTAGCCTTCCCGCTTCTGTCCATTGCGAGGAGAAAACCATGTCGGACTTGTCAAAGGTTGTTGTTATCACCGGCGCCGGGAGCGGCATGGGCCGCGCCACCGCAATGATGCTCGCTGCCCAGGGCGCCAGTGTCATGCTCGGCGGCCGCCGGGAAGCAGCGCTTGCCTCTGTCGCCGCGGCCATTACCGAGGCGGGCGGCCGCGTGCTCTATCGCCCGACAGACGTCACGTCGCGCGGCGCGGTGGCGGCCCTGGTCGACGCGGCCTGTGACGCCTTCGGCAGGTTGGATGTGATCGTCAACAATGCCGGCATTGCGCCGCTGTCTCGCTTCGATGCTTTGCAGGTCGAGGAGTGGGACGCGATGATCGACGTCAATCTGCGCGGCGTACTGCATGGCATTGCTGCCGCCTTGCCCGTCTTCGGTCGGCAGAAGAGCGGCCACGTCATCAATGTCATCTCCACGGCTGGGCTGCGCATCGTTCCGACGATGGGCGTCTATGCCGCGACGAAGAATGCCGTGCGCACGCTCACCGAAGCGCTTCGCCAGGAGGCCGGGCCTCACCTGCGGGTGACGGAGATCTCGCCAGGCATGACGCAGAGCGACTTCCTGACTTCGATCACCGACGAGACGCTGCGTCGCGACATGGAGGCCCAGGCGGCAACGCTCGCCATGCCGGCCGATGCCGTGGCCCGTGCGATCTGCTTCGCGATCGAGCAGCCGTCCGACGTCGAGATCGGCAGCCTGGTGATCCGGCCGACGGCGCAAGGGTGAGGGGTTGGCCGGGCATGGCCAACTGGCCCCCCCGACAAGGCGAGCCATCTCAGCCCACGGTCAATTCCGCATCACCGGATTGCTGATCACCGAGCTTGGCTTGGCGAGGCGGAAGTCGTCGATGCGGCCGGCGGGGGCGGTGGCGACCTCGCCTTTTTCGATCAGCTTGTCACGCAGGCTGAGGCCGTTGCCCTTGTCGATGGCAGAGGGGTCAAGGAGGCCGGTCGCGCCGTCGAGTTCGGGATCGGTCAGGCTGATCGGCGGCGTGCGGATGATGCTGTCGCTGGTGGGCGCCGAGACGAGCAGGTCCTTCATGCCGCTTGCGGCGGGAATCGCGCCATCGCCGGCCGTTTCTCCGAGCAGCCGGCGAATGTCCTTCTCGACGTAGAAGGCGAGCTTGCGCTTTCCGGCGGCTGTCAGCGTGATGCCGTCGGCGCCGCGCAGGCGCACCTGCTGGCCGTTCACATCCGAGCCGGTGGTGACGAACTTGCCGTTCTCATCGACGAAGCCGTCCCAGATGTCGATGAACTGCCCGCCGGCCTTCTCGGCCTCGGTGCGGTAGATGCCGTTCAGCACCACCATGTCAGCGCTCATCGCGGTCGATTGGAAGGAGGGCATGCCGACCCAAAGGAGCGGCACGCCTCGGCCGCGTGCCTGATCAGCGAAGGCCTTGACCCGCGCGGCATATTCGGCCGACCAGAGATCGCTGCGGAACTTCTCGCGCGCGCCGTTCACGCTCATCTGCTGCCGGTCATTGGCGCCGAGGCTGATGATGATCAGTGCCGGCTTCACGTCATCGGCGAAGGCGGCGAGCATGTCGGGCCAGTCGAAGTAATCCTCGCGCACCAGGCCCGAGGAGACCTCGCTGCGATCTTCGACCAGAATGCCCGGCGTTTCGGCAAAGGCCTGCTGCAATCCGGTCGCGAGACCCCCGGCGATAAAATCGCCGACGACCAGCACCTTCTTGGCATCCGGCCGCTTTTCCACGACGACCGGCTCGGCGGCCACCGGAGCGGTTGCGGCGGCTTTGGGCTTGGCGCGCTTGACGCGCGGCTTGGCCGGCGCACGGCGTGGGGCGGGCGCGAACGTATTGCCGTCTCCATAGCTCTCGTAGACGGGCTCGCGGACCCGCGGCCGGCCGAAAAAGAAGTCCATGATGCTGCGGCGTTCCTGCGCCGCCGCAGGTGCGACGGGCGGCAAGAGCGCAGCAAGGGGCCAGGCGAGAACGATGGCCAGCACGAGCGTCAGAAAGCGCCGCACTGTCGCTGCTGCGCCATAGGTCTGGGCTCGTCTGTCGCGCCCCGCGCGGGGAGGAAGGTTCGGCGTCATGGGCTTACCATAGAGAAGGATGCCGTCGAGGGAAACATCGCAGGAGGAACCGGATCGACGGACAAATCCGTCGATCCGGCCCGCGATCAGTTGCGCAGCGCGCGCAGCAGCGTCTGGGTTGGCTGGCCGTCGGGCGTCAGGCCATTGCGGTTCTGAAAGGCCTCGATCGCCGCCTTGGAGCCGGAGCCGAAATTGCCGTCGACTTCGCCGTCATAATAGCCGAGTTCCTTCAGGCGCGACTGCAGCTCGAATTTCTGCTTGATATCGAGCGTGCCATCCGGCCGGGCCCAGGCCTGCTGCAGGCCGCCATAGCCGGCAATCTCGTCGGCCAACAGGCCGACGCCGAGTGCGTAGGAGTCCGAGGCGTTGTAGCGCTTCAGTACGAAGAAGTTCTTGGTCATCAGGAAGCCGGGGCTTCCCGGCCCGCCTGGCGCCTTCAATGTCGCGCGCTGGCTGCCGTCGCGGAACCCCTTGCCGTTCGGGCGCTGGAAGCCGAGTGCTGCCCATTGCTTCAGCGTCTTCGTTTGGCCGGAATAGGCCGTACCGCCATTCGGCACCGCCACCTCGTAGCCCCAGGTCTGGCCGGGCTGCCAGCCATTCTGTTTCAGGAGATTGGCCGCGGTCGCCAGAGCGTCGGGGACCGAGTTCCAGATGTCGCGATGGCCATTGCCATCCGCATCGACGGCATAGAGCAGATAGCTCGTTGGGATGAACTGGGTGTGGCCCATGGCGCCGGCCCAGGAGCCGTTGAGCTCGCGCGGGGTGACATCGCCGGCCTGGAGGATCTTGAGCGCGGCGATCAGCTGCGTTCGCGCATACTTCGCACGCTTCGGGTCGGCATAGGCAAGCGTCGCCAGAGCGCGCGGCACATAATGCAACCGCTCGTCCTTCTTCAGAACAGCGCCGTAGTTCGACTCCATCGACCAGATGGCAAGCAAGATCGTCCGGTCGACACCGAAGTGTCGTTCCAGCGCATCGAGCGTGCGCTTGTGCTTGGCGGCCATTTCCCGGCCGATCTGCTGCGTATAGGGATTGACGCGGCTGTCGATATATTCCCAGATCTTGCTCTTGAACTCTGGTTGAAAATTGGCCTTTTCCACAACGTCTGCGTCAGGTGTTTTTACACCGGCAAAGGCCTTGCGATACGTGGATTGCGTGATACCTTCCCGCGCGGCTGTCGTGTAGAAGGAATTGATCCAGTTCTGGAAGCCGGCATCCGCACGGGCGGGCACAGCCGCGCAGAGGGTCGCCGCCGCAATCAGAGCGGCGGAGAGACGGCGAAAGGTCTGACGGGTGTTGGTCATCGGACTGTCGTTTCCGTATCGCATGCTCGCAGCCGGTCAGGCGACGAGACGTGTTCCAAGGCACGAGACCCTCGGGCCGGTGGCTGACGAAGGTCGGACGATTCACCGACTTCAAGCCGGCATCCCGTCAGTCTAAGGAAATGAGGTCAACAAATTCTTTACCATCATTCGGCGCCTGCGTCTTCTTCTCCCAAAAAAAACAGCCACGCGTCCCGGCCGCCTGCTAAGGGAACGCGTGATCGGCGCCGCCCACTTTGACATCAGCTTTACAATCTGGAGATTTCGATGAGTGACAAGCGTAAGGTCCGCAAGGCCGTCTTCCCCGTAGCTGGTCTCGGAACGCGATTCCTGCCCGCCACCAAGGCCGTTCCGAAGGAAATGCTGACGGTGGTCGACAAGCCCGTCATCCAGTATGTCGTCGAGGAGGCCCTTGAGGCCGGCATCGAACATCTCGTCTTCGTCACCGGCCGCGGCAAGGCGGTGATCGAGGACTATTTCGACATCAATACCGAGCTCGAGCAGACGCTGCGCGAGCGCAACAAGAAGGCGGAGCTGACGCTTCTGTCGGAAATCCTGCCGCAGGCCGGCCTCACCAGCTTCACCCGCCAGCAGGCCCCCCTTGGCCTTGGCCATGCCGTCTGGTGCGCCCGCGACATCGTCGGCGACGAGCCCTTCGCCGTTCTCCTGCCCGACATGATCATGCGTGGCGAGAAGGGCTGCCTCAAGGGCATGGTCGATCTCTACAATCAGAGTGGCGGCAATGTTCTCGCCGTCGAAGAATGCGCCCCGGATCAGGCACATAAATACGGCATCGTCGGCGTGGGCGATACGATCGGCGAAGGCTTCGCCATCACCGCCATGGTCGAGAAGCCGGCTGCCGGCACGGCACCGTCCAACTTCTTCATCAATGGCCGCTACATCCTCCAGCCGGAAATCTTCAACATCCTGGAGACCCAGGAGCGCGGTGCCGGCAACGAGATCCAGCTGACCGACGGCATGCTGAAGCTGCTGAAGGAACAGCCCTTCGCTGGCTATCATTTCAAGGGCGAGACCTATGACTGCGGCGCCAAGGATGGCTTCATCCTCGCCAATGTCGCCTTTGCGCTCTCGCGCAGCGATATTCGCGGCTCGGTCGAAGGCCCGCTCAAGGCGCTTCTCGAGCGCTAAGCGAAGAGACGCACAATGAAGGGCCGCATCGTCGAAGGACGGTGCGGCCTTTGTCGTTTCAGACTGACGACTAGGAATCAGCGGCGCAGGGTGAGCCCGACGCCGATGCGGGCGACATTGGTGCTGTTGCCGCCCTCGTTCATCGTGCGCTCGTAGCTGACGTCGCCCGTCAGCGCCAGGTAGCGGTTGATGTCATAGGTCAGCCCGGCGCCGGCCAGCCAGACCTTCTGATCGCTGGAGGCGGCGCCGTTCGGATAGTTGCGGAAGGTAAGGCTGTTCGAAAGCCGGGCAACCAGCGCCGAGCGCAGTTCATGCGTCAGTTTGCTGGAGAGCGTATAGGCGAGCGCGCCGCTCTCGCCCGATGTCGTCGAGGGCTCGAGCGTGGTGGAGAGGCCATAGGTAATGTCGGTCCCGCGCAGCGGCGACCAGTTGACCAGGCCTTCGATGGTGATGCCATTCAGGTCTTTCAGCCGCGGATCGTCGAAACGGTAGCGCGCATAGCCGAGCGCAAGCTCGCCGTTCAGTTTTTCGCCGAGGTCGAACTGCACGCCGCCACGGCCGGCGAGCGTGTCATAGGAGCGGGCAAAGCCGTTGCTGTCGAGGCGGAGATCATACCGGCCACGGCCAAGCGAGGCCTCGATGAAGGGGATGAGGGCGGGGGACAGCTCATAGCCGATGCGCCCTGTCACCGTGCCCACGTCTCGGTCGCGATCTCTGGTCGAGAGCGTGCCGCCGCCTGCAAGCCGGGCATCGGAATAGGCGAAGCGGTCGAGGTCGAGGCGGGCGGAGCCGCGCAGGATGCCGAAGTCATGCTCCAGCCCGGCGCCGAGGCTATAATGATTGACGCCGGCCTGGGTGGTCGCGTTCTCCACCGCATTGGGGTCGGTCGCATCCTCGCGGTCGAAGGCATAGCCGGCGCGCAGCGTCGCGGTCGTCGCGTGGGATATGTCGAGGCGCAGATCGGCATCGATCGATGCGCGTGGCTCGGTTTCGCCGCTGCCGGCGATGTTCTTCTGCCAATAGCCTTCCCCCGTCACGGTCAGCTGATGGCGCGACCAGTCCGAGGTCAGGGTGCCCTTCAGGCCGGTCTCGGTATAGGTGCGGCTCTCGCGGCTGCCGTCGCTGTTGCGCGTGCTCTCGTGGTTCAGCGTCTGGCCGATCGAGGGTTTCAGCGTGAAGGTGCCGATCGGGATGCCCTGTGCGTCGTTGCGCGTCGTATCGAGCGTCGACTTCAGGCCATCCACAGTGCCCTCGCGCAGATTGTCCCGCACGCGATCGTCCTCGAGCGCAAGCGCGCCTTGCAGCGTCTCATCGTCGCCAAGCCCGTTGATGGCCGCCGTCGTTGCCGGGTCCGCATCTGGGGCCACGGGGGATGCACCGGGCAAGGCAGGGCGGGGGGCGGCCGAGAAGGGCGAAGCGGTGGCGGTCTCGCTCGCGTCCGCGCTCTGCGCAAGAGCCGGAAGCGGGATGGAGGCGAGCAGCGCGGCCATCATCGCTGCGGGTGGCGAAACGAAGAGGGGAGGCCGCAAGACGTCGCAGAGGGTGGCACGCAAATGCGGGCGGAGGCTCCTTCTGTGTCTCTCTGGAAAAAGGGGCGCCATGACCTGTCCGCGCTCGGGAATGCAGTTCTTGCGCGACAGTAAAGGAGCATGGTTAACCATTCCTTGCTGCCGGCCTGCTGGCGCTTGGCTGGCCGAATATCCTCGGCTGGGATCGCCATGTCGCGAAGGCTCAAGATGTCTCGAAAGCTCAAGGCTTAGGCGGCCTGTACCTGCAGGCGGCTGTCGAGTGCGGCGACGACGCGCACGCGCGTGCCGGCCGGCAGATCAGGACCTTCGACACGCCAGAGCGTGTCGCCGAGCCGGATGCGTCCGACCCCTTCGGCGATCGGCTCTTCCAGGATCGCGGTCCGGCCGACCAGGCCCTCGCTCCGGCGGTTGAGCAGCGGCTGGTCGGTCCCGCTCTCTCTGCCGATCAGGCGACGGCCGAGAAGGACCGTGGCGACCGAGAAGACCGCGAACAGCATCAGCTGGATATGCCATTCGAAGCTCGCGACATTCCAGAAGAGGAGCGCCAGCGCGCCGGTGAAGATTGCCGCCAGGCCGAACCAGACCAGAAACACGCCGGGAACGACGACCTCCAGGGCCAACAAGATAAGGCCAGCCACCCACCAGCTCCAAGGACCGAGTTCCTCGAGTATTCGCGCCAGCATGGCTCAGCCTCGGTCGACCGTCGACGGTGCGGGGCGGTTACCGACGACGGGGCCGGTCGGCCGCGGGCGTGCCGGGCCGCCGGCCGGAGCCTCACCGAAAACCTCGCGGGCGATGGCGCCGATGCCGCCGAGCGAGCCGATCAGCGCCGAGGCCTCCATCGGCATCAACACGATCTTCGAATTGCTGGCCGTGCCGACGGCCGCCACCGCCTCGGTATATTTCTGCGCGACGAAATAGTTGATGGCCTGGACGTCGCCCGCGGCGATCGCCTCGGAGACCATGCGCGTCGCCTTGGCTTCCGCTTCCGCCAGGCGCTCCCGCGCCTCGGCATCGCGGAAGGCGGCTTCCCGCTGTCCTTCGGCCTGCAGGATCGCCGCTTGCTTCGAGCCTTCGGCCCGCAGGATCTGGGCATTGCGCGCGCCCTCCGCCTCCAGCACCAGCGCCCGCTTTTCGCGCTCGGCCTTCATCTGGCGGGCCATGGCCTCGACCAGGTCCTTGGGCGGCTGGATATCCTTGATCTCGACGCGGGTGACCTTGATGCCCCAGGGGCCGACCGCCTCATCGACCACGCGCAGGAGCCGGTCGTTGATCGTGTCCCGGTTGGAAAGCAGCTCGTCGAGATCCATCGAGCCCATGACCGAGCGGATATTGGTCATGGTCAGGTTCAGGACCGCGCTCTCGAGATTGGCCACCTGATAGGCGGCTTCGGCCGCGTTCAACACCTGATAGAAGGCGACGGCATCGGCGGAAACCGAGGCATTGTCCTTGGTGATGACCTCCTGGGTCGGCACGTCCAGCACCTGCTCCATCACATTCATCTTCGCGCCGATGCGGTCGATGAACGGGACGATCAGGTTGAGACCGGGCTCAAGAGTGCGCGTATAGCGACCGAAGCGCTCGACCGTGTAGCGATAGCCCTGCGGCACCGTCTTGATGCCGGCGACGAGTACCAAAACGACGATGGCGACCAGAGCCACGACGACGAGATCAAATCCGCCAAACATGCTGCCGTCCCTTTCAAACAGGGTATCCTAATTCGGGGTCTAGCATGCCGACATGGCAGGCGGAACGGCTAATCGACCCAGCCCTTCAGCTCCCGTGCCACGACATGATCGAGCACGCGCATGCCGTCCTCGCTGTCGTTGAGGCAGGGAATGTGGGTGAAGTGCTCGCCGCCATTGTGGTGGAAGATCTCGCCCGCTTCGCCGGCGATTTCCTCGAGCGTCTCCAGACAGTCGGAGACGAAGCCGGGATTGATGACGGCAATGCGCTTGACGCCTTCCTTGGCCAGTGCCTCGACCGTCTTGTCGGTATAGGGCTGCAGCCATTCCTCCGGCCCGAAGCGCGACTGGAAGGTCACCCGCAGCTTCTCCTTCGACCAGCCGAGTTTCTCCCGCAGCAGCCGTGCGGTCTTGTAGCACTGACAGTGATAGGGATCGCCCTTCTTGAAGTAGCTCTGCGGAATGCCGTGGAAGGATGTCAGCACCACCTCCGGCTCCCAGTCGAGCGTGGCAAGGTGGCGGGTGATCGAATTGGCCAGCGCCTCGATATAGACCGGGTCGTCGTGATAGGGCGGAACGGTGCGCAAGGCCGGCTGCCAGCGCATGCCGAGCAGCGACTTGAAGGCCTCGTCATTGACGGTTGCCGTGGTCGCGGCAGCATATTGCGGATAGAGCGGAAAAAGCAGGATCCGCTCGCAGCCGGCCTTCTGCAGCGCGTCCATGCGCGAGGGGATCGAGGGCTGGCCATAGCGCATCGCCCAATCCACCACCACCTGCGGCCGGTCCGCATAGCTGGCGGCCATCTTCTCTGCCTGGTTGCGGGTATAGGTGCGCAGGAAGCTCTCATTCAGCTCGTTGTTCCAGATCGTGGCATAGGCTTTGCCGACCTTGGCGGGACGGGTGTTTAACACGATGCCGTAGAGGATCGGATACCAGAAGACGCGCGACCACTCGATCACCCGGCGATCGGACAGGAATTGCTTGAGGTAGCGGCGCATCGACACCTTGTCGGTGCCATCCGGCGTGCCGAGATTGACGAGCAGGACGCCGATCTTGCCGAAATTGACCGGCGGATGTCCGGCGGGCAGCGGCGCGCCCGGCGCAGTGGGCGCGAGCACCGTAGCAGCGGGCTTGGTTTCGGCATTGAAGGGGAGCGGTGTCGTCACGGGCATCATCCTGCAGTCTGGTCGGGCCACTATACGGTGATGGAATACCGCGGTTCACGGAGGTGTAAAAGAAAAGCCGGCCCGAACAATGTCCGGACCGGTCAAATCGCCTGGGACCAATCGTCCCAGGCGCGACAGGATCAGCCAGCCTCAGCGTGCCGGAATGGTCAGCGTCTCGCCGATCACCAGGCGCTTCGGCGCCGGATTGTCATTTGCCTCGGAGATCCGCCTCCATTCCACGCCATCGCCATAGGCCTGTTTGGCGAGATCCCACAGCGTATCGCCGCGCACGATGACATGGCTCGTCGCTGCCGGCGCGGCCGGAGCAGGCGCTGCCGCGGGCTCAGGCGCGGGGGCCGGCGTGGCAGGGGCTGCCGGCGCTGGTGCGGCAGGGGCCGGTGCGGCGGGCGCAGCAGCCTCCGGTGCCGGTGTAGGTGCTGCGGGGGCGGGGGCCGCCGGCGATGCTGCGGGTGTCGGCGCGGCGGGCTGCGGCGCAGGGGCGGAGATGGCAGGCGTCGTATCAGCGGGCGCCGGCGCGGGAGCGGAAGGCGCAGGCGCTGCCGGTGCCGGTGTAACCGGGGCAGAAGCGGGCGGCGTTGCGGGCGCCGCGGCCGGCGGAGTGGCCTGGGCGGTGGTGGTGGCGGCTGGCGGGGCGGCCGGGGCCTGCTTGGCCGGCGGCACATAGCTTGCCGGCGTCAGGTCGGTGATGCGGCCGTCCGTGTAGGGCGTATAGGGATTGTGCGCGCCGAGATAGGCGGCGACCACCTGTTCGAGGTTCGGCCCGAAATCATAGGCGTTCTTGGCACTGGTCGCGAAGATCTTGAAGCCGTCGCCGCCGCCGCGAACGTAATTGTTCGTAACCACGCCATAGGTCTTGGCCGGATCGAGCGGCACGAAACCATCGCCCTCCCTGGTTTCGACGCCGCTGATGCGGCTGCCGACAGGCTTCGAGCGGTCGAAGGAATATTTCAGCCCCGAGACCTGCAGGAATCGGCCGGCGCCGTCGTCGATCTGGCTGGCGGCGTTCTCCAGTGCGGTCAGGAGATCGGCACCCGTCAGCTGGAAGGTCGCCACCGTGTTCTGGAAGGGCAGGACCGTCAGCACTTCGCCCATGGTCACCGGGCCGGCATCGATCGGCGCGCGCAGCCCGCCGCCGTTCTGCAGCGAGATGGTGATGCCCTGGTCCTTGACGCGGTCGAGCTGGGCATCGGCGACCAGATTGCCCATGGCGCATTCACGCGCACGGCAGACCTTGCGGTCGCCGACGATCTCGGCGCTTGTTTCGCCCACCACCTGCTTCTTCAGATCCTCGATCGGCCCCTTCATCTCGTTGATGCGGGCGGTGAGCGCGGCATCCGGCTGGAACTTCGAATCGATGAGGATCGGCTCGCCGCTCGCTTCCTTGACCACGCCGGCATCGTCGAACACCACCTTCAGATCGCCGAGATAGCGGCTGTACTGAAAGGCCTGGACCACCGGCACCTTGTAGCCGGCCGGATTGTCGACCCAGGTCGGGTAGGGGCCTTCGGCACCTTCCACCGTGTTCGACAGCAGCGTGTGGCTATGCCCGCCGACCACGACATCGACATCCGGGATCTTGGCGATGGCGGAAAGGTCGCGCGGATAGCCCACATGGGTCAGCGCGATGATCTTGTTGACGCCCTCGGCTTTCACCTTGGCCACCGCCTCGGTGATCTTGGCAACATCGTCGGCGATCGTGATGTTCGGGCCCGGATTGGCGATCTCCGGCGTGTCGTTCGTCACCGCGCCGACGATGCCGATCTTCTGCCCACCCTTCTCGATCACGAGATAGGGCTTGATCCGGTCGCCGATCTTGGCCGCGGCGCTCGGGACCACATTGGCGGTGACGACGGGAAAGCGGATCTTGTCGAGGAAGGTGGCGAGCACGTCGTCGCTATCGTCGAATTCGTGATTGCCGACGGTCATCGCGTCGAACTTCATGGCGTTCAGCACTTCGGCTTCCGCCGCGCCCTTATAGGTCGTGTAGAAGAGCGAACCCTGGAAATTGTCGCCGGCATTGAGCAGCAGCGTGTTCTTCCCCGCGCCGTCCAGCGCGCCGCGGGTGGTATTGATCGCCGTCAGCAGGCGCGCGGCACCGCCGAAGCAGGCGTTCTTGCTCTCCTCTTCCGCCGAGCAGGTCGAATCGGTCTTGTTGATCGATTCGATTCGGGAGTGGAAATCGTTGATATGCAGAATGTCGAGCTCGTAATCGGCGAGGGCGGCACCGGTCGAAAGGGCCATCAGCGATGCGGCCAGCAATCCGGTCTTCAGGCTGCGGATCATGGGTGATCTCCTCATTGTCGGAACGCGCGGTCCGGCATCCGGGCATGCAACGGCCGCCGGCGAGCAGAGAGTTCCACCGTCAGATGACGACTGCAAGGCAAAAGCTGTGAAAATCGTAACTCCGCGCATATCGTGATGCGCGGCGGGCGGTTAGATCCGCCGGGTCAGGGAGAACTGGGCGCCGGTGTCCGTGGTGCAGTTCAGCTGCGACGGCGAGGCGACGGCGCAGTTGACCTTCTGCTGGGTCTTGCGGACCATCGAAGTCATGTTGATTTCCACCAGGCGTGGCGTCACGCTGACATAGGTGCCGGAGGCGAGAAGCTGGTTGGTATCGGTCGTGCGAGTGGAGAAGCTGCCGCCGGCAAACGTAGAGACAATGCCGTTCGGATCGACCCAGCTGCCATCGACGCCGGCGGGTGCCACCGGACTTGGCTGGACCATGGCCACCTCGCGCGGCGCGGACTGGCAGGCAGCAAGGGCCGCGGCCAGAGCCAACACGGTCAGGGTGGTGATGGGCTTCATCGCAATTCTCCGTATCGATAGCCGGGTCCGGCTCGGCAAAAACCATGCCGCGATCGACCCTTGAATGCAAGGCCGGCGGGCTGGAATGAAACGGGCGAAGGGGCGGATCGGTTTCGTTTGCCCGTGCACGCGGCGCATCTGCAACGCAAAGACGCCCGGAACTTTCATTCCGGGCGTCGAAGGAAAGCAAAATCGCGCGGATCAGCGCACGAGGATATTGCGGAACTGCCAGGGATCGCTCTCGTCGATATCTTCCGGGAACAGGCCTGGGCGACCGTCGAGCGGGGTCCAGTCGGTGTAATGACCTTCGACCGGGCCGAGATAGGGCAGCTGCACTTCGAGGCAGCGCTTGTAGTCGATCTCATCGGCCTCGACGATGCCGGCCTTCGGGTTCTCCAGTGCCCAGACCATGCCCGCGAGCACGGCCGAGGTCACCTGCAGGCCGGTGGCGTTCTGGTAGGGCGCGATGCGGCGGGTTTCTTCCAGCGACAGGCGCGAGCCGTACCAATAGGCGTTCTTGTCATGGCCGTAGAGCAGGACGCCGAGTTCGTCGACGCCGTCCACGAGCTCGTTCTCGTCGAGGACGTGGAACACCGACTGCGGCTTGCCGCCATTGCCGAACATTTCATGCAGCGACAGCACGGCGTCATTGGCAGGATGATAGGCGTAGTGGCAGGTCGGGCGGAAGGTCACGTCGCCGTCCTTGTCGCGGACGGTGAAATAGTCGGCGATCGAGATCGACTCATTGTGAGTGACGAGGAAGCCATATTGCGGGCCGGGGGTCGGGCACCAGGTGCGCACGCGGGTATTGGCGCCCGGCTGCTCGAGATAGATGGCCGCCTGGCAGCCCTTCTTGTGCTTCTTGGCGTTCTTCGGCATCCATTCTTCATGGGTGCCCCAGCCAAGCTCGGCCGGCTGCAGCCCTTCGGAAATGAAACCTTCGACCGACCAGGTGTTCCAGAAGACGTCGAGCGGCTTCGGATTCTTGGTGCGCTGCGTATCACGCTCGGCGATGTGGATGCCCTTGACGCCGACCTTCTTCATCAGCTTCGCCCAGCCTTCGCGGTCGTGCTGGTCCGGCTCGTCGAAATTGAGGCCGAGATCATTGGCGAGGTTGACGAGCGCCTGCTTGACGAACCAGGACACCATGCCCGGATTGGCGCCGCAGGTGGAGACGGCCGTGGCGCCGCCGGGGTTCTTCTTCTTCTCATGGCGCACGGTCTCGCGCAGCGCATAGTTGGTGCGCTCGGAGTTCTTCATGTTCTTGTCGAAATAGAAGCCGAGCCAGGGCTCGACGACGGTGTCGATGTAGAGCACATCGAGCTTGCGGCAGAGCTTCATGATGTCGAGCGAGCCGGTGTCGACCGAGAGGTTGACGCAGAAGCCCTGGCCCTTGCCTTCGGTCAGCAGCGGCTTCAACAGCTCCTTGTAGTTCTCGCGGGTCACATGCGCCTTGATGTGGCGGATGCCGTGGCGCTCGAGGATCTCCATGTCGGCCGCGTCTTCGCGCGGGTCGATGACGACCATCCGGTTCTTGTCGAACGTGAAGTGCCGCTCGATCAGCGGCAGCGTTCCCCGGCCGATCGAGCCGAAGCCGATCATGACAATCGGGCCGGTGATTTCGCCGTGAACCGGATAGGTGGTATCCGCCATAATGTGACTCTCCTGGATATGGCCGTCTCGGATGGCCGGCCGCGTACCGGCGGCCGTAAAAGCTTGAGCGTTGCGCTTGCAAAGACGGCGCAACGGCGGGTCCGCTGCCCCCTCAAGGGCTTGGGTCCGGGTTCCTAAGCACAAATCTCCGTCACAATAAAGAGCCGGCCCGGTCGGTTGTTCTGCGCAGAGGGGGATCGTCGGACGCGATCAAACGGGCGGCAATCAGTCCGCGCAGCGAATTGCCCATGAAGAGCGTCCCGATTTCGAGATCGGCAAGGCTCAGGCGGGTAACGCGGGCCTTGCGGGCGCAGATGAGCTCGGTGCGGAGCACGCCGGCGAGCAGCCCGGCCGAAATCGGCGGCGTCTTGAGGATGCCGGAGCCGTCGTCGAGGAAGAGCGAGGTGATCGTGCCCTCGCAAGGGTCGCCCGTTTCGTTGAGCAGCAGCACCTCGTCGGCTTCGGTGCCGGCATATTCCGCCCGCGCCGCCTCGTAAGACGCGCGCCGGCTGGTCTTATAGCGCAGCAGCGGATCGCGCGAGGCAAGCCGGGTCTTGGCAATCCGCACATGCCAGACCGTACCGGGGCGCTGGGGCGTGAAGGGCGTAGTGGTGATGTCGAGCGTCCCGTCGCGCGTGAGCACCAGACGGACGCGGAGTGCATCCGCCTCCTCGCGGTCGTTCGCCTCGGCCACCGCGGCGTCAAGCCGGCCGCCGAGCTCGGGCGGCAGGATAAAGCCCAGCCGGTTGGCCGAGCGCTTCAACCGCTCCAGATGCAGGCGTCGGCGCAGAATGCCGAGATGCGGCTCGAACCGCATGGTCTCTATCAGCGTGAAGTCCGTCATCGCGCCACCTCCATCTCGCCAAGCGCGAACCGCGCCTTCAGCAGGCATTCGGCATATTCCGACTCGGCGGTCGAATCGAAGACGATGCCGCCGCCGACATGGAATTGAGCCCGTCCATCGGCAAAGAGCGAGAGGGTGCGGATCGCGACGTTGAACTGCATGCTGCCATCTGGGCGGATCAGGCCGATCGCGCCGCAATAGGCATCACGCGGCCCCGTTTCGAGCTGGTGCAGGATCTCCATGGCCCGCAGCTTCGGCGCACCGGTCACCGAGCCGCAGGGAAAGAGCGCGGCGAAGATTTCGCCGACCGTCACGCCCGGGTTCAGCCGGGCGCGGACATGGCTGACCATCTGGTGCACGGTCGGATAGGTTTCGATGTCGAAGAGCTTAGGCACCTCCAGCGTGCCGACCGCGCTGATGCGCGAGATATCGTTGCGCAGGAGGTCGACGATCATCCGGTTCTCCGCCTGGGATTTCTCGTCCTCCAGCATCTGGGCGACGATCGCAGCATCCTCGTCCGCGTCGGCCCCGCGCGGCGCCGTGCCCTTCATCGGATGCGTTTCGATCGTCCCGTCCGCTCCGAGCCGGAAGAAAAGCTCCGGCGACCGCGAAAGCAGGATCGGCCCATCGAGTGCCACGAGCGCACCGTAATGTACCGGCTGGCGCTCGATCAGCGACCAGAAGGCGGCGAGCGGATCGCCGGTCCAGCGCGCGCTGATCGGCATGGTCAGATTGGCCTGGTAGCAGTCGCCTTCCCGCAGATGCCGGTGCAGCCGCTCGAAGCGCTGGCGATAGGCGGCAAGGTCCCAGGCGGCGCGCGGCTCGCTGAGGAGCGGCGCGTTGTCGGTGCGCCGCCGCGGTACGGCCATCGGATGATCCTCCGGCGCCGGACCGTCGAACACTCCGAAACAGAGAAGCGGCGTCTCGCGATCATCCTCGATCAGGCCTTCGAGCTTGGGCTCGAAGACATAGCCGGCTTCATAGGCAAGGAAGCCGGCCAGCCAGCGGCCGGCCCGGCGTTCCCTCTCCAGCGCCTCCAGTGCCGGCCGGATGTCGGCCCGCTTGCGCGCAACGATCAGCCGGTCCGGCTCGGCAAACAGGCTTTGCGTCCCGGTCTTGTCGTCGCGAAGGAGAATGAAGGGCGTTTCGGTCATCGGATCCGGTCTGGCAGCATGCAAGAACTGCCCCTTCTACGATGACTTCGCCCGCCTGTCTCCGACGCGGACTGCTTTATGTCGCGACAGGCTAAACTTAAGCGCCGTCGAGCGCCTCCAGCTCGTCGATCAGCCCCTCGATCATCGACAGGCCCTTGTCCCAGAAGGCGGGGTCGGTCGCATCCAGGCCGAAGGGAGCAAGCAGCGTGCTGTGATGCTGCGAGCCACCCGCCTTCAGAAGCGCGAAATATTTCTGCTGGAACCCCGGCTCGGCTTTCTCGTAGACGGCATAGAGCGAGTTCACCAGGCAATCGCCGAAGGCATAGGCATAGACGTAGAAGGGCGAATGGATGAAGTGGGGGATATAACTCCAATAGGTCTCGTAGCCTTCCGAGATCTTGACGGCCGAGCCGAGGCTTTCGGTCTGCACGGCAAGCCAGAGCGCGCCGATGTCGTCGGCGGTGAGCTCGCCGTCCTTGCGCGCCGTGTGTAGCCTCCGCTCGAAATCATAGAAGGCGATCTGGCGCACGACCGTGTTGATCATGTCCTCGACCTTCTGGGCGAGCATGGCCTTGCGCTCGCGCCGGTCGGTCGTCCGCGAGAGCAGCGCCCGGAAGGTCAACATCTCGCCGAAGACCGAAGCGGTTTCGGCGAGCGTCAGCGGCGTCGAGGCCATCAGCGCGCCCTGTGCCCCGGCCAGAACCTGATGCACCCCATGGCCGAGCTCGTGGGCCAGCGTCATCACGTCCCGCGGCTTGCCCATATAGTTGACGAGCACGTAAGGGTGCGCCGACGGCACGGTCGGGTGGGCGAAGGCGCCCGGCGCCTTGCCGGGCCGCACCGGCGCATCGATCCAGCCGCCATCGAAGAAGCGGCCGGCAATCGCCGCCATCTCCGGATCGAAGCCGCGATAGGCCTCGAGCACCGTGCTCTTTGCCTCGTCCCAGGGGATGGCGCGGTTGGTCGTTTCCGGCAGCGGTGCATTGCGGTCCCAGAAGTTGAGCTGCTCCATGCCGAGCCACTTCGCCTTCATCGCATAATAGCGGTGCGACAGGCGCGGATAGGCGGCCTTGACGGCCGCGGCCAGCGCATCGACCACCTCGCGCTCCACCCGGTTCGCCAGATGCCGGCTGTCGGCAATATCAGTGAAGCCGCGCCAGCGGTCGGAGATTTCCTTGTCCTTGGCAAGCGTGTTGGTGATCAGCGTAAAGGTGCGGATATGGGCCTTGAAGGTGGCTGACAGGGCTTCCGCCGCCTTGCGGCGCGTTTCCGGATCCGGTTCCTGCAGCTGGCTCAGGGCCACTTCCAGCGGTACCTCCTCGCCATCGATGGTAAAGCGCAGCGACGCCATGGTCTCGTCGAAGAGCCGATTGAAGGCCCCGGCGCCGGTCATGGATTTCTCGAGGAACAGCTGCTCCAGCCGGTCGTCGAGCTGGTAGGGCTTGTCCTTGCGCAGGTCGAGGATCCACGGTTTGTAATGGATCGCGAGATCATCGGCGACGAGCGCGCGCTCGACAACCTCGTCCTCGATCCGGTTCAGCTCCAGCGCGAAGAAGAGCAGGTGGCTCGAAAGATCGGTCAGCTTGGATTGGACATCGCCGTAGAACTTGCCGTTGGCGGGCTTCGTCGTATCGGAGAAATATGTCAGACCCGCATAGGAGCCGATCCGGCCCATGAGATCCTCAAGCGCCTCATAGGCCGCAACCGCTGCGCCGAGCCCTTCCTTGCCGGTCTTCGTCGCGGCTTCGGCAAGCTTGCCCTTCCAACGCGCCTCGAAGGCCAGGCAATCGGCTTCCGCCTTGGCGAGGTCCTGCTTGAACGCCGGCGAGTCGGGCGCCGGATAGAGATCTTCGAGGCGCCATTCCGGCAGGTCGCCGAGCGACGAATGCGCCGCTGCCTCGGCTGTGGCAGCAAAGGCCGGGCGGCGCGGCGAAGACGGTGTGGCAGAAGGATGGGTCAAGGCGAAAACTCCGGTCGATGAACGGGCCGGGACAGGCAAAACCGGGCGCGTGCCATCGGATCGGCGCGCCGTGCCTGCCGCTTTGGCGGGCGCAGACCGTAACGTCGGCGGTCGTTAAAATGCAAGCCTTTCGCCAAAGAGCCTCTTTAACCCTTTGTGCCAGGAATGGACGTGAAGCCGGTGCCTCTGCCGGGATTCGCAGTCTATGAAGAGGAGCGATCCTATGCCATCCCAGATTCTCGTGATCGATGATGATCCGGTTCAGCGCCGGCTTCTGATCCATGCGGTGGAGCGGCTGGGCCATCAGGCGATCGCCGCGGAAAACGGCCGCGTCGGGCTGGAGACGCTGATCGCGCGCCAGAAGCACATCGACGTCGTGCTGCTCGATCTGATGATGCCGGAGATGGATGGCCATGCCGTGCTCGCCGCCGTCCGCGAGCGGGGCATCTCGGTGCCGATCATCGTGCAGACCGGCCAGGGTGGGATCGAGACGGTCGTTCTTGCCATGCAGGCCGGTGCCTTCGATTTCGTGATCAAGCCCGTTTCGCCTGAGCGGCTCGCGGTGGCGCTCGGCAATGCGTTGAAGCAGAACCCGCGCGCCGAGCGGACGGTCAGCGCCCGTCGCGTGCGCGGCGAGCCGGTGCGGTTCGACGATGTTGTGTCGGCCAGCGGTGCGATGATTCGCGTGCTCGATCTCGCCCACCGCGCTGCACAGTCCACCATCCCTGTCGTGCTGGAAGGCGAATCGGGCGTCGGCAAGGAAATGGTCGCGCGCGCCATCCAGGGTGGCAGCGACCGGGCCGGTAAGCCCTTCATCACCGTCAATTGCGGCGCGATCCCGCCGAACCTCGTCGAAAGCATCCTGTTCGGCCATGAGAAGGGCGCCTTCACCGGCGCCACCGAGCGCCATGTCGGCAAGTTCAGCGAAGCCGATGGCGGCACGCTGTTCCTCGACGAGATCGGCGACCTGCCGCTTTCCGCCCAGGTGAAACTGCTGCGCGCGGTGCAGCAGGGTGAGATCGAGACGGTCGGCGCGCGCGCCCCGCTGAAGGTCGATGTGAGGCTGATCTCGGCCACCAACAAGGACCTGATCGGCGAGGTGCGGGAAGGCCGGTTCCGGGAGGATCTCTATTATCGGCTCAACGTCTTCCCGATTGCCATTCCGGCCCTGCGCCGGCGCAAGGAGGATATTCCGCTCCTGGTGCGCAGCTTCGTGCACCGCTTCTCCGCCGAGCAGCGCCGCGGCTCGCCGATGACGGTCGATGCCGGCGCCATGGCGCTGCTGACCGCCTATGACTGGCCGGGTAACATCCGAGAGCTCGAAAGCGCGATCTTTCGGGCGGTGGTGCTCGCCGATCATGACGAACTGACGCTCGCCGACTTCCCCCAGCTCGCCAATCTTCACCCGGAGGTCGGCCATCCCGCGCCGCGGCCGGCCATGCTGGTCGATGCGCCAGCCCGCGAGGAGGTTGGTGCCGTCGCTGCGCCCGCAACACAGCCTGCCGTCGCAGCCTCGCGCGGCGCCGTCGCCCGATCCCCGGCGGATGGGGCGATCGCGAGCGTCGACTCCGGCGGCAATGTCCGCAAGCTTGCCGAGGTGGAAGAGGAACTGATCCGTTTCGCCCTCAAGTTCTACCGCGGCCAGATGAGCCAGGTGGCGCGCAAGCTCGGCATCGGCCGCTCGACGCTCTACCGCAAGCTGAAGGACTACGGCATCAACCCGGACGACCCCTTTTCCGAAGCAGCCTAAGCAGCACTCCCCATGCAGCTCCCAACCCGGCATGGCCCCATGCCGGGGCGCCTCCCGAATGTTCCGTCGCGTTTAGACCTTGTTAGGGATGCGTTCACTATATTATAAGGATTGGTGAGGACTGTGGCATAAATGTCATGCTGTCACCGCAATTGACAGACATTGGACAGCCAGAGGACGCGATGTCCTTCGCATGGGGAATAGAGTTTGCAAGTCTTTTCGGGAATGAAAACGCGCCGCGATGCCGGCCTGCGCAAAACTCTTTCCAGCATCTGGGGCAAGCTTCCCCGTGTGCTGACCGCTATCGTCATCGCCGCGTCCATGGTCACGCCGGGCATGGCTCCGCCGGTCGAGGCCGCCGGCCAGACCCGAACGCTGAAGATCTATTTCATTCACACCCAGGAAAAGGCGCAGATCACCTTCAAGCGCAATGGCCGCTATGACCCCAAGGGTCTGCAGCAGGTCAACATGATGCTGCGCGACTGGCGCCGCAATGAGCCGACGAAGATGGATCCCCGCCTTCTCGACCTGATCTGGGAAGTCTACCAGAAGTCCGGTTCGCGCGATTATATCCATGTCGTCTCCGGCTATCGGTCTCCCGCCACCAACGGCATGCTGCGTTCGCGCACCAAGGGTGTCGCCAAGAAGAGCCAGCACATGCTCGGCAAGGCGATGGACTTCTACCTGCCGGACGTGAAGCTGAAGACGCTGCGCGAGATCGGGATGAAGTTCCAGGTCGGCGGCGTCGGCTATTATCCCACCTCCGGCTCGCCCTTCGTGCACATGGATGTCGGCGGCGTGCGTGCTTGGCCGCGCATGAGCCGCAGCGAACTCGTCCGGCTGTTCCCGGATGGCAAGACCATGCATCTGCCCTCCGATGGATCGCCGCTTCCTGGCTATGAGCAGGCCGTGGCCGATTACAAGCGCCGCGTCGGCGCCGATGCGATCCAGGTTGCCGGCGGCGGCTATTCCGGCCCCGGCGACAAGGCTACCAAGCGGCCCGGCAAGACCCTCATGGCCATGCTCTTCGGCGGTGGCGACGAGGATGAGGATGCATCGGCCATCGCCAGTGGCGGCGGTTCCGACAGCGACGATTCCGAAGCGCCCGCCACGGCACAGCGCGGCAAGGCAACGCCGCCGCCCGCCAATACGCCGGTGCTCGCCGGTGTCGAAGGCGCCGATGAAACCCCGGTGCGCGAGACCGCCGTTGCCGCTGCGGAAGAAACCGTCAAGGCGCCCGTGCCCCTGGTCCGCCCCGCCTTCCAGGATCTGCCGGCTGAGAGCGGCGTGCAGACCGCGCTCGTCGCGCCGCCCCGCAATGCCGCGCAGGATGCGCTGGCCGCCGCGACGCCACAGGCTGCCGCCCAGGAAGAATTTGCCGATCTTGCCCGTATGAAGGTGCCGGTGCCGCAGGCCCGCGTCACCGAGCTGCAGGCCGGTGCGGCGCTTGCCGATGCCGCGGAAGCCGCCGAGGAAGGCGAGGCGCTGGCCTTCGTTCCCGTTCCGGCGCTGCGTCCGGCCGGTGCCGAGGCCCTGGCCGCCGTCGCGGCTGCCGAGGTTGCTCAGCCGGAAGAGGGCACGAGCCCCGCGGTCTCCGCTCCGGCCGTCGTCGCCATGGCGGATGCCGGCAGCGAGCCGCTGGCCGCCGCCAAGGCAACGCCCGTCTTCGCGCCGCGCCCCGCGGAAGAGGTGAAGACCGCCACCACCCCGCTCGCTTCGCAGCCTGCGCCGGCCGCGCAAGCCGAACGTGACGTCGCTGCTCTGACGCCGGCCCAAACCCGTGCGCTGGCCAGCGTTGTGCCGCCGGCCAATCCGTCCAACGAGGCGCGGGCCAAGGTGGCGCTGGCATCGCCCAGCCAGGACCCTGTCGAGATGGCTGCCTATGCGCCGGATCCGATGGAAGGCAAACGCGACATCTTCCGCAGCGCCTTCGACATGCCGCCGGAAGCGCCGAAGGCGGGACGGCCGAAGAAGCAGCAGGCCGAAGCCGCGCAGCGTGTTTCCAAGCGCACCGCGCCGAAGCTGACGCAGAAGATCATCGCCGAATGGGCGCTGACCACCGGCCGCATGGCGCAGCTCTCGCGTCCGGTCAAGGCGCCGCGCTTCGTCAGCCCTGCGCTCCGCGCTTCGCCGACCACGGTTTACTCCGCCGGCTTCTCCAGCGCTCCCGCCACGGTCGATACCGCCCGCTTCTCCGGCACCGCCGTCAACTTCATGGAAGTCAAGCGCTTCAGCAATGGCGGCTGAGGGCAGCCAAACCTCGGTCATCAGACACAAAAAAGCCCGGTCGAAGCCGGGCTTTTTTCATGGCAGTCGGAGCGATCACTCCTCCTCGGGCAAATCGATCATGCCGAGCGCGGCGAGGTAGGTGTCGAGGATGGCTTCCTGTTCCATGCGCTCGTCCTTGTCCTGCTTGCGGATCTGGATGACTTTCTTCAGGATCTTCGTGTCGAAGCCCGTCGATTTCGCCTCACCATAGACATCCTTGATGTCGTCGGCGATGGTCTTCTTCTCCTCTTCCAGGCGCTCGATGCGTTCGATGAACGAGCGAAGCTGGTCGCGTGCGACGCCGTGGGCATCTGACATAGGGGGCTCCTTTTTCGGGGATCGATGGGGTGCGCGTCACCTGCCGCGAAGCGTCGGCGAGGTCAAGGGGCAAAGCGACGATGCCGGCGGCCGATGCGCGAAAGCGATGGCCGCGCGTGAGTCCGCCGGCGAAGGGATCGGCCTATTCGTGCGGGCGGTTGGTCTCGAAGGCGGCCTGCTGCTCGGGCGTCGCCTCCCGCTGATGCTGCGCCCGCCAGGCTTCGTAGGGCATGCCATAGACGAGCTCGCGCGATTCGTCCTTGCTCAGCGGCAGGCCGGCTTCCTCCGCTGCCTCCCGCATCCAGTTCGACAGGCAATTGCGGCAGAAGCCGGCGAGGTTCATCAGGTCGATGTTCTGCACATCGCTGCGCGTTGCGAGATGGGAGAGCAGGCGGCGGAAGGCAGCGGCTTCGAGATCGCGCTTCTGGTCGTCGGTGAGGTCGGTCATGGTCTGTCCTTTCGTCGCGCTGCCGGCTCAATCGTCATAGGGGCCGGTGCGGGAGGGGTGCCGCTCGACGCGGTGCAGTTCGGGAAGGCCGTTCAGGCTTTCGAAGATCGGCGCCAGACGGTCCGCCCAGGCGATGGCGCCGGCCTCGTCGCCGATCTGGTCCTGGCGCACCTCGATCAGCGCATGTGCCAGGCCCGCCACCATGCCATGGCGAAACAGCGTGTCGCCGCGCAGTGCCCCGTCATAGGGCTCGTTGTCGGCCACCGTCAGCGTGGCATCGGCGGAGAGCGCCTGGAGCAGCGGGCGCATGGCCCGGTCGTCGCCGTCCCAGAGCACGGTCACCTCCCAGGGGCGCGGCACGCCCTTCCAGTGCGGTGTGAAGGAGTGGAGCGAGAGGAGCAGGGGGGCTCTGCCCGAGCGCTCCGCCACGCGAGCAATGGTCTCACTGACGGCCTGGTGATAGGGGCGGTGGAAGCGGGACAGCCGCCGCTCGCGCTCCTCGGCGCTCATGGGGTGGTTGGCGGGGATGACCGCGCCGTCGGAGATGCGCATGATCAGCGTCGGATCGTCCTCGCCCCGGTTCGGGTCGATCAACAGCCGGGAGAAACGGCTCATGACAGCCGGCACGTTGAGGCGGGCGGCGAGCGCCCTCAACAGAGGCTCGACGCCGATGTCATAGGCGATATGGCGGGCAAAGGCCGCGGCCGGCAGGCCGAGATCGCCATAATCGGCAGGCAGAAGGGCGGTGGCGTGGTCGCCCAGCAGGAGGAGACCGCGCCCGTAGTCGCCGTCGATGATCTCGAAGGCTTCGCTCGTCGCCATGCCATCCTCTTTCGCCGCACGCGTTCCGCCTCCGGCATCGCATGCCGGTATGCTTCGCGCAAGTCATTGAGCCTAGCCATCAATCGCGCCCAGAAAAAGCCAGAAATGCCCTGTGTCTGCCGCGTTGACTTTCGAGGCTCGAAGTCGCAAGAAAGTGCCTCGACAAACGCAATGGAGTTCCATTGGAAACCGTGTCTCGACACCCCATCCCCCCGTCGAACATGCGTCGATCGTTTCTAGGCGTCGTGGCGTTTTTTTCGCTCTCCATGGCCGCTCCGCTTCTCCTCCCCAGCGAAGCGCATGCGGAATTTCGCGTCTGCAACGGCACGCAGAATCTCGTTGGCGTGGCGATCGGCTATCGAGCCCAGGAAGGCTGGATCACCGAAGGCTGGTGGCAGGTGCCGGCAACGACCTGCGCAACCCTGATCGAGGGCGAGCTCAAATCGCGCTACTACTATCTCTACGCCGAAGATGCGGCCCGCGGCGGACGCTGGACGGGCAATGTCAACATGTGTGTGGCGGAGAACGAGTTCAAGATCACCGGCGTGCAGGACTGTTTCGCGCGTGGTTTCCAACGCATGGGCTTCAAAGAATATGACACGGGACGGCAGGGGAGCTGGATGGTTCAGCTCTCGGATACGCCCGGGACCCAAGAAGGCCAGAACTGATGAGACGGAATCGAAAAGCCAAGATCCTCGCGACGCTCGGACCAGCGTCGGGCGAGGAGCACATGATCCAGAAACTGCATGAGGCGGGCGCCGATCTCTTTCGGATCAATATGAGCCATGCCAGCCACGATCTCATGCGCACGCTCATCAAGCGCATCCGCGCCGTGGAAGAGCGCTGTGGCCGGCCGATCGGCATTCTCGCCGACCTGCAGGGCCCGAAGCTGCGCGTCGGCAAGTTCGCCGAAGGCAAGGTGGATCTCACCCCTGGCCAAACCTTCACGCTCGACAACAACGACACGCCCGGCGACAACACGCGCGTCTTCCTGCCGCATCCGGAAATTCTGGAAGCGGTCAAGGCCGGCCACCGCCTGCTGATCGACGACGGCAAGCTGCATCTGCGCGCCGAAAGCTCGGACGGCACCAAGATCGTCTGCACCGTCGTGTCCGGCACCAAGATCTCCGACCGCAAGGGCGTCAGCCTGCCGGATACGTTGCTCGGCGTCGGCGCGCTGACCGAGAAGGATCGCGCCGATCTGGATGCCGTCCTGGAGACCGACGAGGTCGATTGGGTGGCGCTCTCCTTCATCCAGCGGCCGGAAGACCTCTCGGAAGTGCGCAAGGTCTCGCGCGGCCGCGTGGGCCTCATGTCCAAGATCGAGAAGCCGCAGGCGATCGAGCGCATCGACGAGATCATCGAGCTCTCCGACGCGCTGATGGTGGCCCGCGGCGACCTCGGCGTCGAAATGCCGCTCGAAGCTGTGCCTGGTCTGCAGAAGCAACTGATTCGCGCCTGCCGCCGCGCCGGCAAGCCGGTGGTCGTGGCCACCCAGATGCTGGAATCGATGATCTCCGCGCCGGTCCCGACCCGCGCCGAAGTCTCAGACGTCGCTACCGCCGTCTTCGAAGGTGCGGATGCGGTGATGCTCTCGGCTGAATCCGCGTCTGGCGACTATCCGGTCGAAGCGGTGGCCACCATGGCCTCGATCGCCAGCAAGGTGGAAACCGATCCGCATTATCCCGGCATCATCTATGCCCAGCGCACGCCGCCGGAAGCAACCGGCGCCGATGCGATCTCGCTGGCGGCCCACCAGATCGCCGAGACGCTGCGCCTGTCGGCGATCGTCTGCTACACTGCCTCCGGCAATACCGGCCTGCGCACGGCGCGCGAGCGGCCCCAGGTGCCGATCCTGGCCCTGTCGCCGGTCATCCAGACCGCGCGTCGTCTCTCGGTCGTCTGGGGCACGCATTGCGTGGTGACGTCGGATGCGACCGACCTCGACGACATGGTCAACCGCGCCTGCCGCATCGTGGCCTCCGAAGGCTTCGGCAAGCCGGGTGATCGCATCATCATCTCGGCCGGCGTGCCGCTCGGCACGCCTGGTGCCACCAACATGCTGCGCATCGCCTATATCGGCCAGGACGGCATGAGCGGCGTCTGACCGCGCCACGGATCTTAGGACCCTGCAGCGCCGCCCCTTGCGAAAGGGGCGGCGTTGTCGTTCCTACTTCTCGTTATCCTTGGCGATCCGCGCTTCGTCCGCCCGGGCGATGGCCTCCAGATCCCGCGGTTTGCCCGCGACAGTCTCGATTGCTGCGATGGCGAGATCGGTGACAATGTAATCGGGCTTGTGGCCGAGGTTATGAACGGTGACCAGGCGGCTGCCGGCAATGTCGCGGGCCAGCCCCTTCGAGTGGATCTCAGGAAGAACGATGGCATCGCGATCGCCGGTGATGATGACGGTCGGCGCCTTGATCTCCCGGTAGCGCGGCGAGACGCGTTTCACATAGTCGAGCAGGTTGGCGATATCGATCGCATTGTTCTGAAACTGGCGCGGGCGGAGCGCCAAGCGAATCTGCGCCTTCTCGACATAGTCGTCCGGGCGGTGGTTCGGGGCAAAGACGCTGCGCGTCGCCTTGTCGACCAGAGCGAGCCCGACCGGCGGGGCAATCAGCGTTGCGAAGAGATCTCCGAGCAACGGAATGCGGGCGACGGAGTAATACCAGTCGATGCCGCCCGGCCAGGGATGGGTGGCCGGCGAGAGGAAGACCAGGCCGGCGACGCGCTCCGGATGCTCAAGCGCGAAACTGGCGGCAATGGCGCCGCCGAAGGAATGGGCGACGATGATCGCCTTGTCGATGCCGCGCTTGGTCATCAGCGCCGCGATCGCATCCGCCTGGCCGTCGGGATAGGCATTGCGCGGCCCGCCGCGCTCGGAATAGCCCATCCCCGGCCGGTCGAGGAACAGCATCTCCGCCCGGCCCTCGAGCTTCGCACGGAAGGCGGTCATCGGATCATTGAGATTGGCGCTGGCCCCATGGATGAAGACGATCGCCGGCAGGTCGGCGTTCGGCCCGCGCGGCACGAGCACGCTGTTCATCCGGAACCCGCCGACATCGATCAGCTCGCCGCGATTGACATTTTCGCGCTCGAAGGCCGCCGCCTGGTAGGTGCTGAAGCCGAGACCGGCGAGAAGGGTCGCCAGAAAGGCGGTGAGAACGATAAACATGAGGCGACTAGGAAACCGGGAGGAGGGGGACACGAAAATCACATAGACCTTGGAGAGGCGACAGGCAGTCAATTCCTCTACGTCGAAACGCAAGGCCCGGTTCAACAGCGGACCGCAACCTCGCTTCGGCGCGGCTGCGCCTGCCTCAAGGGGAAAGCTGGGGATGGGACGATCAGGTCCGGTTGCCGGCGAGCTTTTCCTCGATCTCGCCCAGTTGTTCCTGCGCCTTGCGCTCGGCCGGGTAGACCGCGAGGAAGCGCTCCCACGCTTTCAGAGCCAGCTCGTCCTTGCCGGAAGCGGAGAGGATGGCGGCCATGCCGGCCAGCGCACCGAAGTGGCGCGGCTCTAGCGCAAGGACATGATTGATGTCGGACATGGACTTGCGGTAATTGCCCATCTGGAAGTTCAGCGTCGCCCGCTGATTCCAGCCCTCGACATAATCAGGATCAAGCGCGATCACCTGGTCATAGAGGTCGAGCGCGCTCGGCTGCTTGTTGGCAGCGATCGCCTTGGCGGCCCATTGCATCAGAAGATCGATCGACGCGCTGCCGGAGACTTGCCATTCGGTTCGAATGGCGTCTGCGATCTCACGCGCCTTGTCCGCATCGCGCTGCCGCTTGAGGGCGGTGAAGAGCGTGTCCAGCTTCTCGGCATGCGTCGGAGGGGCAGCGGACGTTGCAGCCGGAGCGGTGGCGCTTGGCGGCTGAGGCGGAGCGCCGGCGGGCTGCGCAGCGATGGGCCCGGCGGCAACAGCAAGGGCGGCGGCGAGAATCAGTGGACGGATCAACAAAACGGCCATGGCGAGAAGCTAACTCGCCATGGCCGAAGGTCCAATCAAATTCGAGGCATCAGCGCGCGGCGGCGTGTTCAGACGCGCCGCAGGTCCTGCCGAGATGCTTCAGCCCTGGCGGGCCTTGAAGCGCGGGTTCAGCTTGTTGATGATGTAGACGCGACCCTTGCGGCGAACCAGGCGGTTTTCGCGGTGACGGGCCTTCAGCGACTTGAGCGAATTCTTGATCTTCATGGGTCTAGTCCGCAGTTTCGGCGAGTTGAGGGTCGCACGGGTCTCTAACAAGGAAAAGCGCGCCGTCAGGTTTCTTGAAAAACCCGAGCGCGCTCTGAGGGTGGCAGGCCAATAACGCGACACCTGGTCGATGTCAACCTGGAACGCCCGGAATTCACCGCCCGCGCCAGGGTTGGAAGCCTTTAGCGCAAGGTCGTGACATGGCCCATCTTGCGGCCCGGCCGGGCGTCCGCCTTGCCATAGAGATGCACGAGCGTGCGCGGCGTCGCCAGCCACTCCGGCACGCTGTCGATCTCCTCGCCGATCAGATTGTGCATGATGCAGTCGGAATGCCGGGAGGCATCGCCAAGCGGCAGGCCGGCCACGGCGCGCATATGCTGCTCGAACTGCGAGACGACGCAGGCCGCTTCCGTCCAATGGCCGGAATTGTGCACGCGCGGTGCGATCTCGTTGACCGAAAGCCCACCCTCCGCCGTGACGAAGAATTCGACGCCGATGACGCCGACATAGTCGAGCGCCTCGAGAATGGCGCGGGCCGCGGCGCCAGCCTTGGCGCCAAGCGCGGGATCGATCCGAGCCGGCACAGTGGATGTGTGGAGAATACCCTGGCGGTGGACATTCTCCGCCGGGTCGAAACAGACGACGGTGCCATCGCTCGATCGGGCTGCGATGATGGAAATTTCGCGCTCGAAGGAGATGAAGCTTTCGAGAATGAGCGGCACGGCGCCGAGGGCGGCGTAGACCGTCTCTTCCTTGTTGTCGCGGCCGGTGAAGACATGCTGGCCCTTGCCGTCATAGCCGAGCCGGCGTGTCTTCAGCACGCCGCGGCCGCCGAAATCGGCAAGGCCGGCGCTGAGCTCCGCTAGGCTGTCGACAGCGTGGAAGCGCGCGGTTTCAAGTCCGCAGGCGTTGAGAAAGCGCTTCTCCGTCACACGATCCTGCGCCACCTCCAGCGCCTTCGGCGGCGGGTAGACCGGCAGGCTGCGGGCAAGGCGTGTGGCGGCAGCGACCGGCACGTTCTCGAATTCATAGGTGACGATGTCGCAGGCGGCGGCCAGTGCGTCGAGCGCGACCTCGTCGTCATAGGCGCCGACGATCTGGCGCGTCGCGGTCTGGGCGGCCGGACAATCGGCCTGCGGCTCGAGAATGACCGTGCGCAGATTGAGCCGGGCCGCCGCGATCGCGAGCATGCGGCCGAGCTGGCCACCCCCGATAATGCCGACCGTCTTCATGCCACATCGACCGGAAATTCGGCGACCGCGGCACTCTGCTCTTCCCGCCAGATATCCAGCCGGTCCGCAAGGTCGGGATCGGAGAGCGCCAACACGGCGGCGGCGAGCAGCGCGGCATTGATGGCGCCGGCCCGGCCGATGGCCAATGTCCCGACGGGAATGCCGGCCGGCATCTGGACGATCGACAGCAGGCTGTCCTGCCCGGACAGCGCCTTGGACTGAACCGGGACTCCGAAGACTGGGAGAGGCGTCATGGCGGCCGTCATGCCGGGCAGATGCGCGGCACCGCCGGCACCGGCGATGATCACCTTGAACCCTTCGTCGCGCGCGCCGCGGGCAAAGTCGACCAGCCGTTCCGGGGTGCGATGTGCCGAAATGATCCGCGCCTCATAATCGACGCCGAGCGCCTCGAGCATGTCGGCGGCGTTCTTCATGGTCTCCCAATCGGACTGGCTGCCCATGATGATGGCGACTTGCGGGGCGCTCGTCTGGCTCACGGCCGGCTCCTCCTGGACTTTCCCGGGGTCGGCCTGCAGCGCGATGCCCGGTTCATGCGAAATGATGTGACGGCGGGTCCGGCCGGATCGTCCGGCAGGCCGGGTCAGGCGATGATGTCGGGGATGATCTGGTCTTCGATCTTGCTGATCTTGTCCTTGATCGCCAATTTCTTCTTTTTCATCCGCTGGATGCGCAGCGCGTCGCAGCCGATCTGGATCATCGCGTTGATCGCGACGTCGTAATCCTCATGCTCCTGGCGCAGCCGCGCCACGCTCAGTCTGAGTTCGGCCTGATCCTGATCTGGCATGCCTGTGCGTTCCCGTCGGCCCCGGCGCAACCGCTTTGGCCGCGCTCTCGATTTTGTGTGCCCCGCGTGATCCCTAACCGGGAGACCCGATCGGCGCAAGGCGAAGCGGCCTCCAGCCCCTCATTGCGCTCGCCCCGCGCGGGCGGCGCTTCCTCTAGCACGGATCGGGGAGTAACGGGAAGTTACCCCTAAGAGCGAAATCGGCTTCGACAAATCACCGATCGCGTGGCACACTTTCTTGGTTAGAACCTGGAACACCCGGCGCTCGCGACCGGGTGCAAGCAAGAGGAAGGGACTGCCACATGAACATTGAGGCTCATCTCGCAACGCTTGAGAAAAAACACGGTGTTCTGGAGCAGGAGCTGCATTCCGCACTTCTGCAGCCATCCACGGATGACACGACGATCGCCGACATCAAGCGGCGGAAGCTGCGCTTGAAGGACGAAATCGCCAAGATTCGCTCCACGCTTCACTGAGTCTGACGCAGAGTGGCATTGAAACAAGCAGGGGATCGACGGAAGTAACGGGCACCCGGACGAACGACCGGCAGGCCCTCGTTTTGCAGACCGCGTAATGATGGATCTGTCCATCTCTGGTCGCGTTCACGTTGAATCCCACCCCTGCCCGCCGCTGGTTCACCGCGGCGGGCAGTGTCGTTCTGGGCCTCGAACATGCGCCTGCGTTTCGATTGCTGTTCGCGCTTAGTTGGGGGTAACAGTTACTGAGCCCCGCTCGGTAAAGGACGACTGCCGTCAGCCCTACCTTCCAGCCGACCAAAGCTCAGAGCCCTACAGGCGAACCCGAGGTCCGGCAGCGCAGGAGCCCAAGCGCGATGCAGCAACCCTGCATCACAACGTCGTGGCCGAGTTCCGTTAGTCACAGGCTACATTGTGATGCGCGCCAAAGCCCGCGACTTTCGGGGACGCCGCGTCACATCACCGAAATTTCGTCCGTCGCTTACGAAGACGACGCAATGACCGACCGGTAAGGCAGCGTCTATGTGACGCCGCGCTTGTCCAGCTTGCTCAAGTGCCTGCAAAGGCCGGCAACCACAGCAGTGGCCTTGCCGGGTCGGCTATGCATGGGCGCCGTTAGCGACGGGGCGGGCAGACGTGACTCAGGACCAGAATTGATCCAGCCAGAGATTGACCTTGTCGAAACCCGGCTTGTTGATGGCGTAAATGCGTTTCGTGCCGCTCGGGGAGACCGACACGAGGTTCGATTCCAGCAGCGCCTTCAGGTGCTGAGAGACGGCTGGACGGCTGATCGGAAGGCCTTCTGCCAGTTCGTTCACCGTGCGTGGGGCACGGCGAAGTTCTTCCAGCAGGTAGCGGCGGTTCGGGTCAGAAATGGCTTCGAAAGGGTCAGTGGTAGACATATTAGTAATCTAAGAGAAAGCATTCTCGTTCGCAAGCATTTTGTGCATCGCGAAGATATTTTTTTCGACTTTCTTATTTAAATGCTCGCGCACCCACCCGGCCATCGCTTGCCGCCGCCATGGGATGCCGGGTCGGCAGGCCCCCGGGCGCGCCGCTCTGTTGATCCAAGCGAAGAGAGAGGGTAACGCTCGCTTATGTCCCTGCTGAAGAGCCGGGTCAGACCGCTGAGCCGCTGGAGAGACTGCATGAGCCTGACCGATGATCGCTGCCGCCTCGTCCTGGTCCTTCCGGACATGGACGATCTTGCGCTGCGCCGGCGCTTCACCGAAGAGGCCTTGCGCGGCGGCGATGTCGCCTCGGTGATCCTGCCGCAATATAGGCTCGACGACCAGAGCTTCCAGAAACATGCCGAGGCGCTGGTGCCGGTCATCCAGGCCGCGGGCGCCGCGGCGCTGATTGCCGGCGATACCCGCACGGCCGGCCGCGCCAAGGCGGATGGGCTGCATATCGACGGCAATCAGGCGGCCGTCGCCGAGGCCGTCGAGAAGTTCACGCCGAAGCTGATCGTCGGCGGTGGCAATGCCGCCGATCGCCATCACGCGCTGGAGATCGGCGAGGCCAAGCCCGACTATATCTTCTTCGGCCGGCTCGACGGCGACATCAAGCCGGAGGCGCATCCCAAGAACGTTGCACTCGGCGAATGGTGGGCGGCGATGATCGAGATCCCCTGCGTCGTGATGGGTGGCAGCGATCCGGCCTCGGCCCTGACGGTTGCCGAGAGCGGCGCGGAGTTCGTCGCGCTCTCGCGCGCCGTCTTCGATGTGCCGGAGAATGCTGCCCAGGTGGTGGCCGCCGTCAACGCGCTTCTGGACGAAAAAGCGCCACGGTTTGAAGCTTAAGAGCGGACATGTCTGACCGCTGCGCCCTCGATGTCCACCGTCTCCGCCTCGCGGCGCTTCTCGTCGCCCTGCTGGCGCCGATCGTCGGTGGTCCGGGACTGGCGCTGGGACAGGAGGGACTGCCGGGCGTCACGCCGCAGCCCCCGGCCGGATTCGTCACCTCCGATGAGCCGAGCGATGCCGATGTGGGGGCCGCTGAGTCGGACATGCAGGCGCCGCCTGCCCCATCAGCTGATGCCGCGCCGGACGCCGATGGCGATGTGCTGCCGAAGCGCGGTCGCATCACGCCCTTCAACGGCGCGGTCCTCCCCGAAGGGGCGATCCCGACGCTCGAAAAGCCGGGTAGCGGTCGCAGTGCGCCTCAGGATGGCATCGCGCCGTCCGGTGGCGTCAATGTGCTCGACCGCATGGGTGCGGAGCTTCCCGCTTTGCCGGCCGAAAAACCATTCGAGGGCAAGCCGGACGAAGCCTACGGCGCCTTCCAGCGCGGCTATTATCTCACGGCGCTCGGCCTGGCTCTGCCGCGCGCCCAGCTCGGCGACCGTGCTGCGCAGACGCTGGTGGCAGAAATTTTCTCGCAGGGGCTTGGCGTCGCGCGCAACGACAAGGATGCCGCCTTCTGGTACGGCCAGGCAGCCAATGCCGGCGATCCGGCTGCAATGTTCAAATATGCCGTTCTCCTGATGGAGGGCCGGCAGGTCCCGCGTGACAAGGCCCGCTCCGAGGAACTCATGCACAAGGCGGCCGATCTCGGCAATGCCTCTGCCCAGTTCAACTATGCGCAGCTCCTGACCATCGACAAGCCGGGCCCGGCGGGGCTCAAGGCGGCGCTGCCCTATTACGAGGGGGCGGCGGTGCAGGGCATTGCCGATGCGCAATATGCGATCTCGCAGATCTATCTGAATGTCGACGGCATTCCGGAGGAGAAGCGGGCGCGGGCCCGCGACTGGCTGCTGCGCGCCGCAAGCGCCGGCTTCGATACTGCGCAGCTCGACGCCGGTATCTGGCTGGTCGAGGGCATTGGCGGGCCGCGCAACCTCGAGCAGGGTTTTCGCTGGATGCTGATTGCTGCCAACTCCGGCAATGTGGCGGCACAGAACAAGCTCGCCCATCTCTATATCAATGCGATCGGGACGCGACCGAACCCGGTCGAGGCCGCCAAATGGTATGTGCTTTCGCGCCGCGCCGGGCTCAAGGATGAGGCGCTCGAGGATTTCTACCTCGGGATCGGCGAGGATCAGCAGCGCGCCGCCCGCGCCGCGGCCAACCTTTTCCGCGCCGTGCGGAGATAGGTCCGGCCGTCCGTCACCGCGGCCCGCCCTTGAATTCGGCCGGGTTTTGTGTTTATGAAGCGAGCTTCGACCCGGCCGCCCTCGCGGCGGGTTCCCTTGTCTGGCGCCCTCCACGCGGACCCATCCGCGGCGCCGACCGTTTTGTGACATCCAGCAGCGCCGTTCCACGGGGTCGGCCTTTTTCGACAGGAATCCGAGATGGCCCGTTCCGCTCTCCTCAATGTTATGGTTCAGGCCGCCTTTAAGGCGGGCAAGGCGCTGGCGCGCGATTTCGGCGAAGTCCAGAACCTGCAGGTTTCGATGAAGGGGCCGGGTGATTTCGTGACCCAGGCCGAGCGCAAGGCCGAGAAGGTGATCCGCGAGGAGCTTCTGAAAGCCCGCCCGACCTATGGCTATGCCGGCCACGGCGCCGAAGAGATCGCTGGCACCGACGGCGCGCATCGATGGATCGTCCACCCGCTTGATGGTCTTGTCAATTTCCAGCATGGCATTCCGCATTTCGCCGTGTCGGTGGCGCTCGAGCGCCAAGGCGAGATCGTCAATGCCGTCATCCTCAACCCGGCAACGGACGAACTCTATACGGCGGAGCGCGGTGGCGGCGCCTTTCTGAACGACCGGCGCCTTCGGGTCGCGGCCCGCCGCACGCTTGCCGATGCCGTGATCGGCGCCGGCTCGCCGCATCTCGGCCAGGGGCATCATGGCCGCTATCTCGTCGAACTGCGCCATGTGATGGGCGAAGTCGCCGGCGTTCGCCGCTCCGGCTCCCCCGCGCTCGACCTCGCTTATGTTGCGGGCGGTCGCTATGACGGGTTCTGGGAGCGTGATCTGGAGGCCTGGACCATGGCGGCCGGCATCCTCCTGATCCGCGAATCCGGCGGCTGGGTCGCCGATATCGATGGCGGCAACAAGCCGCTCGAGGACGGGTCGATCATCGCCGGCAACGAGCATATCCGCAAGGCGCTGCAGGAAGTCCTGCATCGGCCCGTGCCGACGCGCTGAGCCGCCCTCACTCCGCCGTCATTTTCACGCTTCCTCCCGGTGACGCCTGCCGGCAACAGCCGGCACGCGACGCCGGGCCCGGCGCTGCATTTTGCCCCGTGAATCGATTTCGGGATCAGGAAGAATGCGCTAGTGTCGCCCGCGCGCAGGCGGATGAGGAAGAGAGAACAGGCATATGGCAAAGCTGACAATGTCCGGCGAGGAACTGGGGCCGGGCGACGGGTATAATCCGGACAAGCTTTCAAGCCCGATGGTGTTTTTCTGGATCATGGTGATCTTCCTGATCATCGTCGGCTTCGTCGGCGCGATCCTCTTCCGCCAGGCCCAGACTGCATTCCTCAGCAATCCCGGCTTGAACGGGCTCATTCTGGGCGTGCTGCTGATCGGCATCCTGCTGGTGTTCAGCCATGTGCTGGGGCTGAGGCCAGAAGTCCGCTGGTTCAATTCATTCCGCGCCGCCGGCAGCGCCGACAAGGTGGGGCGCGATCCGGTCCTGCTCGCGCCCATGCGGGCACTGATCGGCCGCCGCCATGCCATGGCGATCTCCACCGCTGCACTTCGTTCGATCCTCGACAGCATCGCCGCCCGGCTCGACGAATCGCGCGATACCTCGCGCTATCTGATCGGCCTTCTCGTCTTCCTCGGCCTGCTCGGCACCTTCTGGGGTCTGCTCGGTACCATCGGCTCGATCAACACGGTCATCCAGTCGCTGGATGCCGGGTCGGGCTCGACCGGCGACGTGCTCTCGGCGCTGAAGACCGGCCTCTCCGCGCCGCTTTCCGGAATGGGCACGGCCTTCTCCACCTCGCTCTTCGGTCTGTCCGGCTCGCTCATCCTCGGCTTTCTGGACCTGCAGGCCGGCCGGGCACAGAACCGTTTTTACACGGAACTCGAAAACTGGCTTTCCTCCGTTACCGACGTGTCGTCCGACCTCAGCTTCTCCGGCGATGCGCGCGGCCTGCCGGCCGATGACCTCAAGGCGCTGGCGGAGCAGCTGTCGCGGGTCAATCCGGAGAACGGCAACCAGCGCGCCGCCGCCGCCATGGCGAGCCTTGCCGATGGCATCCAGGGTCTCGTCAAGAACATGCGCGGCGAGCAGCAGATGCTGCGCGACTGGATCGAGGCGCAGCAGGAGGAGGCGAAATCGCTCCGCCGCACGCTCGACAAGCTCGCCGTGCGCATCAATGCCACCGAGCGTCTGCCGCCGCCCGAGCGCAGCGACGACGCGCGGAAGGATTGAGCCATGGCACTCCGTCGAGGCCGCCACCAGCGGACGGTCGATTACTGGCCGGGTTTTGTCGACGCTTTGTCGACGCTTCTGCTCGCCATCATGTTCCTTCTCTCTGTCTTCGTGATGGCCCAGTTCATCCTGAGCCGGGAGATCAGCGGCAAGGACGAGGTGCTGACCCGGCTGAATAGCCAGATCAACGAGTTGACCCAGCTGCTCGCGCTGGAGAAGAGCGGCAAGCAGGATCTGGAGGACTCGCTCGCCAATCTACAGGCCTCGCTCAGCAGCTCGGAGAGCGAGCGCTCGCGGCTGCAGTCGCTGCTCGATCAGGGCAGCGGCACCTCCGCCAGCGCCAATCAGCGGATCGGCGACCTCACAGGCCAGCTCGAGAATGAGCGCCAGGTCAGCACCCGCGCCATGAGCCAGATCGACCTGCTCAACCAGCAGATCGCGGCGCTTCGCAGCCAGATTGCTGCCGTCGAGGCGGCCCTGCAGGCCTCGGAGGCCAAAGACAGCGCCTCGCAGACCAAGATCGCCGATCTCGGCCGGCGCCTGAACGTCGCGCTTGCCCAGCGCGTCCAGGAGCTCAACCGCTACCGCTCCGACTTCTTCGGGCGCCTGCGGGAAATTCTCTCGGATCGAGAAAACATCCGCATCGTCGGTGACCGTTTCGTCTTCCAGTCGGAGGTTCTCTTTCCCTCCGGCGGCAATGAGCTGAACCCGCAGGGCCAGCAGGAGATGGAAAAGCTCGCCACCGCCCTGCTCGATCTCGCCAAGGAAATCCCGCCGGAGATCAACTGGGTGCTACGGGTCGATGGACATACGGACAATGTGCCGCTCTCCGGTACGGGCCGCTATGCCGACAACTGGGAACTTTCCTCAGCCCGTGCGACCTCGGTCGTCAAGTTCCTCATTTCGAAGGGTGTTCCGGCCGACCGGCTTGTCGCCGCCGGCTTCGGCGAATTCCAGCCGATCGCACCGGGCGATACGAAAGAAGCCCGCGACCAGAACCGCCGGATCGAGCTGAAGCTCACCGAGAAATAGACCAGAGCCAGAGGCTGGACACAGCAAGGCCGGCGGATCCCTCCGCCGGCCTTGCTGTGTCAGGATCAGGGTAGACCTGCCTCAGTCCAGGCTGACATTCGCCTCGCGCACGATCGGCGTCCACTTGGCGAGTTCGGCCTTTACATGCGCGCCAAGCTCGTCCGGGGTCGAGGCAACGATGGTTGCGGAAAAATCGGTCATGCGCTTGGCGACATCGGGATCGGCCATCGCCTTCTTCGCCGCCGCGTTCAGCCGGTTAACGACGTCGGGCGGCGTGCCCGCCGGGGCGAAGAGCGCGTTCCAAGTATAGGTCTCATAGCCTGGAATCGTCTCGGCAATGGCGGGAACGTCCGGGAAGGAGGGCGCCCGCTTGGCAGTGGTGACGCCGAGCGCGCGCAGCGTTCCCGAGGTGATGTGGCCGGAGGAGGAGGGCAGATTGTCGAACATGATCGGCACCTGGTTGCCGATCACATCGTTCAGCGCCGGGCCGGCGCCCTTGTAGGGAATATGCTGCATGGTCACGCCCGCCAGCGTCTTGAACAATTCGCCGGAGAGATGCAGCGGCGTGCCGTTGCCGGACGAGGCATAGGCATATTTGTCCGGTTCGGCCTTCAGCAGCGCCACGAGCTCCGCCACCGTCGTGGCCGGGAAGTCCGGATTGACGACGAGAACGTTCGGGACCAGCACCAGCAGCGAGACGGGCGCAAAGTCCTTTTCCGGATCGTAGGGCTTGGTCTTCAGGATCAGAGGGTTGAGCGCGTGGGTCGCGACCGTGCCCATCAGGATCGTGTAGCCGTCCGCCTCGGCGCGGGCCACATTCGAGGCGCCGAGATTGCCGCCGGCACCGGCGACATTCTGGACGATCACCTGCTGGCCGAGATCGTCCGACATCTTCTGCGCCACGATGCGGGCGACGACGTCGGTGGAGCCGCCGGCCGCAAAGGGCACGACCATGGTGACCGTCCGCTCCGGGAACTCGGCATGGGCCGGTCCGAACAAGGCGGCAGCCAGGGCGGCGCCCGCGAACATGCGCGATAGGAATGACATGGCAAATCCTCCCATTTGTCATTGCGTTCAGCACCCGCCACCTCCATGGCGGGCACATCCAGAGGATTTGAGGGGCAGGGTCCGAGCCTGGCAATGGCTCTCGGCGGCTCGGGGAGGCGAGAGATCAGGTTTGGCGGTACCGATGTCCCCTTTGCCGCCCAGTGGACGCTCGGCGTGGGTGATTTTCCACCCATCGCCGTCCTACAGGCCGGCGACGGTCTTCCCGATGGCGCCGTCGATGCTGCCCTGCCCATGATCGAACTGCAGCCGCGCGAGGCGAGCATAGAGACCCCCTTGGCGGCTGAGGGACGCATGCGTTCCCTCTTCGACGATCCTCCCCTGATCCATGACCAGGATACGGTCGGCCTTGAGGACGGTCGCCAGCCGGTGGGCGATGACCAGCGTCGTGCGGTTCTCCATCAAGCCGTCCAGCGCCCGCTGCACCAGCGTCTCGCTTTCCGCATCGAGGGCCGAAGTCGCCTCGTCGAGGAGCAGGATCGGCGCATCTTTCAGGATGGCCCGGGCAATCGCGATGCGCTGGCGCTGGCCGCCCGAAAGCGTGATGCCGCGCTCGCCGGCCAGTGTCTCGTAGCCCTGCGGCAAGCGGCGGATGAATTCGTCGGCCTGCGCCGCGATCGCCGCCGCCTCCACCTGCGCACGGGTGGCGCCGGGGCTGCCGAAGGCGATGTTGTCATGGATCGAGGCGGCGAAGATGGTGACATCCTGCGGAACGATGGCGATCCGCCGCCGCAGCGCGTCCGGCGCCAGGCTGCGCAGATCGGCGCCTTCGACCAGGATCCGGCCGGAGACGGGATCGTAGAAGCGCAGCAGCAGCGCGAAGACCGTGCTCTTGCCGGCGCCGGAGGGGCCGACGATCGCCACCGTCTCTCCCGGCTTGACCGCGAAGTCCAGGCCGCGCAGGCTCTTTTCCTGCGGATGGGTCGGATAGGCGAATTGTACCGTCTCGAAGGCGAGCGCGCCGCGGGGCGGCTCCGGCAGCGCGACCGGCAAAGGCGGAGCGGCGATCGCCGGCTCTTCCCTCATCAATTCGCGGATGCGCTCCGCGGCACCGGCAGCCTGGGAGAGCTCGCCCCAGACTTCGGACAGCGCGCCGAGGCTGCCGGCAGCAAAGACCGAGTAGAGCAGGAACTGGCCGAGTGTGCCCGGCGACAGCGTGCCGGCAAGCACGCTCTTTGCCCCGAACCACAGCACCGCGACGACGCTGCCGAAAATCATGGTGATGGCGAAGGCGGTGAGGGCCGAACGCGCGGTGATGGCCGCCTTGGCAGCGCCGAAGGCGTCCTCCACAGCGTCCCCATAGCGGCTGCGGGCCAGCGTTTCTGCGGTGAAGGCCTGGACGGTGCGCATGGCGCCGATCGCCTCGCCGGCATAGGCGGCGGCACCCGCCAGCCGGTCTTGCGCCTCACGCGAGCGGCGGCGCACGGAACGGCCGAAGCCCACCAGCGGGAAGACGATCAGCGGAATGGCCAGGAGTACGAGGCTGGAGAGTTTCGGGCTCGTATAGACCATCATGATGATGGCCCCGAGACAGAGGATGATGTTGCGCAGCGCCACGGAAGCCGTGGCACCAACGGCCGACTTGATCTGCGTGGTATCGGCCGTCAGCCGCGAGACGATCTCGCTCGACTGATTGACGTCGAAGAAAGAGGGCGAAAGCCGCGTCACATGGTCGAAGACCTCGCGCCGGAGATCGGCTACCACTCGCTCCCCCAGCGTGATCACGAAGTAATAGCGGGCAGCACTTGCCAGCGCGAGCACGACGGCCAGCACCACCAGCATGGAGAAGTAGGTGTCGATGAACTGGCCATCGGCGGCGGTGAAGCCATGATCGACCATGCGGCGCACGGCAAGCGGCAGGGTCAAGGTGGTCACCGCGGCGGTGACGAGCGCGATGCCGGCACCCAGCACCAGCCCGCGATACCGCTTTACATAGCGACCGAGGCTTGCCAGCGGGCGGAGCGAAGCCCGGCCGGTGGTCGTCTTGTCCGCATTGTCTGCCACGCTACACTCCATCCCTGCTTCATCGCGGCGTCCGGTCGCGCGCCACGGGGCGAGGCGGAAAGGACGGCACCGTCATCCCCGGTCCGCAGCCCGACAGGCCTTGTTATCCCGGGGGGCTTCATGTATAGGCACGCCATCCCATTGAAAAGCCGTGGTCCGGAAAGAGGTCTGCGGCTTCCTTATCGTGTTCGGTCCCTCTGCCGCAACGGGTTGCGACAAGAAGACCCAGGAACTCTCTTAGGAAGAGCATCATGAAGGCTGACATCCATCCCGCATACCACACGATCAAGGTGGTCATGACCGACGGCACCGAATACGAAACCCGCTCGACCTGGGGTTCGGAAGGTGCGACCATGAACCTCGAGATCGACCCGAAGTCCCATCCGGCCTGGACCGGCGGCAACCAGCAGCTCATGGACCGCGGCGGCCGCGTCTCCAAGTTCAAGAAGCGCTTCGAAGGCCTCGGCCTCTAAGTCTGACTTCGGTTCACGGTTCGAAAAGCCCGGCTTTGTCCGGGCTTTTTGCTGTTCGGGCTGTGAGTCTCAAAAAGAGGTTTTGACATTACCCACAGCAAAAAGCCCGGTCAGGCCGGGCTTGTGCAGATGCAGTCGAAGCAAGGAGTGGGATCAGCTGGCGCCGAAGGCGGTCTGCAACAGGTTCAGCTGGGCTTTCACGCCGTTCTGATTGTCCGGAACGAAGCTCGAGGCTTCCTGAGGGCGATAGATTTCGCGGTCGAGCAGGGCGACGCGGTTCTGAAGGCGCAGCGAACGGTCGATCAGGTCGCGGAAGCCTTCCGGCAGTTCGTTCCAGCCGGGCGCCGTACGGTCGACATTGAAGCTATCGAGGCGGACCTTGTTCTTCTCAGAAAGAACCTGATCGCGGGTCATCTCGCCATTGTTGACGGCGCGCTGCAGGAGAAGCCAGGACGCCATCTGCATCAGCCGGGTGGTGAGCCGCATCGATTCCGCCGCGTAAAGCACCGATGCCATCCGGGGCAGGACCTTGGAGGCTGCACGGCCGGGCCCGTCGAGATAGCTTGCGGTCTCCTCGACCAGGCCCATGCCCTCCGAATAGAGCGCCTTGAACTGCGCCGAAGAGGCGGCATGGCCTGCAAAACTGACGGTGTTCAATCCGCGGTCGGACATGGCGCATTCCCTGGTTAGACGCATTGACTCGGTCAGGTAACGGGCTTCTCGATAAAAAGTTTCTAACGAGGCCCCTTGCAGATAGGAAGAATGGTCCTGTCGCCGGTCTGACGCAAGTCTATTCTTAAAGAAGGGTTAATCTCCACAGCTGCCACCTCGCCTCCGCCAATACCCCCAGGCAGACGCGCGCTCTCTAGCCGAAACCCTTCCATCGGCACAGTCTTTTCTGTGTGAGCCGGGTCTTGGGCCAAATTGGGGCAAAAAAAGAGCCGCTGAAAGCGGCTCTCAAGGTAAAACAGGGAGAAATCAGACGGTTCCTCGAAAGGAAGTGTCTGCGTCCAGAGCGATCTGGATGTCCCCATCTATAAAGCAGAATGCTTAACCGCCGGTTAATCGCAAAGCGCTTACTTGAAGAAGCGTTCGGCTGCGGCGCGGCTACCCGCCTTCCGCTCACGTTCAGCGGCGAGCCGCGCGATCTCCGCCTCGAGCAGCGCGATGCGCGCGGTCAGCTCATCGGCCGAGAGCAGCGAGAGATCGGCGCCGATCTCATGCGCCGTTTTGCGGGCTGGGCGGTCATCCTCCGGCAGTGTCATGCGCTTTTGCCTCCTTGCTGTCGTCCGGCTCGATCAATGCCTCTGGATTGGCCGCCTGCGGGGCAGTCGGCTCGGCGGCCGTCATGGCCCGAGGCGACAGGCTCAGGCTTTCCGGCGTGCTCAGCGTGCCGGTCGCCGACATGGTCGTGGCATAACTATCGCGGGACTCGACCGGCACGGGCGCCCGGCGGCGCGAGCGGAAGATTGCATAGCCCGCGACCAGAACATGGGCGCAGGCGGTGATCATGAACAGCGAATAGGGTCCCATAGCGCTCATGATCGGCCCGCCGAGCGTCGGCCCGATGATGGTGCCGACGCCATAGAGCAGCAGGAGCCCGCCGGACACTTTCACGAAGTCTTCCGGAGCCGCGAAGTCGTTCGCATGCGAGGCGGCGATGGGATAGAGCGCATTGGCCGCGGCACCATAGAGGCAGACAAGCGTGAAGAGCATCGTCGTGTTCGAGGGTTCGAAGAAGAAGATCAGCAACCCGGCCAGCGCCGCGACGCTCGCGAGTGCGGCCAGCACATAGCGCCGGTCCATGCGGTCCGAGAGCCGACCGGCCGGAAATTGCGCCATGGCGCCGACGAAGATCACCGAGGAGACCATCAGGGCCACATCCGCATCGGTCAGGCCGGCGCGCTTGGCGAAGACCGCGGCCAGCGTGCCATAGGCGCCATTGGCGATGCCGACCATCAGAATGCCGAGGAAGGAGACCGGCGAATTGCGATAAAGCCCACCGAGATCGAGCTTCACCTGCTTTAGCGGCTGCGGCGAGACTGCGGTGGAGACCAGCGTCGGCAGCATGGAGAGGCAGTAGACGATGCCGCAGATCATGAAGAGCACGGTGGTGGCGATATCGCCGAAGGGAACGATCAGCTGGCCGCCGACCACGCCGAACAGGGTGATGGCGATATAGAGCGAAAAGATCGCCCCACGGCTCTCATTTGTCGCCCGCTCGTTCAGCCAGCTTTCGATGATCATCGAGGTGCCGGCGGTCGAAAAGCCCGTGACGGTCCTGAGCAGCACCCACCAGATCGGATCGACCAAGATGCCGGTCAGGAGCGCGATGATGGCGAGAAAGGAGGAAAAGATGCTGAAGGCGCGGATATGGCCGGCGCGGCGCACGATGCTGGGCGCGAGCAGGCAACCGAGCACGAAGCCGCTTGCCCAGGAGGTGCCGAGCAGGCCGAGCAGGGTCGCGGAATAACCTTCCGCCGTGCCGCGCATCGGCAGCAGAAGGCTGTGCAGCCCATTGCCCAGAAAGAGAAAGAGCGTGCCGAGCAGGAGGGAGGCGACAGGGATCAGGTTTTTCATACGGGTTCTGCTTGCGTCCGGGCTGCGGAGCGTGAAGGTAAGGCGAGCCGGCCGGAAATGCCAGCCGGAATGCGCCGCGTACCCCCACCCACGCGCCACGCCGCAACCCCCGCATGATGGAGATCCCCCGCGAATGTCCAAGGCCCTCGCGCTGCTGCTCATGGCCATGATGGCCCTGCATCTCGTCAAGCCGCTCGGCATTCTGGGGCTCAAGCGGCGTGGTGACGTCTGGAAGATCGCCGTCTTTGCGCTCGCGGCGATGATGCTGACCGTGCTCGTGAGGCCCTGACGACAGCTAGAGGGAGATCGCGCCGCGCATGACGTCGACGCACTGGCCGGCGATCGTTACGCGTCTCACCACGCCGGCGCTCTTCTCCGCGACGAGGTCCAGCCGGCTCGGCCGTCCCATCTCGACGCCCTGGTCGATCGTCAGTTCGAGGGTCAGATCCTCGGCTGGGTCGAGCGCGGCGAGCAGGCCGGCCAGTGCGCCGGAGGCGCTGCCGGTTGCCGGATCCTCCGGCACATTGTCGAGCGGGGCGAACATGCGGGCCCGGATCTTCGACGGGTCGGCGGCGTCGCGGACATAGAGGAAGGTGCAGAACTGTCCGTCGCGGGTCGGGAACTGCCGGTCGGCCGCGGCGAAGCGCTGCCGGTCGGGGCCAGCCGCACCGAGGGTCTCGAGATTCTTCAGCGCCGCGACGATGAAGGGGAGGCCGACCGAGGCGATGACCGGCAGATGATGGTCGGTGGCAATCGCTTCCGGCGCAATGTTGAGCGCTGCGGCCAGAATGGCAGGGCTCGGGCCGGGCTGCTGCGAGAAGGCCTCCGGCGCAACGATCGCCGCGCCGTTCACCGCCCTGCTCGCGTCAAGCCGAAGCGAGATTGCGACCAGTCCGGCCTTTTCCTCGAAGACGAGCGCGTCGCCGGGCGGCTTGCCGAAGATCTCGGCCTGCCGTCCGAGCACGAAGGCGGTGCCGACATTGGGGTGGCCGGCAAAGGGTACTTCGGTCACCGGCGTGAAAATGCGGACCTCCGCATCATGAGCGGGATCGCGTGGCGGCAGCACGAAGGTAGATTCGGAATAATTGATCTCGCGGGCGATCGCCTGCATGTCGTCATCGCTCAAGCCCCGGGCATCCGGCACGACCAGCAGCGGATTGCCGGCGAAGCGGCGGTCGGTGAAGACGTCGACGGTGATGAACTCATAAGACGGCATGGTGATCTCCGGTGAGGGACGGGCGAGCCTGTTCGTCCCGCGATCACTCTTTGCTAAATCAGGCTTTGGGTCGCGCAAACGGAGAACTTGTCACCATGACAAGCTTGCGGCGCGCGGGGTGGGGAGCAGCCCCCAAAACGAATGGAGGCTCGGCAAGCCTGCTTGCCGAGCCTCTCCTCGCTCCCCTGCTCCTGTGGTCGATCAGCGCCTCCCCGCGCGACCGGACCACGGGGGGCGGAACTCAGGCAGCCTTTTCGAGGTCCTTCTTCCAGCCGCCAAGCGCGGCCAGGCTGCACATGCGGGCGCGGTGGGTGAAGGCGCGCTGGCCGGCGGCGACATTCTCGGACTTGCCCTGCCAGGCGGCAAGCGCCTCGGCCTGCAGCGCGCGGCCATAGGAGAAGGTCAGCGTCCAGGGCAGAGTGTATTGGGCGATCATCGCGGAGAGATGAGCGGTCGATTCTTCCGTCGTCTGGCCGCCGGAAAGGAAGGCGATGCCCGGAACCGCGGAGGGAACGGTGCGCTTCAGCACCTTCACCGTGCGCTCGGCGACCTCGTCGACCGACGCGACGCGCGCCTTGCGACCGTCGATGACCATGCTCGGCTTCAGGATCATGCCTTCCAGCGAAACGCGGGCGTCGGCCAGCTCCTCGAAGACGACGCGCAGCGTCTCTTCCGTCACCTCTTCGGAGCGGGCGATCGAATGGGTGCCGGGCGCGCCATCCATCAGCACTTCCGGCTCGACGATCGGCACGATGCCAGCCTGCTGGCAGAGTGCGGCATAGCGGGCGAGCGCATGGGCATTGGCCTTGACGGCGCCATAGCTCGGGAGCGTATCGGAAATGGCAATGACGCCGCGCCACTTGGCGAAGCGGGCGCCGGCCTCGTAATAGGATTTCAGTCGGTCGGCGAGCCCGTCGAGGCCCTCGGTGATGGTTTCGCCTGGAAAGCCGGCCATCGGCTTGGCGCCGATGTCGACCTTGATGCCGGGGACGGCGCCAGCGTCGCGGATGATGTCGACGAAGGGCGTACCATCGGCCGCCTTCTGGAACAGGGTCTCTTCATAGAGGATCACGCCGGAGATCGAGGCCTTCATCGCCTCCTCGGCGCGAAACAGCATTTCGCGATAGTCGCGGCGCGAGGTCTCGGTCGACTCCAGGCCGATCGTGTCGAAGCGCTTTGCGATCGTTCCAGAAGATTCGTCGGCGGCCAAAAGGCCCTGTCCCTTGGCCATCATGGCGGCGGCGATGTCGTCCAGTCTCTCGGTCATGTCTGCTTCCTCGTCACGACGGTTGGTGATGATTGGGTAGCAGAAGAACAACCCAAATCAAACAGGCCCTAAAACGGCCAAATCGATTGAAATAAATTTAATCGTTTGAATTTATTGCCCTTTATGAGCGCTTGCCAGAACGTTGGGCGAATGACCCAAGCAGCAGAGCCCGGCGCGCGAAGCACGCCGGGAAACGGCCGCAATCAGGCCGTGTGCAGAACATCGACGCCGGGCAGCGGCTTGCCTTCCATCCATTCCAGGAAGGCCCCGCCCGCGGTCGAGACATAGCTGAGATCATCGGCAACGGCCGCATGGTTCATGGCCGAGACCGTGTCGCCGCCGCCGGCGACGGAGACAAGCGCGCCACTCTTGGTGCGGGCGGCGGCGTGTTTGGCGACTGCGACCGTCGCCTTGTCGAAGGGGGCGATCTCGAAGGCGCCGAGCGGTCCGTTCCAGACCAGGGTCTCCGCCTTGCTCACCCATTCGTTCACGGTCGCGATCGACTTCGGCCCGACATCGAGGACCATGGCATCGGCCGGGATGGCGGTGATGTCCACGACCTCGTTCTCGGCACCTGCCTTAAATTCGCGGGCGACGACGCCATCGACGGGCAGGACAATGGTGCAGCCGGAGGCCTTGGCTTCCGCATCGATGGCGCGCGCGGTCTCGGCAAGGTCATGCTCGCAGAGCGACTTGCCAACATCGATGCCCTGCGCGGCCAGGAAGGTATTGGCCATGCCGCCGCCGATCACCAACGCGTCGACCTTCTTCACGAGGTTCTTCAACAGGTCGATCTTGGTGGACACCTTGGCACCGCCGACGATGGCGACCACCGGACGCTTCGGATTGCCGAGACCCTTTTCCAGCGCCTCCAGCTCGGCCTGCATGGTGCGGCCGGCATAGGCGGGCAGGTGGTGCGCCAGCCCCTCGGTGGAGGAATGGGCGCGATGGGCGGCGGAGAAGGCGTCGTTGACGAAGATGTCGCCATTGGCGGCGAGCGCTTGCGTAAAGGCCGGATCGTTCTTTTCCTCGCCCTTGTAGAAGCGGGTGTTCTCCAGGAGCAGGATGTCGCCGTTCTGCAGAGCGGCGATGGCGGAGGCCGCCTTGTCGCCGATCGCCTCCGCGGCGAAATGGACGCGCTGGTCGAGAATATCCTCGACGGCAGCGGCGATCGGCTTCAGCGACATGTCGGCAACCGGTTCGCCGTTCGGACGGCCGAAATGGGCGAGCAGGATGACCTTGGCGCCTTTTTCAGACAGTTCGCGGATGGTCGGCACGACGCGCTCGATCCGGGTGGCGTCGGTCACCTTGCCGTCCTTGGTCGGCACATTGAGGTCGACGCGCACCAGCACGCGCTTGCCGGCGATGTCGGTGAGATCATCGAGGGTCTTGAAGGTCATATCTGTCTCTCCGGTTCAGAGTCGGGCGAAAAGGGTGGGATAATCCGTGACGAGGCCGTCCTCATCGACGGGAAGCTCGGCGGTGAAGCTACGGTCGTCGGACTCGTATCGGTAGAGCCGGCCGGCCTCGAGGCAGGTGTAGAGTTGGCGGTCGCGCAGCGGCACGAAGTCGTCGAAGGGGATGTAGACCATGTCGAGCCGGCGCGTGCCGTCGCCCGGGCGAAGGCCGAGGCGGCGGATCGGCAGCGTATTGGTCAGCGGCGAGCCGGCGAGATCGATGTCGATACAACCGTCGAAGGCGGGGAGGGCGGCGCCGTCTCCATCCTGCCAGCGACCGAGCCCATCGGCCTTCAGCATGAGCGTGATGCCGTCGGTTGTCGCCAGCGTCAGCGCCAGAACGGTCCAGTCGGCCGTGCAGTCGATCCGGTAGGTCACGCCATAGGGCCGCCCACCGCGATCGCCGATCACCACGCCCTCAGCGCGGATACCGGTTTCGGCGCCGGCCGAAGGGGTCAGCGTCACATGTTCGAGCCCCGTGCCCTCGATCGGCCTCCAGCGGACCGTCTTCTGCTCCAGCGGACGAAAAATGGTCGGACCCTCGCAACCGCGATCCGGGCGCTGCATGCCCCGGCAAGGAAAAGCCCCGGGCGGTGGCCGCCCGGGGCTCGGTCAGAACTTAGAGGAGCTTGCCGAGTGCGACGGCCGTGTCGCACATGCGGTTCGAGAAGCCCCATTCATTGTCGTACCAGGACAGGATACGGACGAAATTGCCTTCGAGGACCTTGGTCTGGTCGATGGCGAAGATCGAGGAATGGCTGTCATGGTTGAAGTCACGCGAGACCAGCGGCTCTTCGGTGTAGCCGAGGATGCCCTTCAGCGGACCGTCGGCCGCAGCCTTGATCGCCTCGTTGACTTCCTGGACCGAGGTGGCGCGCTTGGCGACGAACTTGAAATCAACGACCGAGACGTTCGGGGTCGGCACGCGGATCGAGGTGCCGTCCAGCTTGCCCTTGAGCTCGGGGAGAACCAGGCCGACGGCCTTGGCGGCGCCGGTCGAGGTCGGGATCATGGACAGGGCTGCGGCGCGGGCGCGGTACAGGTCCTTGTGCATGGTGTCGAGCGTCGGCTGGTCGCCGGTATAGGAGTGGATCGTGGTCATGAAGCCGTGATCGATGCCGATCGCGTCGTTCAGCACCTTCACCACCGGCACCAGGCAGTTGGTGGTGCAGGAGGCGTTGGAGATGACCGTGTGGTCCTTGGTCAGCTTGTCGTGGTTGACGCCGTAGACGACCGTCAGATCGGCGCCGTCGCCCGGGGCGGAGATGATGACGCTCTTGGCGCCGGCCTGCAGGTGGGCAGCGGCCTTGTCGCGCGCAGTGAAGATGCCGGTGCATTCGAGCGCGATATCGACGCCGAGATCCGTGTGCGGCAGTTCGGCCGGGTTGCGGACGGCGGTCACCTTGATCGGCTTGCCGCCGTTGACGATGATCGAATCGCCCTGAACCTCGACGCTCGCCGGGAACTTGCCGTGGATGGAGTCATAGCGCAGCAAATGGGCATTGGTCTCGACCGGACCGAGGTCGTTGATGGCAACGACTTCGATATCGGTCCGGCCGGATTCGACGATGGCGCGCAGCACATTGCGCCCGATGCGGCCGAACCCGTTGATGGCAACTTTCACGGTCATGGAAGCTCTCTCCTTTGAGAAGGCATGCCTTGGAAAGGCGGGGTGAACATGGGGCATGCACGGCGTGCATGCCCCGACTTGAGCGTGTCAGGCCAGTTCGGCCTCGGCAGCGGCCACGATGGCATCGGAGGTGATGCCGAAGTGCTTGAAGAGCTCCTTGGCCGGGCCGGAGGCGCCGAAGGAGTGCATGCCGATGAAGGTGCCGTCGGAATCGATGAAGCGATCCCAGCCCTGGCGGACGGCGGCTTCGATGGCGATCTTGACCGGAGCGGTGCCGATGACCGAGGCCTGATAGTCCTCGGGCTGCTCTTCAAACAATTCGAAGCAGGGCACGGAGACGACGCGGGCGGCAATACCCTTGGCCTTGAGATCGCCCGCAGCCTTCACCGCGAGTTCCACTTCCGAACCGGAAGCGAAGATCGACACCTTGGCATCCTCGGCGGCGATGAGCTCGTAGGCGCCTTTGGCCGAGAGGTTCTCAGCCACATAGGTCGTGCGCGCCGGTGCGAGATTCTGGCGGGTCAGCGCCAGGCCGGAGGGCCGCTTGTCTTCCTTCAGTGCCAGCTGCCAGCATTCCGCGGTTTCGACCGCATCGGCCGGGCGGAAGATGAGCAGGTTCGGAATGGCGCGCAGGGCGGCCAGATGCTCGACAGGCTCATGCGTCGGACCGTCTTCGCCAACGCCGATCGAGTCATGCGTCAGAACGTGGACGACGCGGATCCCCATCAGCGCGGCCAGGCGGATCGACGGACGGCAATAGTCCGAGAAGATCATGAAGCCGCCGGAATAGGGGATGAGGCCGCCATGCAGCGACACGCCGTTCATGGCCGCGGCCATGCCGTGCTCGCGGATGCCCCAGTGCATGTAGCGGCCGGAGAAATCGGTCGGGGTGATCGACTTCATCTGGCTGGTCTTGGTGTTGTTCGACGGCGTCAGGTCGGCCGAGCCGCCAAGCGTTTCGACGACCACGCCGTTGATCACTTCCAGCGCGTCCTCGGAGGCCTTGCGGGTGGCGACCGTCGGCGGGTTTTCGGCGAGCTTCTTCTTGTAGGCATCGATCGACGCATCGAAATCGGCCGGGAGAGCGCCGGCGAAGCGGCGGGTGAACTCGGCCTTCTTGGCCTCATCGGCAGCGGCGAGCCGGGCTTCCCAGGCCTTGCGGGCCTGGACCGAGCGCTCGCCGGCTGCACGCCAGGCGTCGAGGACGTCGGCCGGCGTTTCGAAAGCTTCGCCTTCCCAGTTCAGCGCCTTGCGGGTCGCGGCAATCTCCTCGGCGCCGAGCGGCGAACCGTGAACCTTGTGGGTGCCAGCCTTGTTCGGCGCGCCGAAGCCGATCACCGTCTTGCAGGCGATGAAGGTCGGGCGGTCGGACTTGTGCGCGGCTTCGATCGCCTCGGCGATCGCCTGCTGGTCATGGCCGTCGACCTCGATCGTGTTCCAGTGCACGGCCTTGAAACGGGCGATCTGATCGGTCGAGTCCGAAAGCGAAACCGCACCGTCAATGGTGATCGAATTGTTGTCCCAGAAGAGAACCAGCTTGTTGAGCTTCAGATGGCCGGCCAGCGCGATCGCTTCGTGGCTGATGCCTTCCATGAGGCAGCCGTCACCGCACAGAGCATAGGTGTAGTGGTCCTGCAGGTCGCTGCCGAATTCTTCCGAAAGCTTACGCTCGGCGATCGCCATGCCGACGGCATTGGCGATGCCCTGGCCGAGCGGGCCGGTGGTGGTCTCGATGCCGGTGGCATGGCCATATTCGGGATGGCCGGCGGTCTTGGAGCCGAGCTGGCGGAACTGCTTGATGTCCTCGATGCTCATATCCTCATAGCCCGTCAAATAGAGCAGCGAGTAGAGCAGCATGGAACCATGGCCGGCGGAGAGCACGAAGCGGTCGCGGTCCGGCCAGTGGGGGTTCTTCGGGTCGAACTTCAGATATTGGGTGAAGAGGACCGTGGCGATGTCTGCGGCGCCCATGGGCAGGCCGGGATGGCCGGAATTGGCCTTTTCCACGGCGTCCATGGCGAGGAAACGGATCGCATTCGCCATCCGGTCGTTCTGCTGATTAGAGATCATGACTGTTCCGCTAAGCGTTGGTGAGACAGGGAACGGTCTCTATCCTCCAAAGACCGCATCAGAAGCGGCTGAGACATACCACCTCGCCCGCGGGAGTCAACAAATTCGACCCCCGCGCGCCGCGGGCTTGAAAGCAGGAAAACGAAGCATGATCCACAGCTTCCGCGCAGAAGCGGGTGTGGCAGCGTTGTGCTGGTCGGGAAGTTGGGTCTAAGAATGGGATCGACGTTCAACAGGCGAATGCGCGACCGGCCGATTCGGGCTGCGCGCAGGTCGCAAACCTCGGATCGATCCTCATCGCGTGATCGGAAGCGGGCATATGGCGGCAGGCAAGACAGTCAGAGCGGCAATCGAGGAGCTCAAGGGCGCGGTGACGAGCCTCGAAAGCGTGATCGACGGCCGCTTCGACCGGGAGCGGGACCGTTCGGAAATCGAGGGCGAGGTGCGCCGGGTCAATACGGACCGCGCGCGGCTTGCCCAGGAGCTCGATCAGTCGCAGTTTCGCGCCAACCGGCTGGAGGAGGTGAACCGCGAAGTCTCGCGCCGCCTCGTCACCGCCATGGAAACGATCCGTGCGGTGCTGGATCGGTAAGCGCCGGCACTGAATGAACAGGACCCCGGCATGGGGAGCAGGCAGGGTTGAATGGCGCAGGTCACGGTGACGATCGACGGCAAGGCCTATCGCATGGCATGCGAAGAGGGCCAGGAGGATCACCTGACCGAGCTCGCCGGCCGCTTCGACCAATATGTCAGCCATCTCAAAGGGCAGTTCGGCGAAATCGGTGATCTGAGGCTAACCGTCATGGCCGCAATCATGGTCACCGACGAGCTCTCCGAAGTAAACCGGCGGCTTTCGGCGCTGGAAGCCGAGCTCGACGGACTGAAGCGCAGCCGCGACGGTCAGCTGAGCGAGACGCAGCGTGCCGAAGAGGCGCTCGCCGCGGCTCTTTCCGACGTGACCCAGCAGATCCACGGCATCGCCGCCCGCATCTCCGGCCGTCCAGCCGCTGCCCGCGACCAGCACCCGGGCGAGTGAGCGGCAATTCTCGGTTCGCCCACTGGCGGGATCACGATTTCACCTCTATATTGACGTTGCGGTCTGCGCTTCCCGACAGGAACCACAATCCCTGGGGCCATACTCGATCCAACGGGAGCTGTCCCTGACCAGGCTCGTGGGCCTGGACATATGGCGCCCACCTACGTTTGTAGGCACCCAGGATCGTAAATCTCCATCGGTCGTCGTGGATCGCACTTGCTTCCTCCTCCGATCAAAACCAAGACGCTTGCGGATCCTCCGCAAGGAGATCCCCTTGCCTTTCTGGCTCCATGTCTTCATTTGGCGCTCGACGAAACCGGCCTCATTTCGATAGTCGTCGGTGACATAGCTGCGGCGCTGCGAGCCGTGGTCAGAAGGGGCAGGAGCAGGCGATGGACAGGACCGACGGGCATGCGAGCCAGGCCGCGCCTCTGACCCTCGCCTACGTCACCGACCGCGGCCTGTTCAAGCCCAGCGTCTTTTCTGCCTTTTCGGCGCTGAAGCACGCCAAGACGCCGGTGCGGCTGCTGTTCGTCGGCCTCGATCTCACCGACGCCATGAAGCGGGCGCTCGTTTCCCTTGCCGCGCGCTTCCCCCACCATGTCGTCGAGCCCTTCGCCCTGCCGCAAGACTGGCTGCGGGAGGCGAGAAGCCCGAAAAATTTTATCACGCCCACTGCGCTCGGTCGCATGTTCCTGCCCCGGATCACCGGCGGCCGTGTCCTTTATATCGACGGCGATACGATGGTGCCTGGCGATGTCTCGACGGCCGGCGCGATCGATCTCAAGGGCAGGCCGATTGCCGGCGTGCGCGATTTCACCGTTCAGCGTTGGCGAGCCTTAGGGGCGCAGGACAAGCTTGCCCGGCAGGCCGCGCTCTTCGGCGGCACCGTATCCCTCGAGAACTACATCAATTCCGGCGTGCTGCTCATGGACTGCGATGCCATTCGCGCCGAGCCGGCGCTGCAGGCGGCCATGGAAGACATGAAGGCAGCCCAAGGCTATCCGACTGTCGATCAGGACCGCATCAATCTCGTCTTCAACGGCCGCATCACGCCGCTCGATCCCGCCTGGAACTGCTCCTGGGGCCGGCTTGCCCGGCAGCGGCGCGACATGGCGGGTCTTTCGGTGGAAGGGGCGACTGCAACGCCCCGCATCCTGCACTTCCACGGGCCGAACAAGCCCTGGCAGCGCCTGCGCCTGTCGACGCTCCGAAAGGGTGGCTTTCACATCCTGCGCTATCGCCGCCTGATGGGCGAGTGCGAACGGGCGATCCCGGAACTCGGCGCTCTCTAACCCTTCCGAGGTCTCACGATACCCAGAGATGGGTCTCGACATGGCGGCCGAGTGTGACGGTAAGATCCCGGTCTCGCGCCCGCTGTAATGTCTGCTGCACCAGCAAGCGTTCGCGCGCCGGATCATGACGTTCCGACGAGCCCACCCAGCGGCGCGCATCCTCATCCGTCGTTACCTGGTCATTATAGCCCGGCAGATAGCGCGTCTGGAAAAAGGTGAAGCCGTGGATCTGCAGCTCGCGCAAGGGGCAGGCGAGGAAATAGGCGATCGCCACCAAGCCGATCGTCGGCTTCAATCCGTCGAGATCGCGCCGCAGCCCTTCGTAAAAGCGCGCCGGCGGAACCTGCAGGCTCACCTCCGACACGCCGGACAGTTCCCGCCGTTTGCGCTCCAGTGCCCGCTTGTTGCCCTGGAAACCCCAGTGCGGAAACACGCAGATCTTGACGCCCGCGCGGCGCAGAAGCTCAGGCGGGATGGCGCCGGCCGGGCGCGGGCCGGTTTCGTTGAGATTGTGGAACAGGATGTCGGTGCGCGCGCCGAGCACCGCCGGCGCGGCGAGAGCGGGGGGAATGCCATTGTTCAGCCGCACGATCACATCGAACCCATCCACATCGATGCCGGCGAGATCCTCGACCACCGTTGCCGCCGGGCCGATGATGATCACCCGCAAGCCAGCGAAGCGCTGAGGGTCGAGCGTCGGAATGCGGCGAGGATTGAAGCGCGAATCCGCCAGGCGAAAGCGCAGGCGCCGCTGCGCAAGGTCGATCTGCCGCCCGAGCCGGGTCAGAAAGGGTTCGATCGTTAACCTCCCGTCACAGGGCTGGCCGCCTTCGGCAATCGAGGTTTGGTGCTCCACGGGCTCCATGTCGTGCCCAGAGCCGCTGCCCGGTAACGGCCAAGCACCGCGGCGATTTCGGCGGCCTCCGCCCGCGCTCGCGCCAGCCTGTCTGCGGACAGATCAACAAGCGTGTCGAGACTGACCGGAAGGCCGGCATCGCGGGTCACGGCCTTCACCTTGGGTCGATCCGTCAGCGGTATCACGGGCTTGGGGGCGAAGGAAGAGAGGATCAGGCCGTGCAGCCGGTTGGTGATCACCAGCTCGCTGGCCTCGATCTCCGCCACCGCCTCCTGCCAGGTCAGGGGTGCGAGGAAGGGTAGATCGAGGGCTTCGGCAAGCGGCGCCTGCACGGCGGCATCCTCCTCCGTGCAGGTCGTGAGAAGCAAGGGCTTGAAGCCTGCATCGAGCGCGGTGCGCAGCGCCGGTTCCAGCACGGTCCGGCTCTGCTTGGTGACGATGAACAGCAGCCGGCCTTTCTGCCCCACCGGTAGCGCCGTGCTGCCGGGCTTGGGGCCGAGCGCAAAGACGCAGTCGGCGCCGAGCACGGTCGGAACGCCGATCTCTTCCAGCATGCGGTGGGTCTGCGAATCCCGGGCGATCAGGGGCGGGGTGATGCGGCGGAAATCCTCGGCGAGCCGCGCCTTGGTGTTGAGCTTGAACAGCGAGGAGGAGACCGAGAAGGGATAGGTCTTCACCATGACGCCGAGGCCGGTCACCGCGCGCAGATCGGCAAACATGGAAACGCCGGCGTCCACCCCGGTCCATTGCGCGCCGCCGGCGATGAAGACCGTATGATAGGCGGAAAGCTCCGCGGCCATGGCGGCTGTCAGCTCGGCCGCATGCCGCGCAATCCGCCGCTCCTCATAGGCCCGCAGCAGGCCGAGCGTACGCAGGAACCGAATCCGCCCCGGCCCCGTGACCGTGAGCGCCTTCTCCGTCGTCCCCTTGTAGTGGCAGGCCGGCGCTGCCGCGAAGAAGGCCTGGGTCCGCGCCTTGTCCACCCCTACGAAGGGCTGCGAATAGACATCGATCGCCGCGTCCGGATCACGCCGGTGAATATCCGCCAGTATGGACTGCAGGATCGCGAAGTCACCGAGATTTCCTTTGAGGTTGGCGAAAAGAATGGCGTATCGGTTGGCCATGGCTGCCCTGAGATGATTGCGTGTGCCGTGCCAGCTTGTTTTAGTGTAAGTTAGAAACGACAGATTGGTGCGCAACCTATATAGGTTAGCCATATATTTAGTAAGTAGAAAATGCGTTTCGAGGAGCCCCCGCAGTGGACGACGTCCGTCAAGGAAGGGCGATGAGCGAGGACGAAGAGGGAGCGCTGAGGCGGGCCTTGATGGCGGTGGTGGCCGGACGGCCGATCTCGCTGGTCGGCAATGCGCGCTCGCTGCTCGATCAGACCCATGGCGTGGAGATCGACCGGGGCTGCGTGGTGCGTCTCAATTCCGGCGTACCGATCCACGCCGCCGCGCAAGGCCGGCGAACGGATATCCATTGCTTCAGCACCCGTTCAAGCCTCGAGGAAAACCTGCGCCGTGCCACCTGGCGGGTGCGCTGGAAGCGCCGGAGCCTGGATCGCGCCTTTTCCGTCTGGATGAGCAAGATGGAGCGGGAGACTGCCACCGATCCCGGCCAGGCCTTCTATCCGCTCGATATGGTGGCCGCACTCGATGCCCGGCTCGGCGCGCCGTCCTCCGTCGGGGCGAAGGCGCTCGATATGCTCGTCGAACTGACCGACAGCGAGATCCGTCTCTTCGGCTTCGACTTCAAGGCCAGCACCACTTTCTACAGAAAGCGCGAAAATCGCGGGCCGCATGATTGGGAAGCCGAGCGTGACTTTGCACTCTCTCTTGCCAAGACCGGCCGCGTGATCATCCGGGGCTAGCGCCAAATCCGTGCCGCTGGACAAGGTGCGGTGGTGCACTTAGAGCGGGAGGCGGAACAGGGGCGGATCATGCTGACGGCGAAGGAAAAGAAGGCGGCAATCCGGGCGGAACGGCTGGCGGCGCGCGACCAGATGACGCCGGAGCAACGCGACGCCGCATCCGCCGCCATGCTCGCCCATGCCGGCGAGACGCTCGACCATGTCCGCGGTGCGGTGGTGGCGGGCTTCTGGCCAATCCGCTCGGAGGCCGATATTCGGCCGCTGTTGGAGCGGCTGCGCGCGCGCGGCGCGCGTATCTGCCTGCCGGTGGTGCTCGACCGCGAAACGATCGTCTTCCGGGACTATGCCGAGGGCGCGACCCTGATCAAGACCGGGTTCGGCACGTCCGGGCCGGACGAGCAGGCCGAGATCCTCGAGCCCAATATCGTCTTCGTCCCGCTCTCCGCCTTCGATGCGGCCGGCCATCGGATCGGCTATGGCGCCGGCCATTATGACCGGGCCATCGCCCGGCTGATCGCGCTCGGGCACCGGCCGCGTCTGATCGGGATTGCCTTTGCCTGCCAGGAAGTGGCATCAGTGCCCTTCGAACCGCATGACATTCCGCTCGACGCCATCCTGACCGAGCACGGGCTGCGGATATTGGAAGCGGGATCGATACGTTATGAGACTTTTGTTCCTCGGTGACATGGTGGGCAAGACCGGACGCACGGCCGTCTGGGAAAAGCTGCCGGGCCTCGTTGCCGACCTGAAGCTGGATTTTGTCATCGTCAATGGCGAGAACGCCGCCGGCGGGTTCGGCATCACCGAAGAGATCTTTCTCGAAACCATCAATGCCGGCGCCGATGTCGTGACGACCGGCAATCATGTCTGGGATCAGAAGGAGGCCGTGGTCTTCTGCGAACGCCACGACCAGTTTCTGCGCCCCGCCAATTACCCGGCCGGCACGCCCGGGCGCGGCTCGGGCCTCTATTTCGCCCGCAACGGGGCGCGGGTGCTGGTGGCCAACATTATGGGCCGGGTCTTCATGCATCCCGAGCTCGACGATCCCTTCAAGGCGGCCGAAGCGATCCTCGCCGCCTGCCCGCTGAAGGAACAGGCGGACGCGATTGTCTTCGACTTCCACGCCGAAGCCACCAGCGAAAAGCAATGTTTCGGCCATTTCGTCGACGGGCGGGCGAGCCTCGTCGTCGGTACCCACACCCATGTGCCGACCGCCGACCACCAGATCCTGAATGGCGGCACCGCCTATCTGTCCGACGCCGGCATGTGCGGCGACTATGACTCGTCGCTGGGCATGGACAAGGAAGAGCCGCTCAACCGCTTCATTTCCAAGATGCCGAAGGGCCGGTTCGAGGCGGCCTCCGGCCCGGCGACGCTCTGCGGGCTCGGCGTCGAGATCTCCGACCGCACCGGCCTTGCCGAGGCAATCGCCCCCTTGCGCATCGGCCCGCGGCTGGCCGAGACGATCCCGCCCTTTTGGGCATAAGCATGAGATGAGCTGAGCGTGTTCATCGTTTCCCTCACCTATCGCAATGGTACGGCGGCTGCGGATGCGCATCTGACTGCCCATGTCGCATGGCTTACGACGGGGTATGAGCAGGGGATCTTCCTGGCATCAGGGCGGAAGGTACCGCGCACGGGTGGCGTGATTCTGGCAAGGGGCGCACGCTCCGCTCTTGACGCGCTCCTCGCCACCGATCCTTTCGCTCTTCATGGCGTGGCCGATTATGAGGTCACCGAAGTGGCCTTCGGCACCACGGCTGACGGCCTTGAACTGCTGCAGGACAAGCCGTATTCCTAAGCTGGCAATGACGCAAAAGTGACGGTCGACGAATGCGCGACTGCTGGACGTCGGAATCCCGCCAGCTATCCTGCGAAGGCCCGTTGAGGTCGACGCGCAGGAGATGCCACATGCTTCGCCATGGTCTTCCGACTTCGCTTTTGATCCTGTCGCTGTTTGTTTCAGGTCTTGACGATCCTGCGCTCGCCCAGGAGGCTGCGGCCGTCAGCCAGTGCCAGGCCATCGCGCAGTCCTTGCCGAGCGTGACCTTCGCCCGTTACAGCCCGGATCGATCTGATGCTTCGTTTCGTCTCGCGGCAGCGGAAGACGGGGTGGTGCGGCTGACCCTTCTCGGCCACTCCACCTTCCACATCGAAACCCCGGGCGGCATTTCGATCGCCACGGATTACTCCGGCTATCATCGCCCGCCGCGGACGCCGGATGTCGTGACGATGAACAAGGCGCATTCGACGCATTACACGCTGACGCCCGGGCCGGAGATCAAGACCGTGCTGCATGGTTGGGGCGAGGAGGGGCAGCCGGCCGATCATGATGTGGTGGTCGGCGACACCTATATTCGCAATGTCACCACCGATATCCGCTCCGGCTACGGCGCCATGGAGCCGGACGGCAATTCGATCTTCATCTTCGAAGTGGCGGGCTTGTGCATCGGCCATCTCGGCCATCTTCATCACGAACTCGACGACAGCGACTATGCCGAGATCGGCCGGCTGGACGTGGTGATGGTGCCGGTTGATGGCGGCCTGACCATGGGCGCCGACAGCATGGGGCGCGTCGTCAATCGGCTTCGCTCGGCGATCATCCTGCCCATGCACCGGCCGGGTCCGCAGGTAACCCGCTTCCTGGACATGTTCGGCGCCGGTTTCGATCGCCGCTATTCCGACAGCGCCACCATCACCGTCTCGCTGCGCAGCCTGCCGAGCAAGCCGCAGATCGTCGTGCTGCAGGGCATGTAGGCGCCTTAAAAGGCCCGACTCCCGACGAAAAGCCGATCGCCGCCGCTGGACGGACGGCGATCCGCGCCATATAAGGCCCCCCATCCCGAAAACCCGATAAGACGACCGCAAGAGGGCGCCATGGCCGGCCATTCACAGTTCAAGAACATCATGCATCGCAAGGGGCGCCAGGACGCCGTGCGCTCCAAGATGTTTTCCAAGCTCGCGCGCGAAATCACCGTTGCTGCCAAGGCGGGCCTGCCGGACCCCACGATGAATGCCCGCCTGCGCCTGGCGATCCAGAACGCCAAGGCGCAGTCGATGCCCAAGGACAATATCGAACGCGCCATCAAGAAGGCGTCGGGCGCCGATGGGGAAAGCTATGACGAAGTCCGCTACGAAGGCTATGGCCCAGGCGGCGTCGCCGTCATCGTCGAAGCCCTGACCGACAACCGCAACCGCACCGCCTCCTCGGTCCGCTCCACCTTCACCAAGGGCGGTGGGGCGCTCGGCGAAACCGGGTCGGTCTCCTTCTCCTTCGACCGGGTCGGCGAAATCATCTACAAGGCTTCGGCCGGCAGCCCGGATGCCGTGATGGAAGCGGCGATCGAGGCGGGTGCCGAGGACGTGATCAGCGATGAGGACGGCCACACCATCATCTGCGGCTTCGAGGATATCGGCGAGGTGTCGAAGGCCCTGGAAGCGACGCTTGGCGAAGCCGAGACCGTCAAGGCGATCTGGAAGCCGCAGAACACGATTCCCGTCGACGAGGAGCGGGCGGAATCGCTGATGAAGCTCATCGAGACGCTGGAGGACGATGACGACGTCCAGACCGTCTATGCCAATTTCGAAGTTTCCGACGAAGTGCTGGCCAAGCTTTCGGCCTGAGGCATCCAAGTATCTGAACATCAAAGAGCGCGCCACCGGGGGCCGGGGCGCGCTCTTTTCATGTCTGGTGATCTATTGGCTTGCTCAGGCGGCGCTGCGGGCAGCACGCTCCTGCTCCAGCGCATCGCGGGCCGCAGCGAAATGGCGGACGGAGGCGAGCCGGGCCTGCATGTCGAAGATCGGCATCGAGACGATCAGCTCGTCCGCCTGGGTTTCCTGGAGGAATGCCCGCAGCTTGCGCTTCAACGTTTCAGGCCCACCAACCACCGCATAGGTCATCGCATGGTCGACGAAGCCCTTCTCCGAGGCGTTCCAGCGTTCCTCCATGCTCTCGACCGGCGGCGGGAACTTGCCGCGCGCATTGCGCCGGAGCGCAAGGAAGGACTGTTGCATGGAGGTGAAGAGATGGTCCGCCTCCTCATCCGAATCCGCGCCGACGCCCATGATGCCGACCATGGCATAGGGCTTGTCGAGCACGGCGGAAGGCTCGAACCGCTCGCGATAGATCTCCAGCGCCGAGAACAGCATGTCGGGCGCGAAATGCGAGGCGAAGGCAAAGGGAAGGCCGAGCATGCCAGCAAGCTGGGCGCTATAGTGGCTGGAGCCGAGCAGCCAGATCGGCACCTTGGCATCCTCACCCGGGGTGGCGACGATCTGCCCCGGCTGGGCCGGCCCGAGCAGGGCCTGGAGTTCCACCACATCGTTCGGAAAATCATTGCCGCCGCCTTCGAGATTGCGGCGAAGCGCCTGGGCGGTGCGCATATCCGTGCCGGGCGCGCGGCCGAGGCCGAGATCGATGCGGCCCGGATAGAGCGCCTCGAGCGTGCCGAACTGTTCAGCGATGACAAGCGGCGAATGATTGGGCAGCATGATGCCGCCCGAACCGACACGGATGGTCTTCGTGCCGGCGGCGACGTGGGAGATGACCAGCGCGGTGGCCGCGCTCGCAATGCCGATCATGCCGTGATGCTCGGCCAGCCAGACGCGTTTGAAATCATGCGCCTCGGCCTCCTGGGCCAGCCGGCGCGAATTGTTAAGCGCATCACCGATCGTGCTGCCTTCGGTGACTGGCGAGAGATCAAGGAGGGAGAAGGGAATCATGGAAAAGCCTCGGGCTGACCTGCAGGTCTACTCCATGTAAGCGGCCGAAAAGCGGAATTAAAGAGTAGCCTTTTCGGCTTCTCTTTTTGTTTCCTCTTTGTTCACATTTCGCTGGCAGCGTCGCGCCATCGTCATTAGGATTTCTTCATGCAGACCACAGCGATTCGTATCATCGGCATCGACCCCGGCCTCCGCCGCACCGGCTGGGGTATCGTGGAAACGCTTGGCAATTCGCTGCGCTTCGTCGATTCCGGTACCGTGATCTCGGACGGCGACATGGATCTCGCCTCGCGGCTCTGCCAGCTGCATGACGGCCTTGCCGAGGTCATCCATGCCTTCAAGCCGGACGAGGCGGCGGTGGAGCAGACCTTCGTCAACAAGGATGCCGTGGCGACGCTGAAGCTCGGTCAGGCGCGCGGTATCGCCATGCTCGTCCCCGCCCGCGCCGGCCTTCCGGTCGCCGAATATGCGCCGAATGCAGTCAAGAAGGCGGTAATTGGCGTCGGACACGGCGAAAAGCAGCAGATCCACATGATGCTGAAGGTCTTGATGCCGAAGGTGACCTTCAAGGGCAACGATGCGGCGGACGCTCTTGCGATCGCGATCTGCCATGCGCATAACCGCCAGAGCCTCAAGTCCCGGATCGCCGCGCTGACGGCGTGATCCGGCGGGCGCCTCCGCCGTCAGACTGCCGCGGGCGCGGCAGTCTCATGATTGGCTTTTACTGGCCCGCCGGGCGGGCGGTACTCCAGCTTGCGAGCGCCTTGTCGAAGGCATCCGTACCGGCCGGGCCCTTTTCCAGCGTCAGCAGTGCCCGTCGACCGTTGCGATAGGTCAGCGGAATGTCGATCCAGTTGCGGTTCTTCAACAGATCGAGATTGGTGGTTACGGCTTCCGGGAAGTCGTTCAGCGCGATCATGTAGAAATCATCGGTGATCTTCGCCGGAACGGCGATCAGCGGATCGCCGCGATCCTGCTCGGTGCGCTTCAGGGCAACGCGTTGGACGCTGTCGATGCTCCCGCCCTCGAAATTGCCCGGCAGGGAGAAGACGAACTCGATCGTGTGGCTGGCGGGGAGCGAGCTGTCCGCATTGCGCTTGATGGTCATCAGCGCAGTCAGCCCGCGATCCGGCACGCTGATCTGTGCCTGGATCACTGGCTCCGGCCGCTGGCCTTCAGACGGCGCTTCCTCCTTCAGCGACCAGGCGACACCACCCTCGATGGCGGTCGGCGCGGTCTGGCCGAGACGTTCCTCATAGAGAAACATCTTCTGGGCACCGGCCGGCATCTGTGTCGTGGTCTGGTCCGGCGGCGCGGTCTGCGTAGAGCTGTCGGGCGCCGGTGCGGTCGTCGCCGCGGGTGCATCGGTTGTGGCTGCGGGCGCGGCGTCGGTGGTGGCCGGATTGGTCGCTTCCCCGGTCGTGGTGGCAGACGGGAAGTCCGGCGCGGTCGTGCCGGCATCCGCGGTTTCCTGCGGGCGGCTCGCTTCGGTCTGCGCGGCGACCGACTTGCCCTCCGCGGTCACGGCTTCGCTGCCGGCGACCTGCGCCGGGCCTTCGTCCACCTCTGACCCGTCCGTTTGCAGGCGCTGGGTGAACTTGCTGTTGGGTGCAGCGGATGCGACCTCGGTCGCGGGCGCCGTGCCGCCCGATGCCGCGCTGCCCGACTGGGCGCTGCCCGGATTGATCGTGCTCTGCGGCGGCGGCAGTGTGTTGACCGAGGCGACCAGATCCTCGATCCAGTCGTTCATCGTGTCGCGATTGATCCAATAGGCATAGCCACCGCCGCCGACCAGCAGCAGAAGGACGACGAAAACCGCGATTCGCTTGAAGCTGAAGGCCGATTTCTTCGGCTCGGCCCGGAACGAGGCGGGGCGGGTTACCGGGGCCGGCTCGCTCGCGGGGATGCCGCTGTCGAAGGAGCTGGCCGCAGCGCCGGCCGCCGTGGCGGCGGCACCAGAGCTCAGGAGCGCATCGATCTCGTCCCAGGTCTCGCGCCGGCTGTCCTCGGTCTCTTCGACCGGTGCGGCGGACACGGCGCTGCGATCGACTGGCCAGGACCAGTCGGAGATCGTGCTGTCCGCGCTTGCATCGCCCGCTTCGCGCGTTGCCTGGTGGAAGGGGTCTGCCTCGTCGAGCGACCAGCTCGATGACGGCTCGCCTTCGGGCGTGACGCCGCCGGAGACGGGCGGCAGGTCGAGCGCCGCCGGCTCCACCGGCTGGAAGCTGGCAGGCGCCGCATAGACGTCGCTTTGCACCTCGTCATGGGCGCGCGCAGCCGGCGCACCGGCCAGCGCTTCGAATTCGTCGAGGATCGCATCGTCGTCGACAGCCTGCGTCCAGGGTGTCTCCACATGGGCGCTGACGGCGGGATGCGGATCTACGGCTGATGTGGAGTCCTGCCACTCCGGCAGTTCCCACTCGGCCGAAGGCATGGGCGCCGGCGCGTCAGGCTCGGCGGCAACGGCGGTCTCGTGCGGCACCGGCTCGATGGCCGTCGGGTGATCGAACGTATAGTCCGCCGCTGGCATGGCGACGGGCTCGGAAGCGCTCAGCCGATCGTCGTCGACCGTCACGTGCCGCTCGGTCTCCGCCCAGTGTGGCTCGTCATCGGCCGGCAGGGCCTCGGCGTCATTCTCGTCATAGGCTGCGTCCTCGACCCAAGGGTCGGCATGACCCACGGCATGGATCGGCTCCTCGGTGGCGAACACAGAGGCCGCTTCGTCATCCCGCGGCTGATCCGGTTCAATCGCGGGTTCGTCGTCGGCGGAGCGATCATCGTTTTCCTGCGCGAAGGCCTCGGCGGCGAGTGGCGTGCTGGCCACCGCCGCACCGGCGGCCAGGGCCGCATTGCTCGCGGTTTCACGCGGCTCGGGTTGAGGCTCAGGTACCAGGGGAGCGGGCGCGGCCACGGCGCCATAGGCCGGAATGGGCGGCCACTCGCGAGCAACGGGCTCCTCCGCCTCGTCGTCCGTCGCCGGCGCATCATAGTCGACGACAGATTCGTCTGCCTGTGTCGGTGCCACGGGCGTCGGGTCCGGAACAACGGCAGACGACAGGATGACCGGGGCTGGGGGAAGCTCGGGCGTCGTCTCGGCGATCGGCGCGGGTTCCGGTTCCGGTTCCGGCTCTGGCACTTGCTCGTGTTCTGGCTCCCGCTCCGGCTCCTGCGCATGCAGATCCTGCTGCTGGGCCGATGAGACATCGTAGGGAACGGGCGGCTGCTCGAAATGGGTTTCTGCCGGTGCCTCTTCGACGGGATCATCGAAGACAGGAGCGGAATGAGCCGATTCAACCTCGCCGATGGCTGCCTCGAGCTTGGCCATCTGGCGGTTGATCATGTCGTCCGAAGGACGCGGCTTCATGCCCTCAAGCTGACGGCGGACGGCGCCGCGCGCCTTCTCGTAGACCTTCGCACGCATGTCCGGGCTGTTGTCGGACAGCCCATCAACGGTCCTGCGAATGACTGCTACAAAATCCGCCATGTACACTCTCTTGAAACGCGGAAGGGGCGGCCGGGGCGACCGTCTCCAAGTCCTTGATCCTACAAACTAGTCCTCAAAGGGGTCCGTCACAAGTATGGTGTCGTCCCGCTCTGGGCTGGTGGAGAGAAGAGCGACCGGCGAACCGATCAGTTCCTCGACTTGCCGAACATATTTGATTGCCTGGGCCGGCAGATCCGCCCAGCTGCGTGCGCCGACGGTCGATTCCTTCCAGCCTTCGAGCGACACATAGATCGGCTCCACCCGAGCCTGCGCCGCCTGGCTTGCCGGAAGATGATCGATCTCGACGCCATCGAGCTTGTAGCCGACGCAGATCTTCAGTTCTTCCAGCCCGTCGAGCACGTCGAGCTTGGTCAGCGCGATGCCGGTAATGCCGTTGGCAGCGACCGACTGGCGCACCAGCGCCGCATCGAACCAGCCGCAGCGCCGCTTGCGGCCGGTTACCGTGCCGAATTCATGGCCGCGCTCGCCGAGGAACTGGCCGATCTCGTCCTTGAGCTCGGTCGGGAAGGGCCCTTCGCCGACGCGGGTCGTATAGGCTTTGGTAATGCCGAGGATGTAGCCGAGCGAGCCCGGACCCATGCCGGATCCGGCCGCGGCCTGGCCGGCAACCGTGTTGGAGGAGGTGACGAAGGGATAGGTGCCGTGGTCGATGTCGAGCAGCGTGCCCTGTGCGCCTTCGAACAGGATACGCGCGCCGCGGCGGCGCTCCCGGTCGAGCAGCAGCCAGACCGTGTCCATGAAGGGCAGCACGCGGGCGGCAACCGAGCTCAGTTCTTCCATGATCGCCGCATGGCTGACTTCCGCCTCGCCAAGACCGCGGCGCAGCGCATTGTGGTGGGTCAGCAGCCGGTCGACCTTGGCGGGCAGGGTGGAGGGATCGGCGAGATCCATGACGCGGATCGCCCGCCGGCCAACCTTGTCTTCATAGGCCGGGCCGATGCCGCGCCGCGTGGTGCCGATCTTCGTGCCGCTGTTGGAGGCGGCGTCCTCGCGGATGCCGTCGAGCTCGCGATGCAGCGAAAGGATCAGCGTCGCATTGTCGGCAATGCGCAGGTTTTCCGGGGTGATGGTTACCCCTTGCGCGTCGAGCTTCTCGATTTCGGCCACCAGCGCATGCGGATCGATGACAACGCCATTGCCGATCACGGCGAGCTTGCCGGGGCGGACGACGCCAGACGGCAGCAGCGACAGCTTGTAGCTTACCCCATCGATGACCAGCGTGTGGCCCGCATTGTGACCGCCCTGAAAGCGGACGACGATGTCGGCACGTTCGGAAAGCCAGTCGACAATCTTGCCCTTGCCTTCGTCACCCCACTGCGAGCCGACCACCACCACATTCGTCATAGACCCTGTTCCTGTCCTTCGATTGGGGGGAAGCTCTGCGCTTCCTCACCGCCGCCATGCCTGGGCATGACGAAAAAATTTGGGCCCGCACGCGCCTTTTCCGGGGCAACAGGCCATAAACCCGCGCATCTATAATCTGTTGCATTTTCAAAAGCGACCCTGAGCCTCAAGCGATTAAGGCTTTTTACATGGCTTTGCGCCTTGCGAGGCTGTAAGAGGCGCGCGGACGCCGCGGCGCACGCGAGCGTCCCTGCCAACCCTTTCGGAAACGATTCCCGTGAATGCCAAGGCCTATCTGCTGCTCGCCATCACCACCTTCATCTGGGGCGGCAATTCGGTGGCCGGCAAGATCGCGGTCGGCCATGTCAGCCCCATGCTCTTGACCGGCATTCGCTGGACCATTGCCTGCGCATTGCTGGCGATCCTCACCTCGCGCCAGGTGCGGGCGGACTGGCCGGAGATCCGCAGGCATTGGAAGCTCCTGTTCTTCTATGGTGCCGTCGGCTTCACCGCGTTCAACGTCGCGCTCTATTCGGCGCTCCAATACACGACCGCGATCAATGTCGTCATTGAGCAGGCGGGCATTCCCATGGTGATCTTCGCCATGAACTTCATGCTCTTCCGCATGCGCGTCTCCGCCGCCCAGTGGATCGGCTTCGTCGTGACCCTGTTCGGCGTGGTGCTGACCGCGACGCATGGCGATCCGCGCCGGCTCCTCGCGCTCGATCTCAACCAGGGCGATGTGCTGATGCTCTTCGCTGTGCTGGTCTATGCGGCCTATACCGTGTCGCTGCGCACCAAGCCGGCGATCCATTGGAAGAGCCTGATCGCCGCCTCCGCCTTCGCGGCCCTCGTCTCCACCCTGCCGCTCGTCATCTGGGAGGCAGCAACCGACAGGCTGATCTGGCCGGACGAGCTCGGCTGGGGCATCGGCATTTTTGCCGGCGTCTTCCCCTCGCTCGTCTCGCAGGTTCTCTATGTCTGGGGTGTGGAGATGATCGGGCCGAACCGGGCGGGTCTGTTCATCAATCTCATTCCGGTCTTCGGCACGCTGCTCTCGATCCTGTTGATCGGCGAGGCGCTCGAGGTCTTCCATGTCGTCGCGCTGGCGCTGGCGCTCGGCGGCATCGCCATTGCCGAAAAAGGTCGGCCGAGGGAGGCCGCCTGAGGGATGCGCCGGCCGACCGGCGCATCCTTTCGACGAGCTTTACTCGACGTTGAAGGCGAGCGGCTTGGCCTGGCGGATGGCGGCGTTGGCGCGCAGCGTCTCCAGCAGGTCCTCCGGAACCGGGCCATCGACATAGAGCAGCGCGATCGCATCCGAACCCTGTTCCTTGCGGCCGAGCTGGAAGTTGGCGATGTTGACGCCGGCATTGCCGAAGGTGGTGCCGATGAAGCCGATCATGCCGGGCACGTCGGTGTTGGTGATGTAGACCATATGCGCGCCGACATCGGCATCCAGGTTGATGTCCTTGATCTGGATGAAGCGCGGCTTGCCGTCCGAGAATACCGTGCCGGCCACCGAGCGGGTCTGCGTGTCGGTCGTCACCGTCAGCTTGATATAGCCGTCAAAGACGCCGGTCTTGTCGCGCTTGACCTCGGAGAGGATGATGCCCTTCTCCTTGATCATGATCGGCGCGGAGACCATGTTGACGTCCGAGACCTGGCTGCGGATCAGGCCGGCCAGCGCCGCGCTTGTCAGCGCCTTGGTGTTCATGCCGGCCGTGGAGCCGTCATAAAGGATTTCGATTTCCTTGATCGCGCTTTCCGTCACCTGACCCACGAAGGCGCCGAGCACGTCCGCCAGCCGGATGAAGGGCTTGAGGATCGGTGCTTCTTCGGCCGTGATCGAGGGCATGTTGATCGCGTTGGAGACCGCGCCCTTGATCAGGTAATCCGACATCTGCTCGGCGACCTGCAGGGCGACATTCTCCTGCGCTTCCGTGGTGGAGGCGCCGAGATGCGGCGTGCAGACGACATTGGGCAGGCCGAAGAGCGGGCTCTCGGTCGCGGGCTCGGTCTCGAAGACGTCGAAGCCGGCGCCGGCAACATGGCCGGACTTGATGGCCGCCGCGAGTGCCGCCTCGTCCACCAAGCCGCCGCGGGCGCAGTTGATGATCCGGACACCCTTCTTGGTCTTGGCCAGCGCCTCGGCATTCAGAATGCCGCGCGTCTTGTCGGTCATCGGGACATGCAAGGTAATGAAATCGGCGCGGGCCAGCAGCTCGTCGAGCTCGACCTTGGTGACGCCCATTTCCTCGGCGCGTTCCTTGGAGAGGAAGGGGTCATAGGCGAGAACCTGCATGCGCAGACCGATGGCGCGCGAGCAGACGATCGAGCCAATATTGCCGGCGCCGATGACGCCCAGCGTCTTGCCGGTGATCTCGACGCCCATGAACTTCGACTTTTCCCACTTGCCGGCCTGGGTGGAGGTATCGGCGGCAGGCAGCTGGCGGGCAACGGCGAACATCAGCGCGATGGCATGTTCGGCCGTGGTGATCGAATTGCCGAAGGGAGTATTCATCACGATGATGCCGCGGCGCGAGGCGGCAGGGATATCGACATTGTCGACGCCGATGCCGGCGCGGCCGATCACCTTGAGATTGGTGGCAGCGGCGATCAGCTTTTCAGTCGCCTTGGTGGCGGAGCGGATGGCAAGCCCGTCATAATTGCCGATGATCTCGGCGAGCTTGTCCTTGTCTTTGCCGAGCGTCGGCTGGAAGTCGACGTCGACGCCGCGATCACGGAAGATCTGGACGGCAGTTTCCGACAGTTCATCGGATACGAGAACGCGAGGTGCCATGAATGGCCTCCTGAGAAAGGGTCGGGACGGAAGGGGAAAGGGCCGCGCCGACAAGGGCGCGGCAAAAGCGAGTCTTACGCGGCAGCCTGAAGCTGCGCGGCCTTCTGGGTCGCAAAGGCCCAGTCGAACCAGGGCATCAGCGCTTCCAGGTCGGCCGTATCGATCGTCGCGCCGGCCCAGATGCGGAAACCCGAGGGCGCATCGCGATAGGCGCCAATATCATGGGCGACACCCTGCTTTTCGAGCAGCGCCACCATGCCCTTGGCAAAGGCGCCCTGGGCGTCCTCGTCGAGCGCTGTCACCGCCGGGTCGACGATCTTCAGGCAGACGGAGGTGTTGGAGCGGGTGGCCGGATCTTCGGCCAGATTGGCGATCCAGGGGGTCTTCTCGACATAGTCGAAGATGACCTTGGCATTGGCATCGGCACGGGCGATCAGCCCCTTAAGGCCGCCGACCGACTTCGCCCAGAGCAGCGCGTCGATATAGTCCTCGACGCAGAGCATCGACGGCGTGTTGATCGTCTCGCCCTGGAAGATGCCCTCGATGATTTTGCCGCCCTTGGTCATGCGGAAGATCTTTGGCAGCGGCCAGGCCGGCGTATAGCTTTCCAGCCGTTCCACCGCGCGCGGCGACAGGATGAGGATGCCATGCGCGCCTTCGCCACCCAGCACCTTCTGCCAGGAGAAGGTGACGACATCGAGCTTGGCGAAGTCCAGCGCCTGGGCGAAGGCGCCCGAAGTGGCGTCGCAGATCGTCAGGCCTTCACGATCGGCCGGAATGAAATCGGCATTCGGCACGCGCACGCCGGAGGTTGTGCCGTTCCAGGTGAAGACGACGTCGCGATTGAAATCGATCGAGGCGAGATCGGGGAGCTTGCCGTAGTCGGCGGTGATCTTGCGGGTGTCGGGAAGCTTCAGTTCCTTGACCACATCGGACACCCAGCCCGAGCCGAAGCTTTCCCAGGCGACCATATCGACGCCACGAGCGCCGAGCAGCGACCACATGGCCATTTCGACGGCGCCGGTGTCGGAGGCGGGCACGATGCCGATGCGGTAGTCCGCCGGCACTTCCAGGACCTCTCGGGTCAGGTCGATCGCTTGCTTGAGCTTGGCCTTGCCGACTTTCGCGCGGTGCGAGCGGCCGAGGGCTGCATCGGAGAGCGCGTCGAGCGTCCAGCCGGGACGCTTGGAGCAGGGGCCTGAAGAAAAATGCGTATTCGCCGGACGGAGGTCCGGTGTCGTGGTCGTCGTCATCTGCGCTATCCTTCCAGATAGAAGCACCTCGTTAGGGAGGCGTGTCCTGAGGAGGGGAATATGCGCTGCAGATGATGAAGTCAAGGCGATTGTCGCTGCCAGCCAATTTTCTGCCGCTGGGAGAGAAGGACGCGCCGTTCAGTTCAATGCGAAGCGCAGACCGGCGCGGATCTCGTGACGGGTCAGCCCGTCATCCTCCGCCGTCACGCCGCTGCCCTTGGCAAAACCGCCGCCGGCAATGTCGGAATAGCGGTAGTTGACGTCGAGCATCACGCGATCGCTGACGGCATAGGACGCACCGGCCATCAGCGCATAGGTGAAGCGCCAGTCATCCTCGCCGCGGTACTCTGTGGAAACCGCGCTCGTGGCAGGGCAGGCGCTGCCGCTGCAGCGCGCTCGGCCTTCGACCGAGGACCAATCGAGATAGGTGGCGCCGAGGCCGGCGCCGAGATAGGGCGTCACGCCGGCGATGGTCGCCAGATCCACATAGGCATTGGCCATCAGGCTCAGCGCCTTGAAATCCGCATCGACCGCCGTGCGGCAGCCGGTGCCGGCCGGCTGGCCGATGCAGGGTGTGGCGGAATCCACCTCGCCGTCGAAGCGGCCCTCGAAATAGTCGGCGGTGACATCGGCACGCAGAATGTCGGTCAGGCTTGCGCCGAGGCCGAGCGAGCCGGAAAGCGGACGCGAGAAGCGGGCGTCATCGAATTCGCCGCCGAACCCGCCGATCGCATAGTCGACATCGCCGCCGTCGCGCGCCCCGGCGACGCCGAAGTCGCCGCGCAGATAGAAGCCGCCGCCGGCCTCATCGACGGGTGAGATGGTGACCTCCGGCGCGAAGGCGAGATCATCGGCCGCGCGCGCGCCCCCGGCGAGTGTCGCCGCGCCGAGAAGAGGGGCGAGAACCCCAAGGCTGAGAAGGGAAAGACGCTGCATGCCGGCCTCCGTTTCGACCCGTGCCGGACTGCCGAATCAGGCAGCAGTCCGTTACGTTGTCGTTAACCTTTGGCGCAACATGGTTAACCGAAGCTTAAGAAGCCGAGCCGCTGGGCGGCGGGTCAGGCTGCGGCGGTGATGGCAAAATCCGGATAGATCGGGAAGGCCGGGTCTACCTCCATCATCACCCGCGCCTCGAAGGCAATGCCGCCCCCGGCTGCGCTGTAGCTCGGCATCATCGAGCCTTCCTGCCGCTCGACGAGCGGCACGGCGGAGCGGCTCTGTCGGCCAAGCCGCTCGATCAGGGCGTCCACGTCGAGTTCGCGGGCGAGCAGGCATTGCAGTAGCGCCTCGACCTCCTGATCGGCCAGCATATCGGTCGGCAGGATCTTCTCGAAGATCTGGTCAAGGCCGCTATGGCCGGTGATGCGCCAGTATCGCCTGTTCATCTGTCCCTCGCTCGTCACAATGGTGCGGATGGAGCAGCTGAAACTAGACGCCTCGACGTCGCGAGCAAGCGGGGAGAGTTGCAGAGGGACGATAGTGGTTAGCGAAGCTTTGACCACCTGTCCCGAAATGGACGAAGGCCGCCCTGTCGCCGGGCGGCCTTCGGTCATGCGCGTCTTGGGAGGAGGACGCTGCGTGATGCTTACTTGTAGACCGGCTGTTCGACTGGATAGTCCGGAACATAGGCCGTCTCGGCGCAGCCGTTGAAGTTGTAGCGCAGGCCGGCGCGCGCTTCGTGCAGATAGAGGCCCTTGTCGCTGCCCGGGCCGCCATTGGCCTTGTAGCCGAACATGTCGCCGCCCAGAACATGGCGGAAGCGATAGCCGATATCGGCCTGAAGATTGCAGGTCAGGTCAATCGAGGTGCCGGCCATCAGCGCATAGGTGAAGCGCCACTTGCGCTTGCCGTCATGATCGAAGCTGTCGTCGCAATCGTCGGGATTGCTGTTGCTGCAGCTGGTGTTCTTCAGCTTGTCCCAGCGCACCTGCGTGCCGCCGATGCCGGCGCCGACATAAGGGGTGAAGGCGCCATAGGTGCCGATATCGACATAAGCGTTGGCCATCAGGCTCCAGGCGGTGAGCGAGGAGACATCGCGCGAGGTGCAGGCTGTCGAGACGCCGCAGGAGCCGGAGGTGGAGCCTTCGAAATCGGCCTTGCCGAGATAGTCGAGCGTCACGTCGGTGCGCAGATAGTTGTTGATCTTGTAGCCGACGCCGCCGCCGACGGTCCAGCTGTCGTCAAGATCGGCCTTGTCGAAGTCGCGAACGTAACGGCCGGGGCCCTGGTAGAAATGGGCGCCGCGCAGCTTGGTGAAGGCATAGCCGACATCGCCGCGCAGATACCAGCCGCTGGAGACCGGTGCCGGCTCGACGGGCGCCGGCTGAATGGGCTCCGGCGCCGGCTGATAAAGATCGGCGGCCAGGGCCGCCGACACGGAAAGCATCGCTGCGACGACGCCGATCAACACAGTCTTCATGATCTTCTCCAACGATGCCTTCGCGCCGGCGCATGGGTCCCGGCGGTTCGCTTCTTTGGAAAACATGATGAAGATTATTGGTTAAGGCCCTCTTAATCTGGGCCGCGCCGCAGTCATCTCCTGCCATCCTGCGGCAAACTTGCGTTGCGGCGTCATCAAGAATCGCGCCTGCCAATGGAGGCAGGGGCGATTGCGGCCTTCGAGTGCGGGAGAATCAGGCGGCGTTGCGCGCCGAGCCGATCACGTTGACGAGTTCGTCGACGATGGTCTCGACCTTGCTGCGGTCGTCGCCTTCCGCCATGACACGGATCAGCGGCTCGGTGCCCGAAGGGCGGATGAGCAGCCGGCCGGACTTTGCAAGCGCAGCCTCGGCCTCGGCAATCGCCTGGCGGACAGCGACATCCTCAAGCGGCTGGCCGGCTACGACGCGCACATTCTTCAAGACCTGCGGCACAGGCGTGAATCGGTGGCAGACTTCGCTGACCGGCTTGTTCTGGCGCCGAACCGCCGCCAGCACCTGCAACGCCGCAACCAAGCCATCGCCCGTGGTGCCGAAATCGGACAGCACGATATGGCCGGACTGCTCGCCGCCGAGGTTGAAGCCATGTTCGCGCATATGCTCGACCACATAGCGATCGCCAACCTTGGTGCGGTGAAGGGCGAGCTTGCGGCTCTTCAGATAGCGTTCGAGACCCAGATTCGACATGACGGTCGCGACGATGCCATTGCCCTTCAGCTGGCCATCGGCCGCCCAGCTGTCGGCAATGACCGCCATCAGCTGGTCGCCGTCGATGATCGTGCCGTTCTCGTCGACGATCAGCACCCGGTCGGCATCGCCATCGAGTGCGATGCCGATATCGGCGCGGACCTCGTGCACCTTCTTGGACAAAGCGGCGGGGCTGGTCGAGCCGCAGTTCAAGTTGATGTTCGTCCCGTTCGGTTCGGTCCCCATCGACACCACATCGGCGCCGAGCTCCCAGAGGACGGCAGGGGCGACCTTGTAGGCGGCGCCATTGGCGCAGTCGATGGCGATCCTGAGCCCCTTCAGCGTGACATCGCGCGAGAGCGTGCGCTTGGCGTGTTCGATATAACGGTCATGCACGCCGTCAATGCGCTTGGCGCGGCCGATCTCGTCGCTCTTCGCCAGCTGCTGCGAGAGATCCTGGTCGAGCAGATCCTCGATCTGGCCCTCGATATCGTCGGAGAGCTTGTAGCCGTCCGGGCCGAACAGCTTGATGCCGTTGTCTTCGAAGGGATTGTGCGAGGCGGAGATCATCACGCCGATATCGGCACGCAGCGAGCGCGTCAGCATGGCGACAGCAGGGGTGGGAATGGGACCGAGCACGAAGGCATCGACGCCGGCCGATGTGAAACCGGCCACCATCGCGTTTTCCAGCATATAGCCCGAGAGCCGCGTATCCTTGCCGATGACGACACGATGGCGATGGGCGCCACGGCGGAAGATGGTGCCGACCGCGATGCCGACCCGCATGGCGAGGTCCGGGGTCATGGGGAACACGTTGGACTGACCGCGAATGCCGTCGGTGCCGAAATATCTGCGCTTCATGAACGCTCCTTGTCGTCAGGCCGGTGCTCGTCCGCGATCCGGCCTCTGCAGCCTGTCGGGACGGCACGGCGGCCGCAAGCTCTCTCCTGGCGCTCCTGCCGAAGGCGGGCGCCGCCACACAAGCTTTGCCACAAAATGACAGCCGGCGGCAGCATCCTCTCCATCAGAAATGATTACGAGATGTTACCTTTGCCGCGTTAACCGACTGTAAACCAGGGAGGCAGTCAAGAAAAACCCTCCCGTCCGGGCGGAGGGGAGGGTTTTTCAAGGTTCGCTACAGCTAACGCTAGCCGGACTTACTGAGGCTGGGGCTCGAAGCCACCTTCCGCCTCGCCGCTCTTGCCACCAAGATCCTTCTTGGTGCCAGCGGAGGGGACGGCCGAGCCGCGGCTCGGCGGGGAATCGTCGCCGAGATCCCGGGCAGGCTTCTCGCCGCGGATCAGCGCCTTGATCTCCTCGCCGGTCAGCGTCTCATATTCGAGCAGGCCCTCGGCGATCGCCACGAACTGGGCGTTCATGTCGGTGATGATGCGCTTCGCCTCGTCATAGGCTTCGTCGATCAGGCGGCGGATCTCGTTGTCGATCTTCTGAGACGTCGCCTCGGAGACATTCTTCGACTGCGAGACGGAATGGCCGAGGAAGACTTCCTGCTGGTTCTCACCATAGGCGACCTGACCAAGCTGGTCGGAGAAGCCCCACTGGGTGACCATGGCCCTAGCAAGCTTGGTGGCCTGCTCGATGTCGGAGGAGGCACCGGAGGTGATGTTCTCCTTGCCGAAGGTGATCTCCTCGGCAACGCGGCCGCCCATCATGATGGCAAGGCGCGAGACCATCCACTTGTAGCTCATCGAGTAGCGGTCGCCCTCGGGAAGCTGCATGACCATGCCGAGCGCACGGCCGCGGGGAATGATCGTCGCCTTGTGCAGCGGATCTGCAGCGGGGACTTTGAGTGCCACGATCGCATGGCCTGCCTCGTGATAGGCGGTCAGCTTCTTCTCGGCCTCGGTCATGGCGGACGAGCGGCGTTCCGCGCCCATCATGATCTTGTCCTTGGCGTCTTCGAACTCGAGCATGGTGACGACGCGCTTGTTACGGCGCGCGGCCATCAGGGCCGCCTCGTTGACGAGGTTCATCAGATCGGCGCCTGAGAAGCCGGGCGTGCCGCGGGCCAGAACCTTGAGATCGACATTCGGGGCGAGCGGCACGTTGCGGACATGGACCTTCAGGATCCGCTCGCGGCCATTGATATCGGGGTTCGGTACAACGACCTGGCGGTCGAAGCGGCCGGGACGCAGCAGCGCCGGATCGAGGACGTCCGGACGGTTGGTGGCCGCAATGAGGATGATGCCCTCATTGGCCTCGAAGCCGTCCATCTCAACCAGCAGCTGGTTCAGCGTCTGCTCGCGCTCGTCATTGCCGCCACCGAGACCCGCGCCGCGATGGCGACCGACGGCGTCGATTTCGTCGATGAAGATGATGCAGGGCGCATTCTTCTTGGCCTGCTCGAACATATCGCGGACGCGCGAGGCGCCGACGCCAACGAACATTTCCACGAAGTCCGAACCGGAAATGGTGAAGAAGGGCACATTGGCTTCGCCGGCCACGGAGCGGGCGAGCAACGTCTTACCGGTGCCGGGCGGGCCGACGAGCAGCACGCCGCGCGGAATCCGGCCGCCGAGGCGCTGGAACTTCTGCGGATCGCGCAGGAACTCGACGATTTCCTCCAGGTCCTGCTTGGCCTCGTCCACGCCTGCGACGTCGTCGAAGGTGACGCGGCCATGCGCCTCCGTCAGGAGCTTTGCCTTGGACTTGCCGAAGCCCATGGCGCCGCGCGAGCCACCCTGCATCTGGCGCATGAAGAACAGCCAGACACCGAGGATAAGCAGCATGGGTAGCAATGTGCCGACATAGCTGAGGAAGCCGGAAGAGCCATCGGTCTCCGGACGAACGGTGACAGTGACATTGCGCGCTTCCAGCCGCTCGGTCAGAGCGGTGTCGACGGAGGGCGCGTAGGTCTGGAAGGTCGAGCCGCTCTCGGTATAGGAGCCAACGACCTTGTTGCCGGTGATCACCACATCTTTGACGCGGCTGCCATCGACATCCTTCAAGAACTGCGAGAAGGGGATCTCCCGGGAGCCCGTGCGTTCCGCAGGCTGCTGGAACATGCTGAACAGCGCGATCAGCAATAGGGCAATGATTGCCCAAAGGGCGAAATTGCGAAAATTAGGGTTCATCGAACTCCCCGGAACCTGCCATGGCCTGCCGGTGCCGGCGGCTCAATCTTTCTCATCTAACATAGGGTCCGTAAACGACCTTGCCAATGGCGAACAACAGGTCCGTAACTCGTTTACGAAAGATCATCGCGAACTGGAGCGGGCGGGAATGGTTCACGACCGATAAGACTATCGAAACAGGCCGCCATGGTGCTGTCGAAACACGGCAAAAAGGTGTCGAAAGGAGCAAGCCGCCGGCTGAGGCTGATGGGTGGCGCCATCTCCGCGATCAAGGGATCGTGAAGACAGAGCGGAAGGCTCGATTGCGCGGCCCGTGCGATGCTCGTGGGAATGGATCGGCTGATCTCATCCCTATTCGCCTGTGCCTCACAAGAGGTTCGGATCGAGAGCGGCGCGCGGGTGTGATTGAGGATGCGGAAGCGACCGTCCCAGTCCGTGACGGAACCCGGCGGGAGTTGCATCTCGGCCGGCAGGCCGCGCAGCTCGCGGTAGAGGAAGAGCCGGGAGCCGCGGCGATCGAACAGGCACCGTCCAGCGGCAAAGCGAGCGTGGGAGGCGCGCAGCGAGGTCATCAGGCGATCGATCGACTGGCGGCCCGGCCCATGCGCCCGGCCACCCATGATGCCGGCGAGGATTGCCAGCAGCCGGGGCATGTCCGGATCCTCGAGATCGTTCGGTAACAAGCTGAGTTCGCCAAGGCCTTGACCGTGAAAGCGGAGTCGCTCGGCCAGCAGGGCTGCGATCCGGGCGCTGCTCTCGCGCCGCCGCCGTTCCGCAGCCTCCGCCTGTTGCAGATCCACTGACGCGGCCGCTCCGCCCCGGCGCAGGCGGACGCGTTCGAAGGCGGGGTTGTCATTGCTCGGATCTTCGATCCAGCTCATCCCGCGCTGGAGGAGGAGGTCGCGCAGCCGCTGGCGGGAGAGACGAAGGAAAGGGCGGGCGATCCAGATGCGCCTCTCGAAGAGGGTCATGTCCGCCATGCCGGAGAGACCAGTCGCAGCGCCATCCTCCGCCGCATCGGTCCGGGCGCGGCGCATGGCGATGGTCTCCGCCTGGTCGTCGGCGGTGTGGCCGGTCAAGATAAGCGCCGCGCCGTGTCGGCCCGCACAGTCGGCGAGGAGTCGATAGCGCGCAAGCCGCGCCTGTGCCTGGATCGCCGAGCGGACCCCCGCGTGCTGCCAGCGGGCCGTCTCATGGGGAATGGCGAGCGTGGCACAAAGAGCAGCGACCTGCGCTGCCTCAGCGCCGGACCCCTGGCGTAGCCCATGGTCGACGGTGCAGGCGACGAGCCGGTGGGGGCTCCCCGCGCTCATTGCTTCGTGGAAGGCAATGAGCAGAGCGGTCGAGTCGCTGCCGCCGGAAAGGGCGAGAAGCAAAGTGGTGGGTTCGCGCAGCCGGGCGAGGAAATGCCGAGCCGCTTCATGCGGTGCCCTGTCGGCGGGTTCACGCACCACAGCGAAGGCGAGCGGAGAGGGGCGAGGCGGGGGAACGGAAGAAGAGGATGTCGGCGCGGCCATGCGCTCGCTTTCTGCCGGCTAGGAGGCAGGCCGACTGCGGCGGCGCACCGGGTTCGCGCAAGCGCCGGCTCAGCAGGCCAAGCGGTTCTGTTCCGAGGTCACCTTGGCCTTCACGGCCTGGGACGCTTTCGGATAGCGTTTGGTCACCTCACGCAGCGTGGCGCAGGCGGTTTCCTTGTTGTCGAGCGCGGCAAGCGACATGCCGAGCTTCAGGAGCATTTCCGGCGCCTTGGGCGACTTGCCGTAGGTCTGATGGGCGTTGAGGAAGGTTTTCGCGGCGTCGTTGAACTTGCCCTGCGAATATTGTGCCTCGCCCATCCAGAAGCTGGCATCCGCCGCCTTCTCGCCCTTGGGGAAAGTGTCGAGATAGTCGCGGAACTCGTTTTCCGCGACGCTGTAATCTCCGGAGAGAACATGCCCATAGGCCGACTGGTAGAGATCGCCCGGATTGTCGAGCGAGGCCGTCTGCTGCTGGCTTTCCGGTGTCTCGTTCAGCCCCGGCTCCGGCAGGCGTTCGGCATTGGCCGAGATCGGATTGCCATTGGCGTCGAAGATGATCTGGCCAAGCGTCGCAGGCGGCGCCGTCAGGTTTTCCGCCGGTCGGGCCGTGCGGCCGGCGGCGGCGGTATCGGTGGGAAGCGTCTGACTCGGCGCCGAACCGTCCGTTGCCCCTGGGGCAACGGACGCCTGGTCCGAGGTGGATGGCGTCTCGAGCGCGCCGCTTTTCTTGGGGGCCGATGCCTTCGGCGCCGACTTGCCGCTTTCGAGATCCTGGAAGCGGAATTCATTGTCTTCCTGGAACTTGCGGATCTGCTCCTGCATCTGCAAAAGCTGGAAGCTCATTTCCTCGATCCGCCCATTGAGCGAGCGGATCTGTTCCTCGAGTTGCCCGATGCGCCCGGCCTCGCTGGCCTGGACCTTGAGGAGCGGCGCCGTCTCGGCCGGTGCCATCGCCTCGCGATGAAACGCCTTGTCGAGCCAGGCGGAGAGCGGCATGGCTGTGACGGGCTGGCTGAGGCCGCTAAAGGCCGCGAGCCCGAGCACGGCCGCCACGACAATCTTCTTCATGTCATGTGTCCCGTTCGATGCTGGTTTCGCCGCACTCCGAGGGCCAGGGCGACCCCTTCCGCGCGACCGGCGCACAGTTTTCCATATGGGCCCAAAAAGCAACGGAGTCTGGTCAAAGTGTGACAAAAAAGAAAGGCGGCCCGAAGACCGCCTTTCCCGTCGATCCAGAAGCTGGACCGCTGTTACATGTTGCCGCCGCCGAGAACGGTGACTGCGCGGCGGTTCTGCGACCAGCAGGAAATGTCGTCGCAGACGGCGACCGGCTTTTCCTTGCCGTAGGAGATGGTGCGCATGCGGCCGGCCGGAACGCCCTGGGAGGCCAGGAAGTCCTTGGTGGCAGCAGCGCGGCGGGCGCCGAGCGCAAGGTTGTATTCGCGCGTGCCGCGCTCGTCGGCATGGCCTTCGACGGTAATCTGGTAGTTCGGGTAGCGGGCCAGCCACTGGGCCTGGCGGCTCAGCGTCGCCTGGGCATCGGCGCGGATCGAGGACGAGTCGGTGTCGAAGAAGATCCGGTCGCCGACATTGACCGTGAAGTCCTGCTGCGAGCCCGGGGTCGCGGCGCCGCCGGCACCCAGGCCGAGGCCGGCCGCATCGTTCGGCATGCCGTTCTTCTTGTTGGCGCAGCCGGCAATGGCCAGCGTCAGGAACAGCGCAACCATGACCGGGTTGCGTGCGAGGGACTGCATGCGGCCAGCGGCCGGAACGTGAATGCGGCTCATGAGCCGGTCTCCTTGGATCGTCTTGTCACTTCAGGGTTGCCGGACTGTAACCGGGAACGGTTAATCCCTATGCACCAAGTGTGGTTAACAGAGTGTAATACGCCGCACAGATGTGGCGTGGTAATCAGTACTTTACGGCGAGAACGCGGCACGCCGCCTTATTCGCCGCCGCAATCGCCAGACTTCGCCAGGGGCGCTTGGATGCTGGGCGGCAGTCAGTGGGTCGAGAACGACAAAGGGAGGCCGTCTCCGGCCTCCCTTGCCACACTATTCCAGGAGCGGCGACCAGGCCGGGTCGGAGGCGAAGCCCTGGGTGGGCACGCGCTGCTCGTTATAGCCGGTCAGGTCGATCGAATAGAGCTGCGGCCCGCCGGCGCCGGCGTCCTGGCGGAAGAACATCAGCACACGGCCGTTCGGCGCCCAGGTCGGGCCTTCATTGTGGAAGCCCGAGGTCAGGATGCGTTCGCCCGAACCGTCCGGCTTCATCACGCCGATCGAGAACTTGCCGCCCGACTGCTTGGTGAAGGCGATCAGATCGCCGCGCGGCGACCAGACCGGCGTCGAGTAGGAGCCATCGCCAAAGGAGATTCGGTTCTGGCCCGAGCCGTCCGCGCCCATGACATAGAGCTGCTGCTTGCCGCCGCGGTCGCTTTCGAACACAATTCGTGCGCCATCCGGCGAATAGGACGGCGAGGTGTCGATCGCCGAGGTCGAGGTCAGGCGCGTCGTGGTGCGCGAGCGAAGGTCCATCGTGTAGATGTTGGCATTGCCTTCCTGCTGCAGGCTCATGATGACCCGCTGCCCGTCCGGCGAGAAGCGCGGCGCGAAGGTCATGCCGGGGAAATTGCCGACCACCTCGCGTTGCCCGGTCTCGAGCTGCAGCAAATAGACGCGCGGCTGCTGGCCTTCGAAGGACATGTAGGTGATTTCCTGGCGGCTCGGCGAGAAGCGCGGCGTCAGCACGATGTCGTTCGAATTGGTCAGCGCCCGGGCGTTCGCCCCGTCCTGGTCCATGATGGCCAGCTGCCGCTTGCGGGCAGTCTTGGGGCCGCTTTCGGCGACATAGACGACGCGCGTATCGAAATAGCCTTCCTCGCCGGTGATCTCCTTATAGATCGCATCGGCGATGATATGGGCAACCCGCCGCCAGTTTTCAGGCTGGGTGAAGAATTGCTGGCCGGTCATCTGGTTCTGGGCGGTCGCGTCCCACAGGCGGAACTCGGCCTTCAGCCGGCCATCGCCTTCCTGCGTCACGCGTCCGGTCACGAGCGCCTGGACGTTCAAGACCCGCCAGTCCTCGAACCGCGGTGCGGCATCGGGATTGGTGATCTTCTCGATGAAGGCCGTACGGTCGACCGGGGCAAAGAGACCGGAGCGCTTCAGGTCGGCGGCCACCACGTCGGAGATCTTGCGGCCAAGCTCGCCCTGCAGGAAGTCGGTGACGGCGATGGGCAGTGGCTCGACATTGCCGCGGGTGATGTTGAGTTCCACGCGCGCCTGCGCCGGGGAAGCAGCGATCGCCGCCATTCCGGCAAGCGCCGCGGACATCCTGAAAAAGGTGCGTCTATGCATCAGTCTCTAGCCTTTCAGCCATGCTCTTCATGGGGACCGCGATCACATCGCGAATTCTGTCGGATCGAAGTGGAGGACGATCTCCTGCCACGACTCGTATTTTTCCGGCGGCAGGGTGAAGGGAGCGGACTTGCGCACGGCGCGGACGGCGCTGCCCGCCATCACCCGCTGCGCGCTGGCCGACCCGCCGGTCACCTCGACTGCGGGCTGCCCGACGATCTGGCCCGACGGGTCGAGATTGAAGGTGACGGTGATGATCATTCCTTCCAGCCCCGCCGTGCCCGGCACGATGGACCAGTTCTTCTCGACGATGCCTCTCAGTGCGTCGTTCTCGCTCTGGGACAGCGTGTTGCCCGTCGTCGTCTTCTTGCCGCCCAAAGCTGCCGGCTGCTGCGACCGCTTCGCGCCGCCGCCGGAAGACTCCTGCTTGTTGAGGAGGGCGGCGACCTCGTCGGCGTTGAAGTCGCTCTCCTTGGCGGACGTCGTCTTCTTCTGCGGCTTCGGCGCGGCGTCCGCCTTGCGGTCGGGCGTCTTGGCGGTCTGGGCCTCAGCCGTCTGCTCGACCTTGGGCCTGGCGACCGGCGCAGGCACCTTTTCAGGCAGGGCGGCCGCGTCCGGGCTCTCGGTCGGTGTCGGTTCGGCGGGCGTGGGCTCCGGCGTCGGTTCGGCCTTGGCTTCCGGTACCGGCTTCGGATCGGGTTTCGGCTCCGGCTTCACCTCTTCCTTCGGCGCGGGCAGGGCGGCCACCTCGGTCGCGGGCTCGGCCGGCGGCTTCTCGGTCGGCTTCACCTCTTCCTTCACCGGCTCGGGGGAAATCTCGGCGGCATCGGTCTTCGGGGGCGCGGCGGAGGTCTGGTTCTCGACCGGCTTGACGGAGGGCTTCGGCGGCGACTTCAGGTCGATCTCGTTGTCGCCGGCATTCTCTGCCAACGGCTGCGTCTGCGGCTTCTCGGACGGTTTCGGCGCCGCCTTTTCTGCCATCGCGGCCTTTTCGTCGCCCTGCTGGACCTGCGTCACCTCGCTGATGATCTCGACAGGCACCGCCTCGACCGGTGAGACCTCGAGCGGCGCCGGACTGCCGAGCGAGACCAGTGCCCAGGTGAGCACGGCCCCATGAAGCACGGCGGATGTGGCAATGCTGCCCTTCATCGAAAGAGGCTCACTTGTCCGTTTCTTGCAGCGTGACGAGGCCGAGATTCTTGAAACCGGCGGACGAAATGCGCGCCATGACCTTCATGACCGTGCCGTAATCGGCATTGGTGTCGCCGCGCACATAGATGCGTTCTTCATAGCCGGTCTTGGCGATCGCCTCGAGCTTGGGCACCACTTCGTCGATGCCGATTGGGGTTTCCTGCAGGAAGATCTCTCCGGCCGGATTGACCGAGACGGTGATCGGCTGCGTATCGGAATTGAGCGCCTTGGCCTGGGTTTCCGGCAGGTCGATCGGCACGCCGACCGTCATCATTGGCGCTGCGACCATGAAGATGATCAGGAGCACGAGCATGACGTCGACGAAAGGCGTGACGTTGATTTCGCTCATCACAGCCTTGCCGCCGCGGCTGCGTCGTCCGCGTCGCCCACCCGATCCCTTTGATCCGCCTACTGCCATGCCCATCGGGTCTCTCCCTTATCGCCCGCGCGCCGCTTACTGTGCAGCCTGGCGCGGCTGCAGCTTTTCGTCGATCTGGCGCGAGAGAATCGCGGAGAACTCGTCTGCGAAGCCTTCCATGCGCGCATTGATCTTGCCGGCATCGGCGGTGAACTTGTTGTAGGCGATAACGGCGGGAATGGCGGCCAGCAGGCCGATGGCCGTTGCCAGCAGCGCTTCGGCAATACCAGGCGCGACGACGGCGAGGTTGGTCGACTTCGAGCCGGCGATCGCCTGGAACGAGGTCATGATGCCGACGACCGTGCCGAACAGGCCGACGAAGGGGCCGGCCGAGCCGATGGTGGCGAGCGAGCCGAGCCTGGATTCCAGCGCCTCGGATTCACGCGCCAGCGTCACGTCCATGGCGCGGTCGATGCGCATCTGCAGGCCGATCGGCGAGCGGGCGCCCCGTTCGAAGCTTTTCTTCCATTCGCGCATGGCGGCAACGAAGATCGCGCCCATGCCGCTGGTCTGCCGGTCGGAAAGGGTGCGGTAGAGTTCTTCCAGCGACTGGCCGGACCAGAAGACCTGTTCGAAACTGTCGAGCTGGCGGCGGATGCGGGCATAGCGGATGGTCTTGTCGACCACGATCGCCCAGGTCCAGACGGAAGCCGCGAGCAGGCCGAGCATGACCAGCTTGACGACGAAGCCGGCCTCCATGAAAAGCGACCACAACGTCACGTCGGTCGTTGCCGCGGCCAATCCAACCTGTTCCATCGTCTCAAATTCCCCGAAATCGCGAGCCCTGGCCCGAGCCGGTGCGTGCCCAGAGCCAAGTCGCTCAACCACTCATGTCGCAAAATCGCCCCGGCCGCCCGCCGCTGGTCGCGAAGGCGCGACACAAGCTTGAAACAGCCTTCTATAGGGGCAATCTTGGTCAAAGGATGACGTGCGACGCGGAAAATCTCTGCTCGACATCGAAATCCTGAGACCGGCAGTAAGACATCATTATGGTTAAGGGAGTGTTACTTCGAGGGCCGATCTATGGGCTCGCGGATCAGTCGGCCGTGTCAGCCGGCGGCGCCTCTGCGAGGAACTGCCGTGCAAGACCATCCGGCAGGCGCCGCGGGCGGCCATTCGCATTGATGACGGCGATGATGACCTTTGCCTCGATCAACAGCCGCGTGCCGCAGTGGATGGTCTGGCTGAGCACCATCTTGGCCCCACCGGCTTTCTGCGTCGTCGTGTCGATCGACAGGATGTCATCCATCCGGGCCGGCTGGCGAAAGTCGATCTCCATGCGGTGGACGACGAAGACCAGCCCCTCGGCGTCGGCGTGGCGGAGCGCGCTCTGCTCGACGCCCAGGCAGCGCAGATAGTCGGTCCGCCCGCGCTCCAGGAAGTGCAGATAGCGCGCGTGATAGACGAGGCCCGAGAAATCCGTGTCCTCATAATAGACGCGCTGCTCCAGCCTGTGGCCGGCGCCGATCAGGCGTCCCGCAAGGGCAGGGGCCTCGTTCATCCACAGATCTCCCTCATTTCGTCGAAGTGCTGCATGGCGCAAACTGCCTGTCGCCGCAAGCATTGAACAATTGTCACATTTTCTATCTACAGCCAGTAGGCTGGAAAAATCATTCGGAGGTCGCCATGAAGATTGCCGTAATGGGTGGGGACGGTTTCATCGGCTGGCCGACAGCCCTGCATCTCTCCGACGCCGGCCACGAGATCCATATCCTCGACAATCTGTCCCGCCGGTGGATCGACACCGAGCTTGGCGTCCAGTCGCTGACCCCGATGGATTCGATCCAGGAGCGCACGCGCATCTGGCACCAGGAAACCGGGCGGCGCATTCATTTCCATCTCATCGATCTCGCCCGCGACTATGAGCTCTTGAAGAACTGGCTCGCCGAGCATCGCCCGGAGGCCGTCATCCATTTCGCCGAGCAGCGCGCCGCGCCCTATTCGATGAAGAGCGACCGCCACAAGAACTACACGGTCAACAACAATGTTTCGGCCACCCATAATCTGCTGAATGCCATGGTGGAGCTCGGCCTCGACGCCCATCTCGTCCACCTCGGCACCATGGGCGTCTATGGCTATTCGACCGTTGGTGCGGCGATCCCCGAGGGCTATCTGCCGGTCGGCATCGAGACGCAGAGCGGCGAGACCGTGAGCCAGGAGATCCTCTATCCCTCCAATCCCGGCTCGATCTACCATATGACCAAGTGCCTGGATCAGCTGCTCTTCCAGTTCTATGCCAAGAACGACGGCCTGCGCATCACCGACCTGCATCAGGGCATCGTCTGGGGTACCCATACCGAGCAGACGCGGCGCCACGAGCAGCTCGTCAACCGGTTCGACTATGACGGCGATTACGGCACGGTGCTCAACCGCTTCCTGATCCAGGCGGCGATCGGCTATCCCTTGACCGTGCATGGCACCGGTGGCCAGACCCGCGCCTTTATCCATATCCAGGATTCGGTGCGCTGCATCGAGCTTGCGCTCAACAATCCGCCGAAGCGCGGCGCGCGGGTCGAGATCTTCAACCAGATGACCGAGACCCACCGGGTGCGCGACCTCGCCGAAATGATCGCCGGCCTGACCGGGTCGCGCATCGCCTGGCTGCCGAACCCGCGCAAGGAAGCGGCGGAAAACGAGCTGGTGGTCAAGAACGAGAAGTTCCTGGAGCTCGGCCTGGCGCCGACCCGTCTCAAGGACGGCTTGCTGGCCGAGATCGTCGATGTCGCCAAGCGCTATGCCTATCGCGTCGATCGCAGCCGTGTGCCGGCGGTTTCTGCCTGGACCAGGGATCTCGCCGCCAAGGTCGATCATGATCCCGAAGGCCGTCGCCTGAAGTCGGTCTCCTGAGCCGCTCAGTGGGAGAGGTGTCGGAAGCAGACGGACAGGGACGCCGCGCCTTCGTGACGCTGGTGACCAATGCGGATTATGCGATGGGTGCCACCGCGCTCGTCCATTCGATCGAGCGGAGCGGGACGACGGCCGAGATCGTCATCCTTCATACGGGCGGTGTCGCAGGCGAGAGCCTGGCACCTTTGGCGGCCCGCGGCTGCCGGCTCATCCCGGTTCAGCATCTGCCGCTGTCGGAGGGCTTCAACAGCCGCCACTCCCGAGGCGCAATCCATGCCGGCCAGCCGTTCACAAAGGGCCGAAAGCCGCTTTTCCACACGCCGCTCGACAATTTCTGCAAGCTGAGACTGTGGGAACTGACCGAGTATGAGCGTTGCCTGTTCATCGATGCCGATGCGCTGGTGCTCAAGACCATCGATCGCCTGTTCGACTACCCGGAATTCTCTGCCGCGCCGAATGTCTATGAAGGGCTCGTCGATTTCCAGCGGCTGAACTCCGGCGTCTTCGTGGCGCGGCCAAGCCACGCCACCTTTGCCGCCATGCTGGAGCGGCTGGATCAGGCGAATGTCACCTGGCCGCGCACCGACCAGAGCTTTCTCCAGGCCTTCTTTCCGGATTGGCACGGCCTGCCGGTCTATATGAACATGCTGCAATATGTCTGGTTTGCCCTGCCGGATCTCTGGCACTGGCCGTCGATCGGCGTGCTGCATTTCCAATATGAAAAACCTTGGGAGCGGGATCATCCCAAGGTCGAACAGCTGCAGCCGCTGATCGACCTCTGGCATGCCTTCTACCAGAACCGCGACATTCCGGACATTGCCAGCCTGCCGGGTCCTCAAGAGCCACGTCGCTGATGCGCGTGCTGGTCTCGGGCGCAACGGGTTTCGTCGGCCGCTTCATCGTCGAGCATCTGACTGCCGCCGGCGAAACGGTGATCGCCGGATGCCGTCGCGCCCCCGACACCGGGTTCTTCTCCCGTCCGATCGAAAGCCGTTTTCTTGCTCTCGATCCAGCGCTCGATCAATCCTCTGCGTTTGACGGGATCGATGTCTTCGTTCATGCGGCCTTCCAGCATGTGCCGGGGCGCTACCGTGGCGGGGAAGGGGATGATCCCGAAGGGTTCCGACTGGCAAATAGCGCAGGGTCGATCCGCCTGTTCGAGGCGGCACGGGCAGCCGGCGTTTCGCGCTGCCTGTTTCTCTCGAGCCGCGCTGTCTACGGCCGCCAACCGCCCGGCATCTCGATGACGGAGGAGACGCCGGTCGATCCGGTCAGCCTGTATGGTCTCGTGAAGCTGGAGGCCGAGCGGGCGCTGGCGGGGCTCGATCGCGACGGATTCGCCACAGCCAGCCTGCGCGCGACCGGCGTTTATGGCGAAGGTGCGCCCGGCAAAGGCAATAAATGGACGCCGCTGCTCGATGAATATCTCCGTCGAAAGCCGGTCGCCGACCGCGTCGGCACCGAGGTGCATGGCGACGACTTGGCGGCGGCGGTGCTCTGCCTGATCCGGTCGCCGGCGGACATGATGCGCGGCGTGTTCAACGTCTCGGATATTCTTACGGGGTATCGGGATGTCCTGGCCATCGCCGCGCAGACGCTTGGCAGCCAGCACCCGCTGCCGGAGGCCGCGGATGGATCGGACTTCAATGCCATGGACACAGAGCGCCTGCGCGCGCTTGGCTGGCAGCCCGGCGGTCGAGCGAAGCTTGAAGAGACGGTGCGGCGGATGGCCGCCGCCCATCGGGTCTGAGCGATCGGCTTAGTGCGTCGTCTTCTTCTTGGACGATGCCTTGGACTTTGTGCCGGTTTCGGAATCGCCGAGCTTGGCTTTTTCCTTCTCGACCCACGCCTTGCCGGCGTCGCCGCCCCAGAGAAGCCAAGCGACATAGCCGGCCGAGGGGTTTTCGTCGTCGCCGAAGTTCTTGGCGCGCTTGTCGACATTGTGGCGTGCGAAATAGCTCACCATGCGCTTGACGACATCGTCCGAGAGGTGAGACCGGTTCTTCAGATCACGGGCGCGCGACACGCCGATCTGCGTGCCGCCGCGGCCGAACTTCTCACGCAGCTGCAAGCCTTTTTCCGCAGCCTTGGCGACGGCTGCCGGGGGGATATGCTCGGATCCGGCGCTCATCTCAGGCGTGCTCCAGTTCCGAGTGGCTCTTGAGAACCTTGTCGCCATCTTCTTGCTGGATCAGATAGGCGGGCTCGTCCTTGGAGGCCTTGCGCTTGATCTTCGAGCCCTTGATGGTGCGCTCGACGTCCTCGGTGAAGCTCTCCTCCACCTTGCCCGTTGCGGTGCTGCTGCCCCATTTCCACGACACCGTGGAGCCTTTGCGATATTTCGTCATCATCTTCTCCTTCTTCACTGCCAGCAAAATGCGGCAGCCGTGCAAGGAGTTCCCTCACTTGGCGTCGAGATTCCCGTCATGCCAGATGATGTGGCGCGGCACTTGCGGCAGCGTTTCGATCGTCTCGGCGATGAAATAGGGCGGAATATCGAGGGCGCGCAGCGCCGCCGTCGTCGCCTCCACCCATTTGAACTCGAGCTCGGCCTTGCCGTCGCGGTTGGTATGGACGATGGCGGAGGGGTGGAAGGGGAAGGAGAGCGGCACGGTCATCTGATAATAGAAGCCGATCTCGTGATAGTCGCGTCCCTCGTAGCGGAAGAAATTCTCGACCGTCCAGAGCAGCCGGTCGACGGTGACATCGAGGCCCAGCTCCTCGCGCATCTCGCGCTTCAGCGTCTGTTCGGATGTTTCGCCGATCTCGGCGCGCCCGCCGGGGAAGGTCCAGAACAGCTCATGGGTCGCGCGGTGGACGAGCACATGCCCATCCCGAAAGCCAAGGCCGGCGATGCGGAAATTGAAGCGCCGTTCGCCGGAATCGAGCCGCACCATCCTGCGCTTCACCATCAGCCGAGCTCCACGACAGTCAATTCCGGCGGTGAGCCGAGCCGGAAGGGCAGGATCGAGGTGCCAAGCCCGCCCGAGACCACGAGATGCCGCCCCCCTTCGACGATATGCCCATAGGCATAGCGATTGCCGAAACGGGAGGGGACGACCGGCGCATAGCCGAAGAGGCGGATCTGGCCGCCATGGGTATGGCCGGAGAGCGTGATGGCGACGCGGGCGGGCACCTGCGGGAAGATATCCGGCTCATGGGCCATCAGGATCACCGGCGCCGCGTCCGTGATCCTCGCCAGCGTGCCCGGCAGATCGTCCAGGCCCTCGCGCGGGCCCCATTGGTCGGCGAGGCCGGCAAGCCAGAAGGGCTGCCCGTCCTTTTCGAGCCGAATGGTCTGGTTGTCATAGACCGGCACGCCGATCGCGGCGAGTGCACGATGGGAGAGCGTCGGCCCGTTCTCGAGCGCAAGCGGGCCGGGATCATCGAACCAGTCGTGATTGCCCATGATCGCATGCACGCCGAGCGGTGCGGACAGCGTCGAAAGGGCGGCGCCCCAGGCTTCCGCGGCAACGGCGCCGAAGGAGAGGCTCATATTGGAGATGAAATCACCGAGCAGCAGGATCAAGTCGCCCTGAAGCGCATTGGCATGCTGACAGATCGCCGCGATCCGCGCCGCCGGCATATAGGGCTCGCAGGCGTGAATATCGGCGAGCAGCACCAGGCGCAGCTTCAGCCCCTCCGGCCAGCCGGTCGGGCGAAGGCTGTAGCGCGCGATGCGCGGGGTGGCGCGGGCTTCGATGCCTGCGCCATAGGCGCCGGTGGCGATCCCGGCGACGATGAGTCCGCCGGCGCTCTTCAGAAGGCCGCGGCGGGTGAAGAGCCTCATTCGTCCTCCTGGAACAGGCGGAACTGGCTGGCCTCCAGATCCTTGGGGATGGCAAGGCCCAGATGTTTCCAGGCATTGGCCGTCAAGACCCGGCCGCGCGGCGTGCGCTGGATGAAGCCTTGCTGGATCATATAGGGCTCGATGATATCCTCGATCGCATCGCGTGGCTCGGAAAGCCCGGCGGCAATGGTTTCGATCCCGACCGGCCCGCCACCGAAATTGAGCGCGATCATCGTCAGGTAGCGCTTGTCCAGCTGGTCGAGGCCCATATTGTCGACGAGCAGCCGGGTCAGTGCCTGATCGGCGATCTCGCGCGTCACCTGTTCGGCCCGGGCGACTTCGGCAAAATCGCGGACGCGGCGCAGGAGCCGCCCGGCAATGCGCGGCGTGCCACGCGAGCGGCGGGCGATCTCGCGCGCACCCTCATTGCTCATCGCCAGGCCCATCAGCCGCGCGCCGCGGCGCACGATCGATTCGAGTTCCTCCACCGTGTAGAAGCTCAAGCGCACGGGAATGCCGAAGCGGTCGCGCAGCGGCGTCGTCAGCAGGCCGAGCCGTGTCGTGGCGGCCACCAGCGTGAACTTGGCGAGATCGATCTTCACCGAGCGCGCGGCCGGTCCCTCGCCGATGATCAGGTCGAGCTGGTAATCCTCCATGGCCGGATAGAGGATTTCCTCGACCGCCGGGTTCAGCCGGTGGATCTCGTCGATGAACAGCACGTCGCGCTCTTCGAGATTGGTGAGCAAGGCGGCGAGATCGCCGGCCTTGGCGATGACCGGGCCGGAGGTGGAGCGGAAATTGACGCCGAGTTCCTTGGCCATGATCTGCGCCAGCGTCGTCTTGCCGAGGCCGGGTGGGCCGACGAAGAGCACATGATCCAGCGCCTCGCCGCGCATCTTCGCCGCTTCGATGAAGATCTTCAGATTGGCGCGGGCTTCCGCCTGGCCGGTAAATTCGTCGAGCGATTGCGGCCGGAGCGCGGCATCGACATCCTCGCCGCGCTTGTCGGCGGAAACGAGGCGGGGGGGCTCGGTCATTTCACTCTTTCCAATGCGGGATCTTGATCAGGTGGCAAGGCAAACCTGCCCGGGGGCTGCCGACGCAATGCGCCGATCGATGGGGCGGAACTTAAAAGGAATCGTAGTCCGGAGCAATCAGCGGGACAGTTCCTTCAAGCCGAGGCGGATCAGGGTCGCGCTGCTGGCGCCTTCGCCGCCCGTCTTCATCGCCACGGCAACGGCATTGGCCGCCTGATCGCGCGAATAGCCGAGATTGGTCAGCGCCGAGACCGCATCCGCTACCGGGGCGGGCGCGACGCCTTCGCCGAGCTCCTGCTTCAGCCCGATCGCCGGACCCGCCTCGCCGGCAAAGGCCGGCGCCTTGTTCTTAAGCTCCGTCAGGATCCGGATTGCGACCTTGGGCCCGACGCCCGGCGCGCGCGACACGGCGGTCTTGTCCTGCAACGCAATCGCATTGGCAAGTTCGCCAGGCGTGAGCACGGAAAGCACGGCGAGCGCCACCTTGGATCCCACGCCCTGCACGCTCTGCAGAAGCCGGAACCACTCGCGCTCCAGCGCACTCATGAAGCCGAAGAGCCGCAGCTGATCCTCGCGCACATAGGTCTCGATCTGCAGCACCGCCGCCTCGCCGACGGAGAGTTTCGCCAGCGTGCGCGACGAGCAGTAGGCGACATAGCCGACCCCATGCACATCCACCACCACATGATCCTCGCCGATCTCATCGACCGTGCCCTTGAGCTTGCCGATCATGCCCCGCTCCCCTGAAACCACCACGACCAAGCGCCGCTGGTTCTTCGCTAAGCGACTCGCGGGGAAAGCGCTACTGGAGGGGGCGGGTGGGAGGCGAAGCTCTGCAGCCTGGTCTCGTCCTGATCCAAGCGGATTTCGTGCTTGCCGTCCCCAGATCGCCTCCCGCAGACGCAGCTTTGTCCGTTAGCAGGCAGGCCTGACCAATTCAGTCTCAGGTGGTAAATGCACCGTCGCGGAAGAATTGATCCTTAACCCCTGGCGCTGAGTCATCTGGGTGGTCAACGATGGGCTGGCCGACCGCGAGTTCTCAGGTGACTGGAAACGAGAAACTCAGTGGGCAATCCTCAAGCCAATCGGGCGGGTCACATCACCTGCCGTCGAGGCCGGCCTACGGGCGATCCGAAGCCTGGTCGGGAGGCGGCCCGAGCTGGCGACGTTTCGAAGGATTTTCGGCGACCATATTGCGACACCCGCTGCTCAAAAGGCTGTGCAAAGTGTTGCAGCGATCGCGAGCAAGGAGATGACCTGCTTGATGTGTTACGAGCGAGATCGGAGCGTCTGTCATCGAAGGATTGTTGCGACTCTACTGCAGGCTTATGATTTTACTTCTTTCGATTTATTCGTTGATAAGATGGATCGTTATGAGCGGCACCCGGAGAAGCTCCCAAGTCACAATTCTGGTGAAAGCGCTTCCCCGGCCTAGTACGGGACATTCCGAGACCGTGTGCTGCGCAGGGATCACTTCCGATGGAAGATGGCAACGGCTCTATTTAATCCGCTATCGCCATGGCGGGGAGACCTTCAAGCGTTGAAACATCGTCTCTTTTCACTATTTTGGCCAACGCGCAGGATAAGCGGCAAGAAAGCTGCAAGGTGCTGCAGGGAACGTTAAGAAATCTCGGATCGTGCCCTATCAATCAGCGACGCGCTCTGGCTTTTTGCGTTTCAGCATCTAGCGGCCGGCTCGACCGATTTTTGGATTTGCCGACATAGGCACCTAAGAAAGGCAGTTCTGCGCCATCGTCAGCAACATTTACACGGCATGACGGGCCCCCGCGTGCAATCGCGAGAGCCTTGTGTGTGAGGGGACGCGTCGAGGCGAACTCAGAGCATGAAGTAGCTATCGGTCAGCACTGCGTCACCCTTAAGCTGTATGGAGAAATCGGCAGTGCCGTTGCCGTCCACGTCGCCGTAGATGAACGTATCCCCGCCAGTCTTCTCATAGCGCAGTTCCCCCGCCCTATTGGTGAACGCGGCATCGGCGATGAATGTAAAAGCCTGGTCGCCCGCGACCGCGGTATCCGCGTCCATGCCGGACAGGTTGATCTTGTCACCGGCTATGCCGGAGAAGTCGAAGATCGTGTCGCGGCCGGCCGATTCGACGGTCGATTCCCAGACGAAGGAGTAGAGGAAAGTATCGGCACCGTCGCCGCCATAAAGGCTGTCGGCACCTGCGCCGCCGATAAGGAGATCGTTGCCGCCAGCGGCATCGATCAGATCGTTGCCGAGAGAACCGGAGAAGCCGTTGCCGCTGTTGTCGCCATAAAGCTTGTCCGAAAAGGCCGAGCCGGTCAGGCTTTCGATTGACAGATATGTATCGCCCTTAGCGTCGCCGGTGTTGATCGACGGCTTGGCAAGGCTCGCCGTCACGCCCTTCTTAGCATCCTCGTAAGAGGCGAAGTCCGAGCCGTCGCCACCCCGGAACGCGTCAGCACCGGCGCCGCCGATCAGGAGGTCGTTTCCGGCACCGGCATCGAGCAGGTCGTCGCCAGCACCGCCGGTCAGCACGTTGTCGCCGCTATTGCCGTAAAGTTTGTCGGCAAACTTGCTTCCAGTCAGGTTCTCGATCGAGGAGAAGGTGTCGCCCTTCGCTTCGCCTGTGTTCAGAGTTGCCTTCGCGAGATTGGCGGTGACACCCGCCGTAGCGAAGGAGTAGAGGGCCGTATCGGACCCCGCGCCGCCCATGAGCTTGTCAGCGCCAATGCCGCCCGCCAGCATGTCGTTGCCGGCATTACCCTTTAGCGTATCGTTGCCGGCGCGACCTAGAAGGACGTCGGCGAACTGAGTGCCGTTGACGGTGTCATTACCTGCAAGCACCAGCGATAGGAACAGCGAATCTTTGCCGGCGAGGACCGCGTCACCGAGGTCAGATGCGACGATCTTCGCGCCAGTGACCGTAAGAACGGCAGAGCCCTGTTCGAGCACCTTGATACCGGTGACGGTTCCCGCAGTGATGTCGGTGATCTTGCCCGCCTTAGTGACCACCTTCAGGCCGCTACCAGTGAACTGGGCGTAATTGCGTGCGTCGTCCATAAGCTGGATTTTCGTCGCCGAACTGGTCGGCTTGGCATAGTCCAGCAGATCGTCGACGTTTGTCAAAGGCATGTCGACGCCGCTCCTGACGCCTCTATAAGTAAACTGTGCCATATAAAACCCTTTTTTGAACAGAAAGACGTAAAATATCTATATGTTAACCTGATCTTAACGCATTGTAGAGCCGGGTTGACGAATTTCAACGAGATTGGTTAAGGGGAGCGAACATAAAGCAAGGTTCGTCCCGATTGGCGACGTTTGGCGAGTCACGCGCACGGCAATCGCGCTCGGCGACTCGGACCTAGTGTGGTTTCAGCTGGACTGATCTCACCATGAAAGCTTAGGTGGCCGAGGTTGAGAGGTGTTGTGGGGTAAGGCAGTCGACACCTTCTGACGATAGTCACTGTTCTCCGGACGCTGGATCACATGAAAAAGCTCGCCTTAATTATAGGCCTCTCGGTTTCGCTTCTTGTCGCCACCGCGCAACTATGTGTGGCGATTGATATTGGCGACGGGAGGTTCATGAGCAAAACGAACGGCAAGGAGGAACTGTTCACCGACATGCCCGAGAAGCTTGTCATATCATATGCTAGCAGACGGGCGGATGGCGGCGTCGACTTAGAGACAGCCGACCTCACATTCGCACTGGTTAAGACGATGTCTGTTCTTATAGGAGGGACACTGGAATCTGCAGACAAAGTCTCCGGGCAATTCATCCAAGTCATGACCGACGACCGCCCGTTCGTTGACGACATGTTTAATGGTAGCCGCGTGACAGGCTTAAACGACCCACTCGCGCTTCGCTCGCTGGAGCAGGCTTATTCAAAGGGCAGCAGTTGCGTGAGCACTGCCATCTATTCGACGGCGGGGATATTTCAGCGGGCTGTCATGATTGCGAAGAGGGGTGCTCCGTCGGACGAATTGTTCGGATGTGCTCTGGAATTGTCCGCCCACGTCTATGGGGTCACCACTTACTCAAGCTACATGAAGATGACGGCTGATCAGAGGCTTCGATACGTTGCCGCGATGCTCACCGCTAAAAGGAACTGTCTACGAGAGGCCAACCCTGCCGCGCAATGCGGCTACAACAAGATCGAAAGCATGAAGTAGGGGTATTTGTTGAACCCGGTTATGCTGTTGTCCTGCTTGAGATTAGCACCAGAGCCTAACCACCCCATGATCACGTGATGGGGTGCAGAGCCCGTGTGCGTCTCGCACCACGTGTCCATCAACAAAGTACAGTCCAACTGGTACGTTCCTGTCAGAATGACTGACGCTGAGGATTTATCGTGGTTTCTGTGGGCTTCCGAACCGCCTCTGCGACCGACTATCTGTCGATCGCCAACCTTCACGTCCGCATAAGTAGTGAGGCTTATGCAAGCACTCTCCCTTCAGACTACCTTGCCGAAGTTATGCCGAGAGAGAAGATCGAGCTGTGGGAGCGACGCCTTGCTCCTCCCGTGCGCTCCGAGGAACTTTCGATCACCTTAGCAGAGGTGCATACCGATTTAATAGGCTTCGCATGCTTCGTTTTTAGCGAGGAGACGCATTTTGGCAGCTACTTACACAACCTGTATGTCGATCCAGCCTTTCAGGGAAACAGGCTCGGCCCAAGGCTCCTCATCGAAAGCATCGATCGGTTTCCATCAGAACGTAGAGAAACGCCAGTTCATCTCCTCACCATGCGTGAGAACTATCAAGCACGCAGATTTTACGAGCGACTCGGTGGCGCGTTGATAGAGGAGAAACAGAGTGTCATGAGCCGCTATCCGGAAATCATTTTCGTTCGCTACCAATGGCCATCTGCGCTAGTGATGGCTTCAAACGCATTGGCTCTATCTGGCTATTCGCATAGAGCGAGTGGTCGCTGATTGTCCGCTTCCGGCAACAAACTGACACTGCCACCTGTCATCGATCTGTTGGGGTGGTTGAACCAACCCAACAGATGATCAGTCATATTCCCACTTAAAACGCTTGCGCAGAGCTGAAAGACACTCCTCCCAAGTGTCTCGTTCGCATGACTTCACAGTCCGTACCAAGGCAGCTCTGACGGCTGGAGCATCGTATTCCTGAACCAGTAAGAACCGTGCGCTAGGATCGTTTCGAGGTCGGTCAGCAGGCGTGCAGACAAGCACGCTAAAGTGCTCCGTCCAATCTCGGTCGACCTCGCCTATATCCAGGAGCAGCCAAAACTTTCGATCCGGTTGCACGCCAGCGGTAATGACCACGTCGTGGGGACTATTGGAGTCCTCAAGATCCATGAGAAAATCTGCATCATACGCTGCTTTAACGGCAAGCTCTTTCATATCCGATCCTACCTATGCCCCGTCCGCCCTAGCATCATCTGACGGGGTATCCGCCTATCGTTGAGCCCGCTTCAAGCGGGCTCAACCGCTCTTTGACAATAGTGCAAACGAGCTCCAGCTTCTCACAAGGACGGTCGATGTCACAAACTCCCGCTTGGAAAATAATCCTCTTTGCCATTCTTTGCGGCCCCATGTTCGGCGCGATCGGCGCGATGGCGCACGGGCTGCTTGTGGGGGCGATGAACTGGTCACCGTTCGATTTCATCGTCCCTGCCTATCCGGTTGGCCTCATACCAGCAGCCATCGGTGCCTCTGCCTTTGTCTGGATCAGTCGCAAAACTGGCAATTCAGGGTGGCTTCTGGCTGTGGTATGCGGCGCTGTTGTCACGATGCTGTTCTTTTCCCCGCTCTTTTTTTGGCGCACTGCCTCCTTGCCCGTCGGCCTCGTTCAAAGAACGGTGAGCATGTTCCTTACAGTTGGAATCTTCGCACCCCTCGCAACGTGGTTCACGGCCCGGCAGTTGTTCGGCTGGGTCGGCAGGCGCTAAAGTCTATCGCTCGGACGCCTTTTGACAGTCATGTTGGAAAAATGAAAATTCCGGATCGCCGTGTCAACATTCCGGAAAGTCGCGTCCGGCTACACAGACCGTTTGCAAAAACTGTTTACTGCAAAAACCGGTGTCAAATTCGCAAAAAGTCGCGTCCGGCTACAGCAGTGCTAAAAGTCCGCTTGTTTGCGTCCAGCAAAACCCTCAGAACAGAGCCCAACAAGCCGTAGAGATAAGAAAAATTGGTAGCGGGAGAGGGACTTGAACCCCCGACACGCGGATTATGATTCCGCTGCTCTAACCACCTGAGCTACCCCGCCGCCGGATGCGACCCTTGGGCGGGTCGCGGTCGGTGGGCGGCTTATAAGGTTTGGCTCCCCGAAGTGTCAAGCGAGGCTTGGGGAAAAATTCGGGTGGTGCGGGAGGGCCGCGACGAGGCTTAGCCGCGGTGCCGGGAGATGCGGGAGCGGCCTCAGGCAGCCGGCTGCAGCAGGTCGCGGAGTGCGGCTTCGGCGGCCGGTTCACGTTCGGAGCGCAGGATGAAGCCGCCGCCATAGACGCGGGCATCCTCGCCGGGGCCCGAATAGAGCGCGCAGGCCTGGCCGGGTGCGATTCCGGCTTCGCCCTGCATCAGCTCGACGCTGACCGCGCCGTTCTCGACACGCAGGATCGCCGGCGCCGGGCTGCGGGTGGAGCGCACCTTGGCGAAACAGGCGAAGCCTCCCGCCGGCAGGTTTTCGAGCGGTACGTCGCCCAGCCAGTTGACGTCGCGCAGATGGATGCGCCGCGTTTCCAGCGCTTCCTTCGGGCCAACGATGACGCGGCGGCTGCGGGCGTCGAGATGCACGACATAGAGCGGCTCGCCGGTCGCGATCCCGATGCCCCGGCGCTGACCGATCGTATAGTGGAGAATGCCTTCATGCTGGCCGAGCAGGCGCCCATCCAGATGGACGATATCGCCGGCGAGTGCCGCATTCGGCTTCAGCTTGGCGACGATGTCGCTGTATTTGCCCTGCGGCACGAAGCAGATGTCCTGGCTGTCGGCCTTCTTGGCGACGACGAGGCCCATCTCCTCGGCCAGCGCCCGCGTCTCCGCCTTGGTCAGATGGCCCAGCGGAAAGCGCAGATAGTCGATCTGCTCCTGCGTGGTGGCGAAGAGGAAGTAGCTCTGGTCGCGATCGGCATCGGCGGGGCGAAAGAGCGCGCGGCGCTGCGGCCGGCCGGGCAGCGGTGCCGGGCGCGAGCGGATATAGTGGCCGGTCGCGAGCGCATCGGCCCCGAGTTCGCGCGCGGTCGCCAGCAGATCGGCAAACTTGACCGTCTGGTTGCAGGCCACGCAGGGGATCGGCGTTTCGCCGGCCACATAGCTTTCGGCAAAGGGGTTGATCACCGTTTCGCGAAAGCGCTGTTCGTAGTCGAGTACGTAGTGGGGGATGCCCAGCACTTCGCAGACCCGGCGGGCATCGTCGATATCCTGGCCCGCGCAGCAGGAGCCGGCCCGGTGCACGGCGGCGCCGTGATCATAGAGCTGAAGCGTGATACCGAAGACATCATAGCCCTCGCGCTTCAGGATGCCCGCGACCACGGAACTGTCGACGCCGCCGGACATGGCAACGACAACGCGTGTATCTTCCGGCTTGCGGTCGAAATCGAGGCTATTCACGGGCGCGTCCGATTGTTTTGCGGCGGCGGGCGGGAATGCCGGGCGGCCGTCAGGTCTCGGGCCACAGTATAGGAGCTCCCGCCGGCCGCGACAAGGTTTGCCGCCTCGTGGATGGACGGCGTGGTTCCGTTCGCTTTGGGACTCTGCGCAGAATGTCAGATGATCTTCAGCCGCATGGCTCGGGCAATCGCCTGCATGCGATTGACGGCATCGAGCTTGCGGGCTGCCGATTTGAAGTAGCTGCTGACGGTATAGGCGGAGATGTCGAGGATGATGGCGATCTCGTCGCTGCTCTTGCCGGCCGCCGCCCAGCGCAGGCATTCAACCTCACGGGCGGAGAGCTTCTCGCGCACCGGGTTTGTGCTTTCCATCGTGCTTTCCAGCCGCTCGAACAGGCTGAGCAGAAGATAATAGAGGCCTGCCGCTTCGAGCTGGCCCGGCGCCGCGCGCGTTCCCGTCAGCGTCACCATGAAGGGTTCGCCATAGGTGGTGTGGAACAGGGCTGCGAAAGTGCCGCTGGGCGGGCGGGGACTGTCGGGCTCGCCGAGGGTCAGGCAATCGGCCGGCTCGAAGGCTTGCCCCTCCCGCCCGAGCAGGCTCTGCGTGTTTTGGAACAGCGGCAATTTCGTGCGCCGAACTGAACTTACCAGCCGGCTGACGGGAAAGAGGTCCGCGGCATCGTAACGCTGCACCAGCTCGGCTGGCCAGCTGCTCAGCACCAGCCGCTCGGCAAAGGACTGCCGGTCGCCGCCGGGTAGACGGGCAATCATGAAATGGGCGAAATCGAAGCTCGCCGCGCAGCGGCGCATCAGCCGCAGCACCTCATATTCGGTCTGTGCGCTGCCGCTGTCCAGGCTGGAGAGCAGCGCCGCATAATCGCCGCCGCCGCTCGACAGGATCGTCGTGTCTGACATCTGTTTTTCTTCGCCGGCTTCCGGCGACCCTTTCCGAGGAGCGCACGCAACGACAGATCGCCCCAACGGCTCTGGCGCGCCTGTCCGTTTATCGGTCGGCAGCGGCGAAGCACGAAAGGGAGAGCGTCAGATACAGCAACCCAGGGCATCGATCATGATGCCGATTGTCTTGATGGTGGTGGCTATACGTCGCTTGCATTACGAAATGAAGGTCGTTTCTCGCATGGCACCCATGTGCGTAACAGAGGAGTAACCAAACCAGGGATCGACCACTGCACCGGAACGGTCGTCCCGATGAGAATCCGAGCGTTGATCGTCGCGCGATGACGCATTCTCGCAAAGTGGGAAAAATTGCGGCGAACGGTTTAGTCAATTCTTAAAGCTGGCGGACTAACGTGCCTGATGTGGTCTTGAGTATGTGTAGAGAGTCCAATGACCGAAATGGTACGACCCCGCGTGAAATATGTCATCGGCCCGGATGGCAGTCCTTTGACGATTGCCGACTTACCGCCGGCAAACACGCGGCGCTGGGTAATTCGACGCAAGGCTGAGGTGGTTGCCGCGGTGCGCGGCGGCCTCCTGAGCCTCGAGGAAGCGTGCGAGCGCTATACGTTGACGGTCGAGGAATTCCTGTCCTGGCAGGCTTCGATCAATGATCATGGCCTGGCTGGGCTGCGCACGACGCGCATCCAGCAATATCGTCACTAGTGGAATGAATTCGACATTCGATACCCACCTGCAGCGATCTCGAGGATCGAATGTCAAAATCGCAAATTCCACTAGAAACATATCCTTATCTAGTGGTCTGAATGATTTCGACATTTGCTCTCGAGGTTTCAGCAGGCGGTAGAAAATGTCGAAATCAGACCACTAGGACGAGGCTTTGCTTCTTGAAAAGGGTGGTTACGGAGCGGCGCTCCGTAGCCACCCTTTTTCGTGTTCGGCCGACTTTTGGCACCGACGGGGAACGAAGAGGGTGAGAGCCAGCCGTGCGGCATGGTGCATCACGCCAAATAGGCCGGCGGGACAGGATCCCACCGGCTTGGCCGATCAAGTCACGGTCCGGCGGCCGCCTCGAGACTGGCGGTCCGGATCTGCAGCGATGAGCGCGCTCTCAGGCGCGGATCCGCACCGTTCCGTCGCGCTCTTCCAGCGCGGCCGCCTTGGCGAACTCCGCCTGAACCTCTTCCAGCGCCAGTTCCGCGGCATCCTGCTGAACCTTCAATTCCCGGATCGAGACCTGGAGATTGTCGGCCCGCTGGCGGGCGGCCTTGGCGAAGGTCGGATAGGCGAAATGTGCGGGATCGGTGATCCCGGATTTCTTTTCCTCAAACGCGATCTGCTGTTCCAGATCCTTCGTCATCCGCTCGAATTCTGCCATCATCATCTGAAGTTGTTTCAGCTGACGCTGCTTGTCCTTCACCTGAAATTCTTTCAGGCGGACAAGGCTCTCACGTGATTTCATACGCAATACTCCCGCAGTGCGAGACCCGGATTTCGATGCTCAACCCTGCCGTGGGCACCTGCCCGCGGCATCTTCAAAAAATCACCCGCGGCATTAACAAAAGCCTACCGCCGGTAACCTTTCGTTTACGGGCATAGTTAATCCTAGTGGCAGTGGTTTAAGGCCCGGTAAATGACGGCGGCGAAATTTCGACAAGCAGTCAATTGGCGAGTCCATTGAATCGGATAGGCTGATCTCCTCACGCGGAGGGTTAAGATTTTGCCTAGGTATTAACCAATGAAAACAAGGGGCTGCGAAAAAAATTTAACGAGGCCTTGGTCCCTTGTCAGAAGGAATCAGAATTTGTTAACCATTTGGTGGCAACCTCAAATCAGGCAACGACTGGATCCGTGTCGCGTCTGGAGGATTGCACCTTTCGGCGGCGGAAAAGGGGACATCACACATGCGGGTTCTTCTCATCGAGGATGATAGCGCTACGGCGCAGAGCATCGAACTGATGCTCAAATCCGAGAGCTTCAATGTTTATACCACCGACCTCGGGGAAGAGGGGGTGGATCTCGGAAAGCTCTACGATTACGACATCATCCTCCTCGACCTCAACCTGCCGGATATGTCCGGTTATGAGGTGCTGCGCACGCTGCGCTTGTCGAAGGTCAAGACGCCGATCCTCATTCTCTCCGGCATGGCCGGTATCGAGGACAAGGTTCGGGGCCTCGGTTTCGGCGCCGACGACTACATGACCAAGCCGTTCCACAAGGACGAGCTCGTCGCCCGCATTCACGCCATTGTCCGCCGTTCCAAGGGCCATGCCCAGTCGGTCATCGCCACGGGCGAACTGATCGTCAATCTGGACGCCAAGACGGTCGAAGTCGGCGGGCAGCGGGTGCACCTGACCGGTAAGGAGTACCAGATGCTGGAGCTCCTCTCGCTGCGCAAGGGCACGACGCTGACCAAGGAAATGTTCCTCAACCATCTCTATGGCGGGATGGACGAGCCGGAACTGAAGATCATCGACGTCTTCATCTGCAAGCTGCGCAAGAAGCTCGCCAATGCTGCCGGCGGCGCCAATTACATCGAGACCGTCTGGGGCCGCGGCTATGTGCTGCGCGAGCCGGATGGCGATCTCGCCGAAAGCGCCTGAGCCTTCACTCCCCCGACCCGCGCCGGCGCGACCGCCCGCACCGGCACACCGCTGACCCGCCTTCGTGGCGGGTTTTTGGCGTTTGATGGTCAGGTGCAGATCCGGCGACGAAAAAAGCCGCGTCGGGAACGCGGCTTCGGCCAAGCGAAAATTTTCGAGGGGAGGGGATCAGGCGGCGGCAGCGTAGGCGCCGAACACACTGGTCAGGATCTTGCGGTCGAAGGGCTTGAGCAGGAAGTCATCCGCGCCGGCCCGCTTGCCGGCCATCATCTTCTTCAGGTCGGCTTCCACGACACAGTAGTAGATGCGCACGGACTTGCCGTTCGGCAGCAGGCGGATATTGGCGATCAGATCCAGCGCGCCGTCCAGGCTTGCATCGACGATGAGGATATTCGGCAGCTCCTCGCGCGAGCGGGCAAAGGCCTCCAGGCCATTGGCCGCCTCGGCAACGACGAAGCCCATTCCGGTCAAAATGCGCTTCCCGACCTTGCGGACAACGTCCGAGTCATCGGCGATCATCAAGCGCTGCATCTTCGGCTCCTTCTTCCCTGGCTTCCCTGGACCGGGCTTCCACATGCCCGACATCCAGAATTAGCCGATTTTGGCAAAGAAACAGTTACCGAAGAAACAGCGATAGCTTTTGTCAGGTTCAGACGGAAATCGTCTTGGCCGTGAAGACAATCGCCTCGCCGGTCGATGTGACGTCGACCGCCATCTGCGCCTCGTCCGCGAGCAGCACGGTGTAATAGGGCTGGATCGTATGGGCGTCGATCGCTTCCTCCACCGTGCCGGAGAGGAGTTCCACCAGCTTCGGCGGCACGCGCATCATCTTGCCCTTGGCCGTCAGCGTGAAATGCGCGTCGCCATCCGGCTGCTCAAGCTTCACATCGATCGAGCCGCCGCGCGGAATGGCGCCGTAGGCGATCAGGAACAGGTTGAGCAGGAGCTTCACGCGGTTCTTGGCGATGATCGCCCGCGGGCCTTCCCAGGAGACTGTCGTCTTCTTCTCGACCTCGGCGAAATCGCGCGCTGCCTTCTCGGCCTCGCCGGTATCGATCGAGGCGCCGACCGAGCCGGAGGCGCCGAAGGCCAGCCGGGCAAATTTCAGCCGCACCGAAGCGTTGAGTGCCGAGGTGCGGATCAGATCCATCGCATCAGCATCCGCGCCGCCCTCGTCGAGAAGCTCGAGGCCATTATTGATCGCACCGACGGGGGAGATGATGTCGTGGCAGACCCGGCTGCACAGCAGCGCCGCGAGATCGGGACCTGTCAGCGTCAGATTCGGATTCTTGTCCATCATGTCTCCTCCGGGGTCGTCGTGATCGCCGTGTCAGCCGGGTTTCCGGAATGTGGCTGGCTTCTATACGACGAAGATTGCGCCGATGTGGTGCGCGGTTGCGATCATAAAGACACCATATTTGGTAAACCGATTGTTAAGATGATCGGTTCACTGTATCGCCTGCCGGGCTTTCGTGAGTGGTAAGGGAGCATTGTCTCCCGGCCGCCCGCCGGCTTTCCTGTGAGGAGGACCACGCGATGCTCCCGAAACTCGTGCTTCAACGCCTGCGCCGCGTCCATGCCTTCGTAGCGCTGGCCATGCTTCTTTCCTTTGCCGGTGGCGCGCAGGCGCAGCAGGCCGGTGATGGCGGCTATTCGATGCAGGAGATCGTCGATGCCGGCCACGGCTTCTTCGGCTCGACCTCCGGTGGCCTGGCGAAGGTGGTTGAGCGTGCCTTTCAAAGCTATGGCCTGCCGAACGGCTATATCCTCGGCCAGGAGGGCTCCGGCGCTTTCGTGGCCGGCCTGACCTATGGCGAGGGCAGCCTGAACACCAAGAATGCCGGCCAGCACAACGTCTATTGGCAGGGCCCCTCGCTTGGCATCGATGCCGGTGGGCAGGGCAGCCGCATCATGATGCTCGTCTATAACCTGCCGAGCGTGCCGAGCCTCTTTAAACGCTTCGGTGGCGTCTCCGGCTCGGCCTATGTTGTGGCGGGCGTCGGCATGACGGTGCTGACGGACGAGCATATCGTGCTCGTGCCGATCCGCACCGGCGTCGGCGCACGTCTCGGCGTCAATGTCGGCTATCTCAAGCTGACGCAGCAGCCGACTTGGAACCCCTTCTGACCGACAACCCTTGCGATGAGCCGGCTCAACGGCCGTCGCAAAAGGTCCGCGGCTTGCCAAGCCCGACGCAGTCGCGAATAATGCGGCCCTCTGTTCCTCGTGGCCCGCTGCCGGGTTGAAGTGAATTTCGCGTGATCGAATATGCTCTGCTCTTCGCCCTCGGCTTTCTGGCGGCTGTCCTCCTTGGCATGCTGCTGGCGCCGATCGTGCAGCGGCGCATCGTGCGCTTTGCCGAGGATCGGCTGAAGGCCACCATGCCGCTCTCCCCGCAGGAGGTCCGCGCCCAGAAGGATGCGGCGCGGGCAGTCTACGCAGCAGAAAATGCCAAGATCGCCCAGGCTCTCAACCGCGAACGCAGCCGCACCACCGCCATCATGCTGGCGCGGGAAGAGGCGGTCCAGGCCTCCCGGACGCTCGATCGCGAGAATAAGGCGCTGAAAGCCCATATCGAGGCGCTGGACCAGGATGCGGTGACGCTGCGCGGCACGATCCGCGAGCGGGATCAGCATGTCGAACGGCTGAAGGCTGCGCTGTCGAAGGTCGAGGAAGACTACGCCGCCAAGTCCGAGCAGGCCGGGCTCCTCTCGGCCGAGATCGATGCCGTCTCCGCGGAGCTTGCGGGCCTGCGGGCCGAGACCCTGCAGCGGGATACCGATCTCGATGTGCTGCGCGATCAGGTGCTGCGTCTCAAGGAAGAGCGCCGCTCGCTGCGCGAGGATGCTCGCCAGGACAGCGCCCGCGCTGCCGCGGCCGAACTGAAGCTCAGCGAGCTCGAGGCGCGCAATGCCCTTCTTGACACGCAGATCGGCCGCATCAGCGCCGCTCTGGCCGACAAGGATGCCTTGATCGAGCGTCGCGGCGCCGAAATCGAGCGGCTCCTGGGCCGCGCCCGCGAGACTGCATCGGAACTGCGCGACATGACGCGCCTGTTGCGCGAGGCCGGGATCACCGTGCCGGAACGCGCGCCGCCGCCGGATAGGGCGCCTGCCACCTCGCAGATGCCGCTGTCCGAGCCCGCCATGTCCCCCGCGCCGCCTTTACCGGTTGAGGCCGCGACCGGCGATTCCGTGCCGTCGCTGCCGGACGATCGCGTGGTCGAACTGCCGCAGGGGGCGAGCCTGACGCCGCCGCCGGTCGATGGCACCGCCGATCCGCTCGCTGCCTTCGGCACCATCGAGCCCTTCATCGTGGTCGAGGACACGCCGGAAGCGCCTGTCCTCTCAGAGGAGGGATTGCGCGACCGGGCAGCCCGCTTCGTCGAGCGGCTGATGGCAGCGGGTCCGGAGGAGGACGATGCGCTGCGACTGGAACTGGCCGAGATCGGCGCCGGGATGACGGCTCTGACGGCGTTGCGCGAGGGCAATTCCTCTCCGATCCCCGAATTGCTCGACCGGCTTGATGGCGAACGTCCGGATCAACTGCCGACGCTTGCTGCCCGCAGCCGGGCGCTGATCGCTGCTGCCGAGGAGCGCGCTTGAAAGGCCTCATGGCCTCATGAGGCAAGATTCCGCCTCGATCAGATCCGAGCGTTGAGAGTCGCGGCGCGGTAGAGGGCGATGCCGGTGGCGGTGGCGACGTTCAGGCTGTCGAGCCCGGGCTTCTGCCTGATCCGCGCGGTGCGGATGCGGGCAAGAATCGAGGGCGGAAGACCGTCCCCCTCTGCACCCACGAGAAGCGCCGTGCGCGGCGCCGGCGGAAGAGCGTCGAGATCCGTCTCGCCGCGCGGCGAAAGCCCCCAAAGCGCAAAACCCGCCGCATCGAGATCCGAAATCATCGCATCGGCCGATCCGCCGCGTGCATAGGGCACCGAGAGAACGGCGCCGACCGAGACGCGCAGCGCCTTGCGGTAGAGCGGGTCGCAACAGGTCTCGTCGAGCAGCACGGCATCGACGCCGAAGGCGGCCGCATTGCGGAAGATCGCGCCGACATTGTCGTGATTGGAGAGGCCGGAGGCCGCGAGCACCAGCGCCTGGTCTGGCAGGCGGGCGAGAAGGTCGCCGAGAGAGGGCGGTGGCACACGGCGGCCGAGCGCCATGACGCCGCGATGCATGTCGAAGCCGGCGATCGCGTTGAAGACCGATTTCTCGGCGACATAGACCGGGACATGCGACGGAAAGCCCATAAGATCATCCGCCAGTCCGGCAAGCCTATTCTCCAGGATCAGCAGCGAGAGAGCCTCGAAACGGCCGCTGCGATCGGCTGCGGCCAGCATCCGCAGGACCACCGTGCCCTCGGCAATGAAAAGCCCTTCACGACCGACGAGATCGCGCTCGCGGATCGAGACGAAACCAGCGATGCGAGGATCCTCGGCATCAGCGATCCGGATCGGCGCGGGGCGCTCAGGGGGCATGGTGGGCTCAGTCGACCGCGATGTCGGCGACGATTCGGCCAGCGGCGATATCGAAGACGAAGGCCTTGCGAGAACCGCCCGGCAGCGTGCCGAAGAACAGAACCTGCCCACCCGAGAGCGACGTGGAGGAGACGGTGAAGCCCTCCGGCAGGTCGATCGCGGCAGTCAGCGGCGCATCGGCCGGCACCGGCAGGGCGCTTGCCCCCTGCTGCGCTGCGGCGGCCTTTGGATCGGGCCGGGTGACCTTGTAGACAATCGCGCCGAGCACGGCCATAAGCATGACCACCATCACCCCGGCGGAGACCAGTTGCAGGCGGATCATCTTGCGCCGCACGGATTCCATCACCGGATCGAGCGGCTTTTCGTCCTGTTCGTCTGGTTCGGGAAGTGACATGTCCAGCCTTTGCCTATGGATCAAGCGATGAGCGACCCCTTTAAACAAGCCGTGGCCGATAGGAAAGAGCTGAAGGCCGGGCCTGATGCCGCGGGGCGGCTGGATGCCTATCTGGCCGAAGCCCTCGCCGGCGCCTTTTCGCGCAGCCGCATCAAGGCTCTGATCGAGGGCGGCGAAGTCGCCGTCAATGACGGCGTGGTGACGGAGCCGAAGCGGAAGGTCCAGCCGGGCGATCGCATCGTCATCGGCCTGCCCGAGCCGGAAGACCCGGAGCCCAAGGGTGAGGACATCCCGCTCGATGTGCTCTATGAGGACAACGACGTTATCGTACTCGTCAAGCCGCCGGGCATCGTCGTGCATCCCGGTGCCGGAAATTGGACCGGTACGTTGGTCAACGCCCTTATCCATCATTGCGGCAGCAGCCTGTCTGGCATTGGCGGGGTGCGGCGACCGGGCATCGTCCATCGGCTCGACAAGGATACGAGCGGGGTCATGGTCGTGGCCAAGAACGACCAGGCTCACCGACATCTTTCCGATCAGTTCGCCGATCACGGCCGCACCGGCCCGCTGGAGCGGGCCTATGCCGCGATCGTCTGGGGTCGGCCGCGCGGGCTGAAAGGTACGATCGACGCGCCGCTCGGCCGGGCCGCCGACCGCACCCGCCGTGCCGTCAAGCGCGAGGATGCCGAGGATGCGCGCGAAGCGATCACCCATTACGAGGTCGTGGCGCGCTATCATGAAAAGCCGGACGCAACCGCGCTCGCCGCCATGGTCGAGTGCCGCCTGGAAACCGGACGCACTCACCAGATCCGGGTCCATATGGCGCATATCGGACATCCGCTGATCGGCGACGCCGATTACGGTGCCGCGTTCCGCACCAAGTCGAATCTTCTGCCCGAAGCCGCCAAGGCGGTGGTCGATCGTTTCCCGCGCCAGGCGCTGCATGCCTTCATGCTCGCCTTCGAGCATCCCTCGACCGGGGAGACAATGCGGTTTACCTCCGATCTACCGGAGGACATGCAGGACCTCGCCGCCGCGCTCCAGGCCTGATCGGATCGCCCTTGAGCGTCAGAGGGTATGCATCTTTTTGCCGGCCTCGGCGTTGAAGGGCAATCAGGACATCAGAAGGAGCAGTCCCATGATCGATGCAAGCCAGATTCGCGAACATGCTGAAGTCATCAGCGCCGACGGAATCCATGTCGGGACCGTTGACCGCGTCGAAGGCGACCGGATCAAGCTGACCAAGCGCGAGAACCCGGCCGGGCACCAGGACCACCATCACTTCATCGCCCTCGACCTCGTCGAAAGCATCGACGACAACCGGGTGCGCCTGAGCGCCAAGGGCGCAGATGCCTTCGCCTCCGAGGAAGAAGGCGACCGGTCGTCGATCCACTAATCTCGCGGCGGCTCGGCGGCCGTGAAAGGCAGCCGAGCCACGCCCGTGCCCCTTGATCTTTCGAAATCGGGCACGATGTAAGGCGAAACATTGCAGCCAGCGCCTGTCGCTCCGGCCCGCCTTGACCGGTGGCCGGCGTCTTGAATCATGCTTTCGTCATTCTTATCTCTACACTCGGTGGGGTTCCTAAGGGACCCACGAGGCCGGCCCGCTGCGTGGGGCCGGAATGCGAAAGGGGTGCGACATGGCCCGTAACAATCTTCCGATCCTGGCCGCCGGCGAAGGCGGCCTCAACCGGTATCTCGACGAGATCCGGAAATTCCCCATGCTTGAGCCGCAGCAGGAATACATGCTCGCCAAGCGCTATCAGGAACATGACGACCGCAAGGCCGCCCACGAGCTCGTGACCAGCCATCTGCGCCTCGTGGCGAAGATCGCGATGGGCTATCGCGGCTACGGCCTGCCGATCGGGGAAGTCGTCTCCGAAGGCAATGTCGGCCTGATGCAGGCGGTGAAGAAATTTGACCCCGAGCGCGGCTTCCGTCTGGCGACCTATGCCATGTGGTGGATCAAGGCCTCGATCCAGGAATATATCCTGCGCTCCTGGTCGCTGGTGAAAATGGGGACGACCGCCAACCAGAAGCGGCTGTTCTTCAACCTGCGCCGGCTGAAGGGCAAGATCCAGGCGCTGGACGACGGCGACCTCAAGCCCGACCAGGTCAAGCAGATCGCTACGACGCTGAACGTCTCGGAGGAGGAGGTCATCTCGATGAACCAGCGCCTCTCGGGCGATGCCTCGCTGAACGCGCCGATCAAGGCGAGCGAAGGCGAGTCCGGTCAGTGGCAGGATTGGCTGGTCGATGATCACGAGAGTCAGGAAGATATTCTGATCGAGCAGGACGAACTGGAAAATCGTCGTGGCCTGCTTTCGTCTGCGATGGGCGTCCTGAACGACCGCGAACGGCGGATCTTCGAAGCCCGGCGCCTGCGCGAGGACCCGATCACGCTCGAGGAACTGTCCTCGGAGTTCGAGATCAGCCGCGAGCGCGTTCGCCAGATCGAGGTGCGCGCTTTCGAGAAGGTCCAGGATGCAGTCCAGAAAGCGGCGCTCGATCGTGCGAAGTCGCTTCGCGTCGTCGAAGACGCTTGATTCTCAGCTTTTAGTTGCAGAAAACAGACCCGGCGGAAACGCCGGGTTTTTTCGTTGACGCGTGTATTGGGACAGTTCCCCAGCAATCCGTGCCAAAATGCCGCAGTGATTGCCGATATGTTAAGCAAAATTTACAAAGTCGAGGCAGTCTCACGGCTAAGTTATGAACAGATTATGACTTCGGCTTGCGCGGTCCGGTCGACTGTGAAACAATCAACCTATTCGCGAGTTGGCTCCGAGCAGGGCAGCAAGCGGGAAGGAGCTGCGGGATGCACGGTTTATCGTCGAAGCGCAATCTTCTGACACATCTGACCGGTCTTCGCCTGTCGAAACAGCAAGCGGAGACCAGGGAGGGCGGCCCGAGCCTGCGACTTGTCGCCCTGGTCGCTTGTTTTGCGGTCTCTATCCTGATGTGGTGTGGGATCTACTTCCTGATCACCGCGGTCATCTGACGGGATCCTCTTCGCTCATTCCAGGCGACGACCGATCCTTTACGCGTTGAGGGCAAGGCTGCGGAGTTCTGTGTCCAGCAGCTCGGCAATCATCGCAGGATCGCTGAGCGATATCGTCTTCGATGGATAACGGTTCTTCGGAGGGGCGTCAGAAAACTGGTTACCCCCATCGATTACGTCATAATGCTCGTCTGTAAGACGCTCGAGAGCAGGTGGTGAGGCTGGCTGGTAGAAGATGCGGCATCGCTGGGCGAAGTCCTGATCAACCTCGCCATCCAGAGCCAGCAGGACCTCAGTTCCGTCGGGGTCGCGGAAGTGCAGAATGGTGCTGGTCGATCCTGCGCGTGTCTCGATCTCGCGGTCGGCATAGCAAAACTCGGTCATTCGACCTCCGGACGCCGGATCGACGAGTCCGGAACAGCGCCTGTCAGAGGCACTTTAGCAAAACCACTTATGACCGCCATCCGACCTCAACCGGCGAAGCGATCGCTCTGGAAGCTTTCCGGAGAGCCAATGCCGGCGCGGTTCGTCTTTTCGAGCGTGACGGAGCTCATGACGACCGGATCGCCCTTCGGCACTGTGACGACGGCGGCGCCGATGAAGAGGGCAAGGGCAGCGCCATAGAGCGCGGCGAAGCGGAGTGTTCTGGTCATGGTCGGTGTCCTCTAAGGGGTGACGTCCTCGGTACGAGAGCGTCATTTTCCGCAAGAACGAGCGATTGCCTCCATGGTTCCGTCGCGTCGCACCGTCGTCTGCTTTCCATCGATCATCTCATCGTGACCGGACAGTGCCGCATGAAAAAGCCGCCGGTGCGGGGCGGCGCCGGCGGCTCAGTTTGGTCGGGCTGCGGAGTCGGCGGGGACTATTCGCGGCCGAGCAGATGCTTGTTCAGCGTCAGCGCCGCAATCGTGCAGATCGCGCCGGAGAGCAGGTAGTAGCCCATGAAGGGCAGGCCATAGGCGCTGGAGAGTCCGAGCGCCACAAGCGGCGCAAAACCGGCGCCGATGAACCAGGCAAGGTCCGAGGTCAGCGCTGCGCCCGAATAGCGATAGCCGAGGCCGAAGCGTGAAGAGACGGAGCCGGCTGCCTGGCCGAAGGACAGGCCCAGTATGCCGAAGCCGATGATGACGAAGGCATCGATGCCGGCCTGGCCGGACCCCATCAGGATCGGCCCGATGAAGCTGAAGATGGCGATGATGACGGCGGCGACGCCGAGCTGGCTGCGCCGGCCGATGCGATCGGCGAGCAGGCCCGAGGCGATGATCGACAGGATGCCGACGATGGCGCCGACGATCTGGACCAGCATGAAGCTGCCGATCGACTGGTCCCCGAACAGCTTGGTCCAGCTGAGCGGGAAGATCGTCACGACATGGAACATGGCGAAGCTCGCCAGCGGCGCAAAGGCACCGATGACGATGTCGCGCCCATGGACCTGGACGAGCTTGGACACCGGGATGGCTTCGAGCTCATGCTGCTCGAGCAGCGTGCCGAATTCCGAGGTCATCACCAGGCGCAGGCGGGCAAACAGCGCCACGACGTTGATGGCGAAGGCAACGAAGAAGGGATAGCGCCAGCCCCAGCTCAGGAAATCCGCGCTGGAAAGATTGGCGACGAAGAAGCCGAACAGGGCGCTGGCGAGCGCGAAGCCGATCGGCGCGCCGAGCTGCGGGATCATCGCGTACCACCCGCGGTGGCGGGCAGGGGCGTTCAGCGCGAGGAGCGAAGCCAGACCGTCCCAAGCGCCGCCCAGCGCAAAGCCCTGGCCGAGCCGGAACAGCGCCAGGAGATAGATCGACCAGACGCCGATCTGGTTATAGCCGGGCAGGAAGCTGATCGAGGCGGTGGAGCCGCCGAGCAGGAACAGCGCGATGGTGAGCTTGGTGCCGCGGCCATGCTTGCGGTCGATCGCCATGAAGACGAGCGAGCCGATCGGCCGGGCAATGAAGGCGAGCGAGAAGACGGCGAAGGAATAGAGCGTACCCGTCAACGGATCGGGCGCGAAGGGGAAGAAGAGCTGCGGGAAGACCAGCACCGAGGCGAGGCCATAGACGAAGAAGTCGAAGAATTCCGACATGCGCCCGATGACGACGCCGATTGCGATGCTGCCCGGCGAAACCGGCGCGTCGCCATGGATTTGCCGCGCATCCTGCTCCATGGATGTAGAGGATGGGCTGTTGACCGCCATGTTTGCACTGCTCATCAGATCGTCTCCCTTCCCGCCCAGGCGCAGCCCGGTTCATGAGGCGCGCCTTCAATTCCTCCTGAACGATGTTGATCAAAGCGTCGGGCTTATCAAGTCCCAACTCTGGTATTTTCTCGGTCGGGGCTGCGGTTTGGTGCGGAAGTGACCGGCGATGCGCGGGCCAAGGGATTTGTGCACGATCTCTGTAAGACGGACTCGACTTTCACTCATCCGCGCATACCTAGCCTTCGTACAGCGCATAGCTCGTGAGACCGGACGGCGTTGTTTTCCTTGTACGCCACCGATATGCACCGAACGGCAACTTCCCCGGCCGAAGGCGGTTTGCTGCGGTGCGACCAAACACCTCATTTAGCTTCGCGACGGGCAGGACTAGCTGCAGGAAGAACGAAAACGAAAGACACCGGACCATGGCGATCTCCTTCAAACATGCATGTCGGTTGCTGGCCTTGCCGCTCCTCGGGCTTCTGTCGGGCTGCAACATGGTCGTTATGTCCCCCTCCGGCGATATCGCGACCCAGCAGCGGGATCTGATCCTCGTCTCGACCTTTTTGATGCTGCTGATCATCATTCCGGTGATCGCGCTCACCCTCTATTTCGCCTTCCACTATCGCCGCTCCAACACGGCGGCCGTCTATGATCCCGAATGGCATCATTCGACCCGGCTTGAAGTCGTCATCTGGTCCGCACCGCTCGCCATCATCATCGCGCTCGGCGCCGTCACCTGGATCTCGACCCACAAGCTCGACCCCTATCGCCCGCTCGACCGGATCGATGCCGAGCGGCCGGTTCCGGCCGATGTGCAGCCGCTGACGGTGGAAGTCGTGGCGCTCGACTGGAAATGGCTGTTCTTCTATCCGGACCTTGGCATCGCCACTGTCAATGAGCTCGCCGCTCCGGTGGATACGCCGATCAATTTCAAGATCACGGCCTCCTCGGTCATGAACTCCTTCTACATCCCGGCGCTCGCCGGCCAGATCTACGCCATGCCCGGCATGCAGACGCGGCTGCATGCCGTCATCAATGCCCCCGGCGAGTTTGACGGCTTCTCGGCCAACTACAGCGGCGACGGCTTCTCGCATATGCGCTTCAAGTTCCACGGGCTGGATCGCGGCGGCTTCGATGCCTGGGTGGCCCGGGTCAAGCAGCAGGGCACAGCGCTCAACCGCGATGCCTATCTGAAGCTTGAAAAGCCAAGCGAGCGCGAGCCGGTGCGCTATTATGCCTCGATCCAGAACGACCTCTTCGATCGTATCGTCAATCTATGCGTGATCGATGGTAAGATGTGCATGAAGGATATGATGCATGTCGACATGATGGGCGGCGGTGGCGAGGAGAGCGCGGCCAACCGTGCCAAGCTCGAATATGACAACCGCCATGCCGACACCGGCGACGGCACCAACGCTGCGACCTTCCCGGCCAGCGAGAATCCGGCCCGTAGCGAAAGCAAGCCGGAAGGCACGGGCAACAATGACAGCGCCGGCGAGAACGGCGCGCAGCCGGCCCCGGCCGAAGGCGGCCAGCCGATGCAGCATGACATGAATTCCATGCCCGGCGGCGCGACGGGCGGTCATGAAGGACACAGCATGCCTTCGACCGAGCCGCAGGCACCGCAGGGCGAACAGCAGCAGCAGCCGGACGGCGACAACAACAGCGTTGCGCCCGACCAGCTCAACAACAGCCAGAACTAAGCCGCCAGGCGCCTGATGACGGCGTCGCGGAACTGAAGGAACAGGGTTCACCATGTTTTCCAACCAGGACATATCGGCACTGATCTTCGGGCGGCTGACGCTCGATGCCTTTCCGCTTCACGAGCCCATTCTCGTTGCGACCTTTGCCGCCGTGGCTCTCGGCGGGATCGTCGTCGTCGGCGCTCTCACCTATTTCCGCCTCTGGGGACTGCTGTGGCGGGACTGGCTGACGAGCGTCGATCACAAGAAAATCGGCATCATGTATGTGATCCTGGCGCTGATCATGTTGCTGCGCGGCTTTGCCGACGCGCTGATGATGCGCACGCAGCAGGCCATCGCCTTCAATGGCAGCGAGGGCTTCCTGCCACCGCACCATTACGACCAGGTCTTCACCGCCCATGGCGTGATCATGATCTTCTTCATGGCCATGCCCTTTGTGACGGGTCTCATGAACTTCGTCGTGCCGCTGCAGATCGGCGCCCGCGACGTGTCGTTCCCGTTCCTGAACAATTTCTCCTTCTGGATGACGGCGGCCGGCGCGGCGATCATCATGATCTCGCTCTTCGTCGGCGAATTCGCCCGCACAGGCTGGCTCGCCTATCCGCCGCTTTCGGGCGCGGATTACAGTCCCGGCGTTGGTGTCGACTATTATATCTGGGGCCTGCAGGTGGCGGGTGTCGGCACGACCTTGTCGGGCATCAACCTGATCGCGACCATCATCAAGATGCGCGCGCCGGGCATGACCATGATGAAGATGCCGATCTTCACCTGGACGTCGCTCTGCACCAACATCCTGATCGTCGCCTCCTTCCCGATCCTCACCGCAACGCTGGCACTGCTCTCGCTCGACCGGTATGTCGGCACGCACTTCTTCACCAATGACCTTGGTGGCAATCCGATGATGTATGTGAACCTCATCTGGATCTGGGGCCATCCGGAGGTCTACATCCTCATCCTGCCGGCCTTCGGCATCTTCTCGGAGATCGTGGCGACCTTCTGCGGCAAGCGCCTCTTCGGCTATGCCTCGATGGTCTATGCGACCGTGGTCATCACCATCCTCTCCTATATCGTCTGGCTGCACCACTTCTTCACCATGGGCTCGGGCGCCAGCGTCAACGCCTTCTTCGGCATCACGACGATGATCATCTCGATCCCGACGGGCGCGAAGATCTTCAACTGGCTGTTTACGATGTATCGGGGCCGCATCCGCTTCGAAGTTCCGATGCTCTGGACCATCGGTTTCATGGTCACCTTCGTCATCGGCGGCATGACCGGCGTGCTGCTTGCCGTGCCGCCGGCAGACTTCGTGCTGCACAACTCGCTGTTCCTCATCGCCCACTTCCACAATGTCATCATCGGCGGTGTGGTGTTCGGGCTGCTGGCCGGCGTCAACTACTGGTATCCAAAGGCCTTCGGCTACAAGCTCGATCCCTTCTGGGGCAAGATGAGCTTCTGGTTCTGGCTGACCGGCTTCTACTTCGCCTTCATGCCGCTCTATGTGCTCGGCCTGATGGGCGTCACGCGCCGCCTCAGCCAGTTCGAAGATCCTTCGCTGCAGATCTGGTTCATCATCGCGGCCTTCGGCGCCGTCCTGATCGCCCTCGGCATCGCCTCCTTCATCATCCAGCTCGTCGTCTCCTTCCTGAAGCGGGAAGAGCTGCGGGATGTGACGGGCGATCCCTGGAACGGCCGGACGCTCGAATGGTCGACCGCCTCGCCGCCGCCGGATTACAACTTCGCCTTCACGCCGGTGATCTACGACCATGACAGCTGGTACGACATGAAGGGCCGCGGCTATTCGCGTCCGGTCGATGGCTTCCGTCCGATTCACATGCCGAAGAACACCGGCACCGGCATCATCCTCGCCGGCATCAGCGTGGCGCTCGCCTTCGCGATCATCTGGTACATCTGGTGGCTCGCCGCGGTCTCCTTCGTCGCCATGATCGCGGTGTCGATCGGGCATACCTTCAACTACAAGCGCGACTATTACATTCCTGCAGAGGAAGTGGTCGCGACCGAAGGCGAGCGGACCAGCCAGCTCGCAAGGCAGGGCTGACCCATGAGCGCACCGACCCACACTGCCACGCAGGGCACCGCGACAGACAAGCCGGTCTTCTATCTCTCGGAAGACCACCATCCGGAAAACAGCACGGGCCTCGGCTTCTGGCTGTATCTAATGAGCGACTGCCTGATCTTCGCCGTGCTCTTCGCCACCTATGCCGTGCTCGGCCGCAACTATGCGGCCGGCCCATCGCCGGCCGATCTCTTCGATCTGCCGCTGGTGGCGCTCAACACCTCCATGCTGCTGCTCTCGTCGATCACATACGGCTTTGCGATGCTGCAGATGGAGCGCAATGCCAAGGCGGAGACCCTGTTCTGGCTGGGGATCACAGGCCTGTTCGGCCTCGCCTTCCTCGGCTTGGAAATCTACGAATTCATCCACCTGATCCATGAGGGCGCCGGCCCGCAGCGTTCGGCCTTCCTTTCGGCCTTTTTCACGCTCGTCGGTACGCACGGCCTGCACGTCACCTTCGGCGTGATCTGGCTGGTGACGCTGATGGTGCAGGTGTCGCTCTATGGCCTCAACGTCGAGAACCGCCGTCGCCTGATGTGCCTCTCCATGTTCTGGCACTTCCTCGACGTCATCTGGATCGGCGTCTTCTCCATCGTCTATCTCAACGGAGTCCTCGGATGACGACGCACGCTCCCGCCACGGAAGACGCTCACCAGGCCCATCATGGTCACAGCCACGGCCACGAGGCCGGGCATGGCTCCTTCAAGAGCTACATGACCGGCTTCGTACTCTCGGTCATCCTGACGGCCATCCCCTTCTGGCTGGTCATGGCCGACGTGTTCGAGAACAAGGCGGTGACCGCCGCGCTGGTCATGGTGCTCGCCGTGATCCAGATCGTCGTGCACATGGTCTACTTCCTGCACATGAACTCCAAGTCGGAGGGCGGCTGGACGATGATGGCGCTGATCTTCACGCTGGTGATCATCGCCATTGCCCTCTCCGGCTCGCTCTGGGTCATGCACCACCTCAACACCAACATGATGCCCATGTCGCCGGACATGATGCGCAATGTCCCCTGACACCGATCGGCAGCCGCCTGCGGCTGCCGGCCAGCCGCAGGACGAGGAAGGTCGCTCCAAGCGCTCCCTCGCCCTCCTCGGCTTCGTCTCCCTGTTCCTGACGATCGTCCTTCTTGGCCTCGGTACCTGGCAGGTCCAGCGGCTTGGCTGGAAGCTCGATCTCATCGCTCGGGTCGATGCGCGTGTCGCCGCTGCCCCCGTTTCGCCGCCTAACCGCGACGGATGGGGCGCTATCACGGCGGATGCCGACGAATATCGGCATGTCACCGTTTCCGGCATATTTCAGCACGAGAAGGAAGCTCTGGTTCAAGCCTCGACCGAGCGAGGTCCTGGCTTCTGGGTCATCACGCCTCTCATCCAGGTGGACGGCACCAGGATCCTCGTCAATCGCGGCTTCGTGCCGCCTGATCGGCGGGCGGTCGAGAGCCGTACTGAGGGAAATGGGGCTGGGATCCAAACGGTGACCGGCCTGCTAAGGCTCACCGAGCCCGGCGGTGGCTTCCTGCGCAGCAATGTGCCGGCGGAGGATCGCTGGTATTCGCGCGATGTCGCGGCCATCGCTGCGTCGCGCGGCTTGCGCGATGTGGCGCCCTATTTCATCGATGCCGATGCCACGCCCAATGCTGGCGGCTATCCGATCGGCGGCTTGACCCGCGTCGTCTTCCCCAACAATCATCTGGTCTATGCGATCACCTGGTTCTCGCTCGCCGCCATGCTGGCAGCGGCCACCGTCATCATCGGCCGGCGCGAGTGGCGCCGGGCTGTCTGATCGCACTTTGTCGGGAGCTGACGTCGCTCAAACGAGGAGCGCCTTCAGGTCGTCGTAGAGCGCCTTCGGAATCTCGATCTCACCGCTTGCCTCGGTCCGCTGCCGCGCCTGGTAGCGGCGCTGCGAGGGCAGGCGGGCGCCCTGGCCGAGGATCGCGTCAAACAAGGCTTCCGCTCGGTCGATGTTCTCGGCCGCTGCCGCCCCGAGGAAAGAGGCGGGGTTGAGCGCGATCAAAAGTTCGCCATGGCAGGGCGCGGCGCCGACTCCGGCGTCGAAGGCCATGGATTCGGCACTCGTCATGTCGCCGATGAGCGGTCCCGCCAGGAGCTCGACCATCGCCGACAGGGCCGAGCCCTTGTGGCCGCCGAAGGTCAGCATGGCGCCGGCCAGCGCCGCGGCGGGATCGGTCGTCGGCTGCCCCTCGGCATCGATCGCCCAGCCTTCGGGAATCGGCTTGCCGGCCCGGCGGTGCAGTTCGATCTCGCCGCGGGCCGATGCGCTGGTCGCAAAGTCGAAGACGAAGGGGAATGGGCCCGGTCGCGGCCAGGCAAAGGCGATTGGATTGGTGCCGAACACGCCCTTGGTGCCACCGGCCGGCGCGACCCAGGCATGGCTCGGCGTCAGGGCCAGCGCGGCCAGACCCTCAGCCGCGATCAGCTCGACCTCCGGCCAAAGGGCGGAGAAGTGGAAGCAGCGATTGATCGCCAGCGCGGCGACGCCCTGGCTGCGCGCCTTTTCGACGAGCAGCGGCAGTCCCTGCCGGAAGGCGAGCGGCGAGTAGCCATAATGCGCGTCGACGGTGACGATCGAAGGCGCCGTGTCCTTGACCTCCGGCACGGCCTGCGGATCGACCTTCCCTTCCCTCACCGTGCGGACGCAGCCGAGCACGCGGTAGAGCCCGTGGGAATGGCATTCGTCCCGCTGGCCGGCCATCACCGTCTCCGTCAGCGCCTGCGCATGCGCCTCGCTCAAGCCGGCGCGGCGGAAGGCGTCGAGTGCCAGGGCACTGGCATCGGCAAGGGAAAGGCGAAGGGTCTCGGTCATGATCTGCTCCGGCATGGGCGTGGCGCCCGGTCTGGCGATCCAACGAGAACGGCCCCGAACGGGGCCGCTTCGGCAGGACGCGATGGTCTGTGCTAGCCCGAGAGCGCCGCAGCCTCAAGCGGGCCGCAGCGCTTCAAGGGTGGGTTGTTGATCAAGCCGCCTTGGCAAGACCCACATCCGGCAGGCGCGGCCGGTTGGCGAGTGCGGTCGCCATGATCTCTTCGACCTCCTTGCGCTCATGCGGCAGGAGCGCCAGACGCGGCGGGCGCGTCAGCGCCGAACCACGGCCGACGATCTCCTCGCAGAGTTTGATGCACTGGACGAGATCCGGGCGGGCGTCGAGATGGAGAAGCGGCATGAACCAGTCGTAGAGCGCGATCGCCTCCGCATAGCGCCCGGCCTTGGCGAGGCGGAACAGCGTCTCGCCTTCCTGCGGGAAGGCGTTGGACATGCCGGAGATCCAGCCGGCAGCCCCCAGCATCACGCTTTCGACCACCACATCGTCGAGACCCGCGAACAGCACGAAGCGATCGCCGACCATGTTCTTGACGTCGGTGAAGCGCCGGGTGTCGCCGGAGGAATCCTTGAAGCAGACGATGGTCTCGCAGTCGGCAAGCGATCCCAGGATCGAGGGCGTCACGTCGTTCTTGTAGATCGGCGGATTGTTGTAGACCATGACCGGCAGGTCGGTGGCCTTCGAGACGCCGCGGAAATGCTCGGCCGTCTCATGGGGCTTGGAGGAATAGACCAGCGCCGGCATGACCATGACACCATCGAGCCCGATCCGCGCCGCATCGCGGGCAACGGCCGAGGCATGTTCGGTCGTGAATTCGGCAACGCCGCAGATGACAGGAACGCGGCCCTTGGCGGCATCCTTCGCCACCTCCATGACCGCCACCTTCTCCTCGCGCGACAACGAGGTGTTCTCGCCGACCGTGCCGCAGACGATCAGGCCCGAGACGCCGTCCCGCACCAGATTGTCGATCACCTTATGCGTGGCCGGCAGATCCAGCGAAAGATCCGGCTTGAACTGGGTGGTTACAGCCGGGAACACGCCCGACCAGCTGATCTTCGGCGCCATGGCGCTCTCCTTGCATCATCATCTTCGACACTCGTCCTATAAAATGTATAAAATATACAGTCAAGAGATCGCGAGCGCTTTGCCATATGTTTGTGTGAGAGGGCTGTAGATTGCCAGGCAGGGGACGAGGCACCTGTCATGAACCGGTGGATACCACATACCTACGTCGACACCGCGCCGTGGCAGGCGGAGAATGATGTGGTGACCGTCGAGATGTTGACGGTCAGGTCATGGTCGACCGCACTCTCCGACACCAAGCGGCCACGTCGTGCTTAGCTCTCGCTCAACAGCTCGTCCTCGCCGCGCAGCCGCTCCGTGAAGGCGCGGCGGACGCGGCCAACGTCGCGCACAGGCGGTGCGCCGAACTGGCGGGCATATTCGCGGGAGAATTGCGACGGGCTTTCATAGCCCACCTGCCGTCCTGCCGTGCCGGCATCCAGCATCTGCTCCACCATCAGCCGACGCGCCTCCTGCAGGCGCAGCTGCTTCTGATACTGCATGGGGCTCATGGCGGTGATCGCCTTGAAGTGATGATGGAGCGAAGAGACGCTCATGCTCACCCGCCGGGCCAGGTCCTCGATGCGCAGCGGCAGGTGATAATGCTCCTTCAGCCAGGCACAGGCGCGGCTGATCTGATGCGATTGGCTCTCAACCGTCGCCATCTGCCAGAGCCGGGCGGCGTGCGGTCCGGCCAAAAGACGAAAAATCAGTTCCTGTTCGATGAGCGGCAGCAGGACGGGGATTTCGCCGGGCCGCTCGATCAGGCGCAGCAGGCGCAGCGCTGCCTCTTCCAGTTCCTCCGTCAGCTGCGCCACACTCATGCCGCGCGTCGATGCCGCAGGCGGCTCAGCGCCTGCGCCGAGACGCTGGAGCACGCTCGGGATCCTCGCCGGGTCGATCTCGAAGACAAGGCCGAGATAGGGCTTGTCCGGCGACGCCGTCATGATCTGCGAGGAAACCGGCAGGTCGAAGGAGGTAAGCAAATAATCCTGCCCGCCATAAAGATAGGCATCGCCGCCGAGCATGACCCGCTTGGCGCCTTGGGCGATCAGCGCGAAGCTCGGCCGGAACTGTCCGCAGGCCGGGGCACCGGTGCCGGAATAACGATGCAAGGTCAGGCCGGGAACAGGGGTTGGATGATCACCATCGCTGCTGGCGTGACGAGCGATGAGATCGATAATGGTCTGTCGTTGAACGGTTTCGATCACGGCTAAATCTGTGGGTGTTGAAATGCAACCGGAGCTCTCTGGAAGGGCAGCCGAGCAGTGAGACAGTACTCGCCTTTTGCAGGATTGTGCAAGAAGTTTGCAGGAAAGGAGGATGCGTCGGCGGGGCCTTGCGCGCATGATGCCATCGTAACTCCGCCATTATGAAAGGATGCACCGCATGGCTCTCGCACGAGGATATGCTGCCACCGACGCGTCGAAACCGCTCCAGCCCTTCACCTTCGAACGGCGGGCACCCAATGACGACGACATCGTCATCGACATCAAATATTCGGGCATCTGCCACTCCGACATCCACCAGGTTCGCAATGAATGGGGCAATGCCATCTACCCCATGGTGCCGGGCCATGAGATCGTCGGGATCGTGTCGGCCGTCGGCGCCGGCGTCACGAAGTTCAAGGTGGGCGACAAGGCCGGCATTGGCTGCTTCGTCGATTCTTGCACCGCCTGCGCCAGCCGCGATCTCGATCGCGAGCAATATATGCCGGGTCTGGTACCGACCTATAACGGCTATGAGGCCGACGGCAAGACACCGACCTATGGCGGCTATTCGAACACGATTACCGTCAAGGAGGACTACGCGCTCTCCATTCCGGACAATCTCGATTTCGCCGCCACAGCGCCGCTGCTCTGCGCCGGCATCACGCTCTACTCGCCGCTGAAGCACTGGCAGGCCGGCCCGGGCAAGAAGGTGGCCGTCGTCGGCATGGGTGGTCTCGGCCATATGGGCGTCAAGCTCGGTGCAGCACTCGGTGCCGAAATCACCGTGCTCAGCCAGTCCTTGTCGAAGAAGGAGGATGGCCTGAAGCTCGGTGCGACGCATTACTATGCGACCAAGGACCCCGAGACCTTCAAGACGCTGGCCGGCAGCTTCGACCTGATCCTCTGCACGGTGTCCGCCGAAATCGACTGGAATGCCTATCTGTCGCTGCTCAAGGTCGACGGGGCGATGGTCCTGCTCGGGATCCCGGAAAACCCGGTCCCCGTCCATGCCTTCGGTCTCGTCGGCGGCCGGCGCAGCCTGGCCGGCTCGATGATCGGCTCGATCAAGGAGACCCAGGAGATGCTCGACTTCTGCGGTGAGCACAACATCGTCTCGGACATCGAGATGATCAGCATCGATCAGGTCAACGAGGCCTATGAACGCGTGTTGAAGAGCGATGTGCGCTACCGCTTCGTGATCGACGCGGCGACGATCTGATCGGCCTGCCGGCGCGGCTTCGCTGCCGCGCCGGCTCGCCTTCGAAAGGTCAGAGCGACAGCCGACGCTTGATCTCCTCGTCTTTCTCCGGCCGCTGGATCACCACACCGCTCCAGCCGAGACCGCTGTAATCCTCGTATCCCAGGGTTTCCGCGAAGGCGACGAGGGTGCCGTCCTTCGTATAATAGCTGCCACGCGCCATCTTCTGCGGCGGCGTCAGCGCGAAATGGGTGTAGACGAGATTGGGACGGGAGGCGGCAATCACCATGCCCTGGCCGTCGAGCAGCAGCACCGTCGTGCGCTCCTCATCCGCCTCGGGAATATTGGCTTCCTTGCGCACGATGGACTGTCCCTGGTTGGCCCAGTCGAAATAGACGCCGAGCGCTCCCAGCAGGTCGCCATTCGTCTTACCGCCGCTCCGCACGCCGGTTGCGTAGACCAGCGTGTCGCTGTTGCCGTGCAGCGGGCTCGGCTTGACGACATCGACGATATAGTCGTCGCCGGACTTGGTGCCCATCGCCGCCGTCACCCAGGGCTCGTTCGACAGGTCACGGCCGAGAATGCCCTTGCGGAAACGCGGATTGGCGGAAGCGATCGCACGTCCCGAGCCGTCGACCATGACGAGGTCGAGATAGACGGTGTAGAAGCGGTTGATGACACCGAGACGCTCGGCTGCGAAGGCTCGGCGGCCGGCCTCCGGCTGCTCCAGGGCCTCCCAGAGCGCCGTATCGGTCGCCCACCAGCGAACATCGGCGGTGCGTTCGAACAGGTTGCGGACGATGAGCTGGACGAGCGTCTGGGCGAGATCGACGAGCCGGATGCCTTCCATTTGCAGCACGAGCTCTTCCGCCATTTCGCGCCCCAGAAGAATGCGCTCCAGCACGTCCTTCTGGAACGTCGCGGCCACGCTGGCGGAAACGCCGGCCAGACGCTGGACTTCTTGCGCCACCACGGCAAAGCCGCGGCCGATCTCGCCCGCGCGTGCCGCCTCGATGCTGGCATTGATGCCGAGAAGCCGGATCTGGCGGACGATCTCCTCGTTCTCCCGGCCGAACTTGTCGAGATCGCTGCCGATCCGCTCGGTGAGTGCGCGCATCGCCCGCGGCGTCGCCCGTCGATCCTGCGATCCCGACTTTTGTTTCTGTTCGGCTTCCTGCGCCACGATCAAGCTCCTTGGCCAGCTCACTGCCAATATGGTCAAGGAAACTCTAAAACAGTAAATCTTGCTTAAAGCTTATCGCATCGCAAAAATAAAGATCATGCTCATAGAAGAGGCAGCGGACCGTCGTTCTTGATCTCCTCCATCACCGCATAGGTGCGTGTCTCCTTCACGCCCTGCAGCGTCCACAGGAACTGGCCGAGAAAATTGCGATAGGCGCTCATGTCCTCGAAGCGGGTCTTGACGAGATAGTCGAACCCGCCGGCTACCATGTGGCACTCGATCACCGACGGCGCCTTACGAATCGCTTCCGCAAACGTGTCGAAAACCTCCGGCGTCGTCTTGTCGAGCATGACCTCGATGAACACCAGCAGGCCGAAGCCCAGGCGCTGGGGGTCGAGCCGCGCGCCGAAGCCCGAGACATAGCCATCCTTCAGCAGGCGGCGCATCCGCTCGCTGGTGGCGGTGGGCGAGAGGCCCACGCGCTCGGAGAGCTCGAGATTGGTGATGCGCCCGTCGCCCTGGAGGATCGAGAGGATCTTCCGGTCGATCTTGTCGATGCCGCTCATCTGTCTCTCAGGCGGCCAGACGCGTTTCGGCGAGCTTCACCCAATAAGAGATGCCGTGCGGGATCGCCTCGTCGTTGAAGTCGTAGCCGGGATTGTGAAGGCCCGCCGTCTCGCCATTGCCGATGAAGACGAAAGCGCCGGGGCGGGCGAGCAGCATGTAGGAGAAATCCTCCCCGCCCATCATCGGGTCGAGAGTGCTGGACACCTGCGCCGGACCGGCAACGGCCGCCGCCGCCTCGACCGCGTGGTCCGTCTCGCGCGGATGATTGACGGTCACCGGATAGTTGCGGCTGTAGCGCACGTCGATCGTCGCGCCGAAGGCGCTTGCCAGGCCCGCGCAGATCTCCCGGATCCGGCGCTCGGCGAGATCCCTGGTCTCCGGCATCAGCGTGCGCACCGTCCCGGCAAGCTTTGCCTGTTCGGGAATGATGTTGTGGGCAAAGCCGGCATTGAACTTGGTGACGGAAACGACGACCGAGGCGAGCGGGTCGACCGAGCGGGAGGCGATTGTCTGAAGCGCGGTGACGAGCTGCGCGCCGAGCACGATCGGATCGACCGTGCGATGCGGCTGGGCGGCGTGGCCGCCGCGGCCGTCGATGGTGATGGCGAACTCATCGGTCGAGGCCATGACCGGGCCCGGGCGCGTGCCGAAATGGCCGAGCGGCATCCCAGGCATATTGTGCATGCCGTAGACCTCCGCGATGCCGAAGCGCTCCATCATCCCATCCTTCACCATGGCATCCCCGCCAGCACCGCCTTCTTCGGCCGGCTGGAAGATCACGGCGACCGAGCCCTTGAAGTTGCGGGTCTCGGCAAGGTATTTCGCGGCGCCGAGCAGCATGGCGGTGTGGCCGTCATGGCCGCAGGCATGCATCTTGCCGGGGATGGTCGAGGCCCAGGGCTTGCCGGTCGTCTCGGTCATCGGCAGGGCATCCATATCGGCGCGCAGGCCGATCGCCGGTCCGTCGCCGAGCCGTCCACGGATCACGCCGACCACGCCGGTGCGGCCGATCCCGGTCACCACCTCATCGACGCCGAAGGTCGTCAGCTTCTCGGCCACGAAACCCGCCGTTTCCTCGACGGCATAGAGCAGGCCAGGGCGTGCATGGATATGCCGACGCCATTCGGTCACCTCGTCCTGAAGTTCGGCGGCTCGGTTCAAGATGGGCATGGGGCGATCGTCCTGTCGGTGGGCGCGCGGCGGAAGACGCGCAAATGGCTTTGCCTTCACTGCGCCATATAGGTTAAATACCGGCATCCTGCGAGGCAATGCCAGAAATGGTTCGCGCATCGCCGCCGGCACCGTGGCCGGGGCTGACGCTTCGGCGGAGGGCGGGCCGCCCGCGATGGCGATCGCCGCCCTGCGTCGAAGCTGCTGAAATCTGAGGACTGATCGTGCATCTATTTGGAATGAAGACCGGTGGTCGGGGCGTTCTCTTGGCGCTGCTGACCGCCTTGTCAGCCGCCTCCGCCGTCTCGCCCGCCGGCGCCAATCCGCGCCTCGTGGTGGATGTCTCCTCGCTGAAGGTCTATGAGCAGCAGGACATCTTCCAGCGCTGGTATCCGGCCTCCCTCACCAAGCTGATGACGGCCTACACCACCTTCCGCGCCATCAAGCAAGGGCGGCTGACACTCGAGTCGCCTGTCGTGATGACGAAGAATGCGGCCGCCGAGCCGCCGAGCAAGATGTTCTTCAAGCCCGGCTCGCAGATGACGCTCGACAGCGCCTTGAAGATGATGCTGATCAAGTCGGCCAACGACATCGCGGTTGCGATTGGCGAGGCGGTCGCCGGCTCCGAGCCCGCCTTCGTCGCGCAGATGAATGCCGAGGCCGCCCGGATCGGCATGGCGAATTCGCATTTCGTCAATCCGAACGGCCTGCCCGCGCCGGGGCAATATACGACGGCACGCGATCTCGCCGTGCTCGCCATCACCATCAAGCGCGAATTCCCGCAATATGCGCCCTATTTTGCCTATGAAGGTTTCACCACCGGCAAGAAGAGCTATCCGAACTACAATATGCTGATCGGCCGCTTCGACGGCGCCGATGGCATGAAGACCGGCTTCATCTGCGCCTCCGGCTTCAATCAGGTCTCGTCCGCCACCCGCAATGGCCGCAGCGTCGTCTCCGTCGTTCTCGGCGCCGACAGTCTGGGCGCGCGTGCCGATGAATCCGCCCGGCTGATGCAGATGGCGTTGACCGACAACGGTGCCGGCAAGCCCAGCCTCGGGCAGATCGCGCCCTATGGCGACACCCGCGATGTCACCGCCGATATCTCCAAGCAAATCTGCTCGGCCTCGGCAGCCAAGGTGCGCAGCGAGGGCCGCGACGAGGCGGGTCGTCAAAAGCTGCTCTCGCCGTTCATCCATGAGATCAACCGCCCGCTGCAGCTCGTCCAGGCCGGGCTGATCCCGGGCTCGGTGCCGGCTGCCGTCGAAAGCGGCGCGGCGTCGGATGGGCAAGGCGACCTTGCCAATGTGCCGATCCCGCAGCCCAAGCCCGCCTACTGACCCATGCCGCTCGTCGCTTTCGATCCCGTTCCGGTCTCCATCCTCACCGGCTTTCTCGGCGCCGGCAAGACGACGCTGCTCAACCGGCTGCTGAAGGATCCTTCGCTCTCCGATACGGCTGTCATCATCAACGAGTTCGGCGATGTCTCGCTCGATCACCTGCTGGTCGAAGCCTCCGGCGATGGGGTGATCGAGCTCTCCGATGGCTGCCTGTGCTGCACGGTGCGCGGGGAACTGGTGGATACGCTGGCCGATCTGATGGACCGCATGCAGACCGGGCGCATCCGCCCCTTGAAGCGGGTGGTGATCGAAACCACCGGCCTTGCCGATCCGGCGCCGGTCATGCAGTCGGTCATGGGCAATCCGATCATCGCCCAGAGCTACCGGCTGGATGGCGTGGTGACGGTGGTCGATGCGGTCAATGGTCTGTCGACGCTCGATCATCACGAAGAAGCGGTCAAGCAGGTGGCGGTGGCCGACCGGCTGGTCGTCAGCAAGGCGACCCTCGCTGATCCTCAGGCGCTTGCTTCGCTCCGCGCACAGCTCACGGCGCTCAACCCCCGGGCCCCACAGATCGATGGCGACCTGGACGAGGCGAGCGGGCCCGCCCTGTTCGAATGCGGCCTCTATGATGCCTCGACCAAGATCGCCGATGTCGGCCGTTGGCTGCAGGACGAGGCGGCGCAGGCACACGGCCACCACGATCATGATCATCATCATGTCCACGACGAACATTGTGGCCATGATCACCATGCCGGCGACCATCATCACCACCATGACGTCAATCGCCATGGCGCCGATATCCGCTCCTTCAGCATCGTCCACGACCGGCCGATCTCGGCCATGGCGCTCGACATGTTCGTCGATCTCTTGCGCTCGGCCCATGGCGAAAAGCTTCTGCGCATGAAGGCGATCGTCTGCACCGCCGAACGGCCGGAGCGACCCTTGGTCCTGCACGGCGTTCAACAGATCTTCCACCCGCCCCAGCGCCTCGCTGCCTGGCCGGACCCGGCAGACCGCCGCACCCGCATGGTGCTGATCACCGAGGGGCTGGAGGAGAGCTTCGTGCGCGACCTCTTCGACGCCTTCACCGGCACCCCCTCGATCGACCGTCCCGACCGCACGGCGCTGGAAGATAACCCGCTCGCAGTGCCGGGATTGAGGATCTAAGCGTGCCCTTGAAGGAAAACGCTTTGACTTGAGTCAACACTTGTGTTGACTTCAACAGAAGTGTTGAGTGCGCTACAGTCATGAACGCGAACGAGCTCAAGAGGTGGCTGGCGAAACAGGGCTGTCGTTTCGAGACGCATCGAGGCGGCAGTGGTCACCTGACCGTCTATCTTGGCGAGAAGAAATCGCAGCTGCCGATGCACGGCGCGTCCAAGGAACTGGGTCCAAAGCTGGTCGCAAAGATCAAAAAGGATCTGGGCCTCAAGTGAGAGGGCGATCCCTATGGCTTGGTACAGACTGGCTCTAGAGCAAGACGGCGATCTCTGGCTGGTGACATCCAACGATTTTCCGGAGCTGACGAGTTTCGGGCAGACGCAGGAAGAGGCATGCCTGAATGGCCGAGATGCCATAGAGGAGGCGATCGCGGCGAGAATGGCCGATGGGGAAGACGTTCCGCGTCCTCTCAACGATGAGGAAGGCGGCAGCCACCTGATCGAGCTTCCGATGATGGTCCACCTCAAGGCTGCCATTTACATGAATATGAGAAGCAGAGGCTGGACGCGGGCTGATCTTCAACGTGCGCTGGGCTGGCCCCATCGCGAGCAGATCGATCGCCTCTTCCGCTTGGACCATCAGACGCGGCTGGACTCGCTGCAGGATGCGTTCAAGGCTCTCGGCGTTCCCCTGAAGATCGACATTCCGATGCAAGGTCCAAAGGCCGCCTGACATTCACAAACCGCAGGGCGCTCATCTTCGTTCCTGCGGCCCGCTGCATCTCACTGCACGATTAATCTTTTCCACCATTAAGCTTAGAAGGCTGCACCGTATCAGTACGGCTTCTCATTGCCGTCCGCTGTCGCCAGACGTCATGGGTTTTGCTGTTCGCCGCCACGACGCCCCTTGCAGATCACAAAGCGGTGCCCGTCGGGAAGGGTGGTCTGGCTTTCCAGCTTGTGGCCCTCCTGCCGGCAGAAATGCGGGATGTCGAGGGTGGCCAGCGGGTCGGTGGTGAGGATGCTCAGGCGGGCGCCGGCGGGCAGGCGAGCCAGGCGCTTGCGGGTGCGCATGACAGGGAGCGGGCATTTCAGCCCCTTGAGGTCATAGACCGCAGCCGCCTCGTCGGTCATGCGACCCGTTACCAGAGTTTCCAGAACGGCTTCTTGCCCTCGGCCGGCTGCTGCTCGGCAACAGCCTGATCGGCGGAGGGCTGGACGGGAGAGGACGCCTGCGCCGTTACGGGCGAGGTCTGCGTCTCAGTCGGCAGCGGTTTCTTGTGGGCGATCGCCTTCGCGGCCGGCGCATCCACCTTCACCTGGTGTGTCTCGACTGTGACCGGCAGCGGTGCGGCCGGCCCTGTCGCCTGCGGTGCGGCCTCGATGGTCGCTGTCGTCAGTGGCTGCTTCTTCTTGAAAAGGCTGGCGAAGAAGCCGTTGCCGGCATTGTCGGCGGCCGGCGCTTCGGCCTGCAGAACGGGACGGGGCAGGGGGTTCTGCTGCGGCACGGGGACGTTCTTGCCGCCGCGGGTGGTCTTCTCGAGTGCCGCCGTCTGGATCTCGATCGCCTGGCGGGCCTCTTCGAGTTCGGCGCGGCGTGCTTCCTGCTTTTCGAGGTCGGCCACCTTCATCAGCTTGCCGGCATCGAGCGAGGTCCCGGTCGGGGCATAGGCGAGTTCGCGTCCGGCACGGCTCTTGGCCACGACCGCCTTGCGCTCGGCCTCTGTCGGCTCGTACCAGACCAGCCCGTCCAGCTTCTTCAGCGCCCTGGCATAGTCCTCGTCATATTTCTTGTTGTAGCTCGCCAGCGCCATTTCCATCGCCGGCGGCGTGCTCATGGCCGGGCACTGGCCGGCGGGGTTCGGCCTGCCGTCGATCTGCTTGTTGAAGACATATTTCTTCTCGCAGACGGCGAATTCCGGCGGCCGCTTGGTGATCTCGAACTGGTCGTAGCCTTCCTTCAGGTTCTTCCAGAACTCGAAGTTCGGGCTGTTGCGGTGGCGCGCCATGTTCTCGGCCGTCATGCGGAAAGGCAGCGCCTGCAGCTGGATGGTCTTCTGCCCGCCCTTGAAGGCGTCGCGCGCCAGAGCGAAGATCTCCTGCATCTGCTCGTCCGTCATCGAGTAGCAGCCGGAGGAGGAGCAGGCGCCGTGGATCATCAGATTGGTGCCGAAGCGGCCATTGGCGCGGTCGAACTGGTTGGGGAAGCCGGTGTTGATGGCGAGATAATAGGACGAGTTCGGGTTCATCTGCCCGGGCGCCAGCGGGTAGTAGCCTTCCGGCGCCTGCCGGTCGCCTTCCTTCACCTTCGGGCCGAGCTTGCCGGACCAGGCGCAGATCTTGTATTCGCGCAGCTTCTCGAAGCGATTGGCCGAATTGGCCTTCCAGACCTCCAGCGCCCCTTCCTCCTTGAAGATGCGCAGCATGATCGGCGAGGTCTTCGCCATGTTCATCGCCTGCATCTTCTGAACGATCTTGCCGGAGAGTTCGTAATTGACCTTGCTGGTCACCGTCTTGAGATTGACGTCGACGCTGTCGACCAGGGTGTCGCTGGCGGTGCAGCCGCTGATCAGCGCGGCGGCTGCGACGGTGGCGGCAAGATATGTCAGGCGCATCGGCATCAGCCCATCAAATGAAGATCGGACGCGGTTCTCCCGTAACGGGGATTGCCGAGAGAATCAATAAGCTGCGAGTGTTTAGGAGTCCCTAACCATGACGAGCGTCTCTCCCCGCCCGTGCCAGAAGGCCTGCGGAATGCGGCAGGGGTTGGGCGAATAGGGGGCAGATGGGCGATTAGAGCGAGCGGCCGATCGCCAGATATTTCTCGCGCCGGCTGTTGCGCAGCTCGGGCCCCTTGAGGCCGGAGAGATCCTTGAGCGCGTCGGCGATCACCGTGCCGGTGCGCTCGATCACGGCTGCCGGATCGCGATGCGCGCCACCAACCGGCTCCTCGATGATGCCATCGACAATGCCGAAGCCTTTCAGATCTTCCGCCGTGATCTTCATGGTGGTGGCCGCTTCCTTGGCCCGGGTGGAGTCGCGCCAGAGGATCGATGCCGCACCTTCCGGCGAGATCACGGAATAGATCGCATGTTCCAGCATATAGACGCGGTTGCCGGTCGCGATCGCGATCGCCCCGCCCGAACCGCCTTCGCCGAGCACGACGGACACGATCGGCACCTTGACGTTCAGGCACATCTCGGTCGAGCGGGCGATGGCTTCCGCCTGACCGCGTTCCTCGGCGCCCACGCCCGGATAGGCGCCGGCCGTATCGATCAGCGTGATCAGCGGCAGGCCGAAGCGATCGGCCATTTCCATGACGCGGATCGCCTTGCGATAACCTTCCGGCCGGGCGCTGCCAAAATTGTGCTTGATGCGCGACTTCGTGTCGTTGCCCTTCTCCTGGCCGATCACGGCGACAGGCATGCCACGGAACCGGGCGAGCCCTGCCTGGATGGCGGCGTCCTCAGCAAACTTGCGGTCGCCGGCAAGTGGCGTGAACTCGGTAAACAGGCCCTCGGCATAGTCCTGGAAATGCGGACGCTGCGGGTGACGGGCGACCTGCGTCTTCTGCCACGGGGTCAGCTTGCCATAGATCTCGACCATGGCCTCGCGGGCGCGAGCCTCCAGGCGCTCGATCTCCTCGCTCGTATCGATGCTCTCATCCTCGGAGGCGATCTTCTTGAGCTCGTGGATCTTGCCCTCGAGATCCGAGATCGGCTTTTCGAAATCGAGATAATGGTGCATCGGGTCGCTTCCGTTCGGTGGGCCGCACGGCCTGCGGGCGCATTGGCCCTTGAAGGTCAGGCGGTCTAATCCCGTTTTTTGGTCTGCTTGGCAAGAGGGTGGTGCGTTTGCACCAGTTGGTGCAGCCGCTCCTCCAGCACATGCGTGTAGATTTGCGTCGTCGAAATGTCCGAATGGCCGAGCAGTTCCTGCACCGCGCGAAGATCGGCGCCATTGGCCAGCAGATGGCTGGCGAAAGCATGGCGGAGCACATGCGGCGAAATGACGGCGGCCCGGATTCCCGCCCGTCCCGCCAGCGCCTTCAGCTCGCGGGCGAAGACCTGGCGCGGCAGATGGCCGGCCTCGGAGGCGGCCGGAAACAGAAATCGGCTCTCCTTGCCAGCCGGCTGGGCTGCCTGGAATGCGGCAAAGCGCTCGCCGTAAAGTTCAAGCGCGGCGATGGCGGCGCGCGAGAGCGGCACCATCCGCTCCTTGTTGCCCTTGCCGCGGATCATCAGCATCCGGCCGTTGCGGGCCAGAACCGAGGCCGGCAGCGTCACGAGTTCGCTCACCCGCATGCCGGTGGCATAGAGCAGCTCGATCAGCACATGCAGCCGCAGGGGTTCGATCCGGTCCGGCTCTGCGCGCGCCTCGGCCTCGGCCCGGGCGAGCAACCGGGTCACGTCATCGAGGCTCATCGTTTTCGGCAGTGGCCGGCCCTTCTTCGGCGCGTCGAGAATACCGGTCGGGTCGTCGGCACGCAGTCCCTCGGCATAGAGAAACTTGTAAAACTGCCGAAGCGCGGAAAGCCGACGGGCCTGGGAGGTCGGCTTGAACCCATCGGCCGACAGCGCGGCAAGATAGGCGCGCAGATCCTCCGGCGCGGCGGCATCCGGCGAGACCCCGCGGGCCTTCAGGAAGGCATGCGCATCGGAGAGATCGCGGTGATAGGCGGCAAGCGTATTGGTGGCAGCTCCCCGCTCAGCGCTCATCATCTCCAGGAAAGCTTCGAGATGGGCGGCGGAGAGATCGAGCGTCACGGCCGGTTCATCCGCTCGGCCGGGATCCGCACCGTCTCGTCCCGTTCGGTGGGAATCACGAGGGTCGCAAGCGCCAGCATCGTGCCGTACACGATCCCCGCAAGCACGAGGCAGATGAACAGGAATCGGACGAGGGTCGGCATGAAGCGCTCCGAGACACGGGCTTCCATATGGCCGCAGGCGGTCCGGAGTGCAAGCGTTGGCTTGCGACCAAGCTCTTCAGACTGGCAGCGCGACTTGACGCTTCATGCGTGATTGACGATAGGAAGGAGAAATAGGGGACGAAAAAGACAGCCATGAGCGAGGTGGTCGAGCCTGTGTCGGACGCGCTGGTGCAGCAGGTGAAAGCCGTGCTCGGATCGCGCAACCTCGTCTTCGTCGGGCTGATGGGGGCCGGCAAGTCGGCGATCGGCCGGCTGACGGCCCAGACGCTCGGCATCCCCTTCGTCGATTCCGACCACGAGATCGAGCGCGTCTCGCGCATGAGCATCGCCGAACTCTTCGCCGATTACGGCGAGCCCGAATTCCGGGCGCTGGAAACCCGAGTCATCAAGCGGCTGCTTACATCGGGAACCCGCGTCGTCTCGACCGGTGGCGGTGCCTATATCAATGAGGCGACGCGACGGCAGATCCGCAAGAACGGGCTGTCGGTCTGGCTCAATGCTGATCTCGACGTGCTTTGGGAGCGCGTCAACAAGCGGGACACCCGTCCGCTTTTGAAGACGGAGGATCCCAAGGGCACCTTGGCGCGGCTCATGGAGGCGCGCTATCCGATCTATGCCGAGGCCGACATCACCGTGCTGTCGCGAGACGTGAAGAAAGAGCGGATGGTGGAAGAGGTGCTTGAGTCCATCGCCGCGTTGAGCAGGACATGAGCATGCCTTTCACGCCTTCCCCCGCCCGCACGATCCGGGTCGATCTCGGCGACCGCGCCTATGATATCCTGATCGGCCCTGGCCTGATTGCATCTGCCGCGCGCGAAATCGCCGGCCGGCTCAAGGGCCGCCGTATGGCGGTGGTCACGGACGAGCATGTGGCGCCGCTCTATCTCGAAGCGTTCATGGCGGGTCTTGGCGAGGCTGGCATCGAGGCGGTATCGACCATTCTTCCGGCTGGCGAAAAGACCAAAAGTTTCGACCATCTGATCCCGGTCTGCGAGGCGATCATCCGCGCCCGGATCGAGCGCAATGACGCGGTGATCGCGCTTGGCGGCGGGGTGATCGGCGATCTCACCGGTTTTGCCGCCGGGATAGTACGCCGCGGCTCGCGATTCATCCAGGTGCCGACCTCGCTGCTGGCCCAGGTCGACAGCTCTGTCGGCGGCAAGACCGGCATCAATTCGCCGCAGGGCAAGAACCTGATCGGGGTGTTCCACCAGCCGGATCTGGTGCTGGCCGATACCGATGTGCTCGACACGCTCTCGCCGCGCGAGTTCCGGGCCGGTTATGCGGAGGTCGCGAAATACGGCTTGATCGACCGGCCCGATTTCTTCGCCTGGCTGGAGCAAAACTGGCAGGCGGTCTTTGCCGGCGGCGAGGCGCGGATCGAAGCGATTGCGGTCAGCTGCCAGGCCAAGGCCGATGTGGTCGCGGCCGACGAGCGGGAAAATGGCCGCCGCGCGCTGCTGAACCTTGGCCACACCTTCGGCCATGCGCTGGAGGCGGCGACGCAGTACGACGGCGCACGTCTTGTCCATGGCGAGGGCGTCGCGATCGGCATGGTGCTGGCGCATCAGTTCTCGGCGCGAATGAATCTCGCAAGCCCGGATGTCGCAGCCCGTGTGGAAGCGCATCTGCGCACCGTCGGCCTGCCGACCGGTCTCCAGGATATTCCAGGCGAACTGCCGCCGGCCGAGGTCCTGATGGACGCGATCGCGCAGGACAAGAAGGTGAAGGGCGGCAAGCTGACATTCATCCTGACGCGCGGCCTTGGGCAATCCTTCGTCGCCGATGACGTGCCGACCTCTGCCGTGCTCGGCTTCCTTCAAGACAAGCTCGCAGCCTGAGCGCTTCTGCCTGGGCTACCAGCGGGTGGCTTCGCCCGGTGCGGAGGCCTCGATGGCCAAGGCATGCAGTCCGGCTTCGAGTTCGGCCTTCAGAACGTCGTTGACGGCGCGGTGGCGGGCAAGGCGGGGGAGGCCGGAAAAAGCCGGCGATACGATGCGCACCCGCATATGGGTCTCGCCCGTTCCGGTCACATCCGGTTGATGGCCGGCATGGCTGGCACTCTCGTCGATCACCGTCAGGCGCTCGGGGGAGAAAGCCTCGCTCAGCCTTGCTTCGATACGCTCTCTGATCGACATCTTTCGGCCTGCTTCTTCTGGCTTGAGGGCAGACCGCCGGATGGTCGGCCGCCTTGGCGTCATCGGCTCCTCAAAGCCACCAACATTCCGGTTTGTCAATTCTTGTTGTGGCTGTCGCCACGCCCCATAATGTGCCTCATGAAGCTCGATTCAAAATATTTCGACACGATCCGGACCAAGCGCCGCACGAGCGCGAAGCCAGAACGGATCTCGCCCATGTGCCAGTGGGATGGATGCGAGGAAAACGGTGTTCATCGCGCGCCGGTCGGCCGCAATGCGGAAAATGAGTACTTCATGTTCTGCTTCGAGCACGTGAAGGAATATAACAAGGGCTATAACTACTTCTCCGGTCTCTCCGACAACGAAATCGCCCGCTATCAGAAGGAAGCCCTGACCGGTCATCGGCCGACCTGGACGATCGGCGTCAACAAGAGCGCCAAGAACGGCCCGGCGCAGTCGCAGATGCGCTCCGGAACGGCCGGTGCCCAGGCCCGGATGCGCGATCCGTTCGGCTTCGTGAGCGAAGCGCGGGCCCGCGCGCCGCGCCAGGAACCGCGCCAGCGAAAGCTGAAGACGCTCGAGGCCAAGGCCTTCGAAACGCTCGGTCTTCACGCCGAGGCCACGCAGGCGGACATCAAGGCCGCCTACAAGGATCTGGTCAAGAAGCACCACCCGGATGCCAATGGCGGCGACAGGGGATCGGAAGACCGTTTTCGCGCCGTGATCCAGGCGTACCAATTGTTAAAGCAGGCTGGCTTCTGCTAGGAAGACACGATCCCGTTGCAATGCACACTGCGACCGCCCGCGTCGCGGTCCCCGGAGACATGATGAGCAAGGTAGACCTCGATATTTCCAATCTTCCCGATACGACCGTCTCTGTCCGTGAGGTCTTCGGCATTGATACGGACCTGAGGGTCCCTGCCTACTCCAAGGGTGATGCCTATGTTCCGGATGCCGATCCGGATTATCTGTTCGACCGCGAAACGACGCTCGCCATCCTGGCCGGCTTTGCCCATAACCGCCGCGTGATGGTCTCCGGCTATCACGGCACCGGTAAGTCCACCCATATCGAACAGGTTGCCTCAAGGCTGAACTGGCCCTGCGTGCGCATCAACCTCGACAGCCATGTCAGCCGTATCGATCTCGTCGGCAAGGATGCGATCGTCGTCAAGGACGGGCTGCAGGTGACCGAGTTCAAGGACGGCATCCTGCCCTGGGCCTATCAGCACAATGTCGCGCTCGTCTTCGACGAATATGATGCCGGCCGCCCGGATGTCATGTTCGTCATTCAGCGCGTGCTGGAATCCTCGGGTCGCCTGACACTGCTCGACCAGAGCCGCGTCATCCGGCCGCACCCCGCTTTCCGCCTGTTCGCCACCGCCAATACGGTCGGCCTCGGCGATACGACGGGCCTCTATCACGGCACGCAGCAGATCAACCAAGCGCAGATGGACCGCTGGTCGATCGTCACCACGCTCAATTATCTGCCGCATGACAATGAGGTCGATATCGTGGCTTCCAAGGTGAAGGGCTTCACCGAGAAGCGCGGCCGCGACACCGTGTCGAAGATGGTGCGCGTCGCCGATCTTACCCGGGCCGCCTTCATCAATGGTGACCTCTCCACCGTCATGAGCCCGCGGACCGTCATCACCTGGGCCGAGAACGCACATATTTTCGGCGATATCGCCTTTGCCTTCCGCGTCACCTTCCTTAACAAGTGCGACGAGCTGGAGCGGGCACTGGTGGCCGAACACTACCAGCGCGCCTTCGGCGTCGAGCTGAAGGAGAGCGCCGCCAACATCGTTCTCGACGCGACGGCCTGAGCGCATGGCAGGGCGGGGCGACAATTCAAGGCCGAGACCCGGCGGAGCGGTGGATGTGGAACCCTTCCGCCGCGCGCTGACCGGCTGCATCCGCTCGATCGCCGGCGACCCGGAGGTGGAGGTCACCTTCGCCAATGAGCGGCCGGGCCTGACCGGCGAGCGCATGCGCCTGCCGGAAATTTCCAAGCGCCCGACGCGGCAGGAGCTGTCGGTCACCCGCGGCATCGGCGATTCCATGGCGCTGCGCAAGGCCTGCCACGATGCCCGCGTGCATGCCACCATGTCGCCGCAGGGCACCGACGCGAAGGTGATCTTCGACGCGGTGGAGCAAGCCCGCGTCGAATCGATCGGCGCCCTGCGCATGGACGGCGTCGGCGACAACATCGCCTCGATGCTCGAGGAGAAATATGCGAAGGCCAATTTCGGCGCGATCGACCGCCAGGCTGATGCCCCGATCGAGGAAGCGGTCGCGCTGATCGTGCGCGAACGGTTGACCGGTCGCACACCGCCCGCCTCGGCCGGCAAGGTGCTCGATCTCTGGCGCGATTTCATCGAGGAAAAGGCCGGACGCGACATGGAAGGGCTCTCGGCCGCGGTCAACGACCAGCAGGCCTTCGCCCGCGTCGTGCGCAACATGCTCGCCTCCATGGACGTGGCCGAGCGCTATGGCGACGACGAGGCCGAGCCCGACGATCAGGAAAGCCAGACCGACGAGGACCAGCCGCGCAGCCAGGAGCAGGACGAAAGCAGCTCGGAAGAGGATGCCGGCTCGGACGCAGCACCGTCGGAGGAGAATGAATCTGCCGAAGAGCAGATGGACGAAGGCGAAATGGACGGCGCCGAGATCTCCGACGAGGAGATGTCGGACGAGGGCGAGGACGACAGCGAGACGCCCGGCGAGGTCAAACGCCCGGCCCATCCCTTCGACGATTTCAACGAGAAGGTCGACTACGCCACCTTCACCACCGAATTCGACGAGACGATCGCCTCCGAAGAGCTGTGCGATGAAGCCGAGCTCGATCGCTTGCGGGCATTTCTCGACAAGCAGCTTGCCCATCTTCAAGGGGCAGTCGGGCGGCTGGCCAACCGGCTGCAGCGTCGCTTGATGGCACAGCAGAACCGCTCCTGGGAGTTCGATCTCGAAGAGGGCTATCTCGACCCCGCGCGCCTGCCGCGGCTGATCGTCGACCCGATGCAGCCGCTCTCCTTCAAGCGCGAGCGCGACACGAATTTCCGCGATACGGTGGTGACGCTGCTGATCGACAATTCCGGCTCCATGCGCGGCCGGCCGATCACGGTGGCAGCCACCTGCGCCGATATCCTCGCCCGCACGCTGGAGCGCTGCGGCGTCAAGGTCGAGATCCTGGGCTTCACCACCAAGGCCTGGAAGGGCGGCCAGAGCCGCGAACGCTGGCTGGCCACCGGCAAGCCGCAGCTTCCCGGCCGTCTCAACGATCTGCGCCACATCATCTACAAGTCAGCGGACGCGCCTTGGCGCCGCGCCCGGCGCAATCTTGGCTTGATGATGCGCGAAGGCCTGCTCAAGGAGAACATCGACGGCGAGGCGCTGATCTGGGCGCATAACCGACTTCTCGCCCGCTCTGAACAGCGGCGGATTCTGATGATGATCTCCGATGGCGCGCCGGTCGATGATTCGACGCTTTCGGTGAACCCGGGCAACTATCTGGAGCGGCACCTGCGCGCCGTCATCGAGCAGATCGAGACCCGCTCGCCGGTCGAGCTGCTCGCCATCGGCATCGGCCATGACGTGACCCGCTATTACCGCCGGGCCGTCACCATCGTTGATGCCGACGAACTGGCCGGGGCGATGACCGAGCAGCTGGCCTCGCTCTTCGATGACGAGAGCAAGCGCCGCACGTTCCGCAGCGCTCGACGCGCCGGCTGATCGGGTGATCAGACCGCGCCTTGGGCCCCTGCTGGCCGTGTTGCTGACCTTTCTCTCCGCCGGGCACTCCGTCGGAGAAGAAGCGGCGACGATCCGCAGCAAGCCGATCACCAATTTCAAGCTCGGCTCGGGTGAGACCGTCTTCGGCAAGGCCGAGTTCCTTGGCGGGATCGACATGTCGTCGAGCAACCCGCTCTTCGGCGCCTTCTCCTCGATCCGGTTTCGACCGGACGGCAGCCACTTCCTCGGCGTTCTCGACACCGGCCACTGGATCGAAGGGCGGGTGACGCGGGACGATGCTGGCAAACTGTCCGGCGTCGCAGACGTGCGCATCACTTCCATGCGTGATTCGTCCGGTCGCACGGAGGATGTGAAGTACCGGATGGACTCCGAGGGGCTGGCGTTGCGCGACGGACAGGCGCTGGTCAGCTTCGAGCGGTTCGCAAGGGTCGATGTCTATCCGGACCCGGGCTTTGCCACGGCGAGGCCGTTGCGCAGCCTGCCGATCCTGATTGCGCCCGGCCGCCTGCGCAGCAATCGTGGACTGGAGACCGTGGCCGTTTCCCCTGAAAGCAGTCCGCTGAAGGGCGCGCCGGTCATCGTGGCAGAGCTTTCCTTCGATCAGCAGGACCATTTACTCGCCGCCATTCTCGAAGGGCCGCGCCGGGGTCCCTTTTCGGTCGTGCAGCATGATCCCTTCGCCGTCACGGACGGCGCCTTCCTGCCGAACGGAGACCTGCTTCTGCTCGAGCGTCGCTTTTCGTTTGCTGCGGGTCTCGGCATGCAGGTTCGGCGAATCGACGGCGACAGCATCAAGCCCGGCGCGGTCGTCGATGGGGAGATCATTCTCTCCGCCGATCTCGGCTACCAGATCGATAATATGGAAGGGCTGGATGTCGTGATGCAGCCGAATGAGGACACCCGGCTCGTCATCGTCTCCGACGACAACCACTCGATCCTCCAGCGCAACCTGATGCTCGAATTTCGTCTCCTGCCGCAATGAACAAAGCCCCCTCGCCGGGTTGGCGAAGGGGCTCTGCGTCAAGCCAAAGCTCTGTGGTGTTAGTCAAGAACGCGAACGACGGTGTAGTTCTGCGGGTTGACGATGACCCGGCGCTCGTTGACGACGGCATAGGCATAGGTCGGATCGTCCGGGATCTGCTGCAGGACGACGGTCTGCGGCAGCGGCTTGCCGACCACGACTTCCTGTTCGACGACAACCGGCTCTGCAGGCATGGGGGCCTGCTGGACATAGGTGACGACGCGCTCCGGCGGCGGATCGATCGCCGTGCCGGCAACGGCGCCGACGGCACCCCCGACAACGGCACCGACGGGGCCGCCAACGATGGCGCCGGTGACGGCGCCGCCGGCGGTGCCGGTCACGGTGCCGTTCTGGGCATGGGCTGCGCCGGTGATGCCGAGCGACAGCAGGGCAGCAGAGGCGAGAATGATCTTGCGGGTCATGATACGGGTCCTTTCAATGTCTTGCGAGCATGAGAATGGACCGGAGCGGGATTTGGTTCCGGCGAGGGGCCGCCGGAACATGGCATTGCGCTTGCGAGACGGTGGACGACGCGCGGAATTTCAGCCCTGCGCGCTGGCCTTCACGCCCGGCATCGGCTTGATAACGGCCATCAGCGCGCCATAGGGAAGCAGCATGACGAGCCCGACCAGGATCTTGACGCTGAGGTCGCCCAGCGCCCAGGAAATCCAGCGCGGCGCCTCGCCGGAGAGAAGCCCGAGGATTGGCGCGCTTTCCAGCGCGAAGGGATCGTTCGGCCCGAAGAGAACGAAGACCGGGGCGAAGGCGACCGAGAAGAAGATCAGCGTATCGAGCGCCGAGCCGATCAGCGATCCGACCAGCGGCGCGCGCCACCAGCCCTGGGTGCGCAGCCGATTGAAGACGGTGATGTCGAGCAACTGGCCGAGCAGGAAGGCGGTGCCGGAGGCGATCGCCAGCCGCGGCGTGGCGAGCAGCACCGACAGCACCACCGCGACCGCAAAGCCGCAAATGACGACGCGGCGCGCGATTCGCGGGCCGAACTGCCGGTTGGTGAGGTCGGTGACGAGAAAGGCGATCGGGTAGCTGAACGCGCCCCAGGTCAGGAGATCGCCGAGCTGCAGCGGGCCGATGGCGCCGGGCAGGGGATATTGGACGAGAATGTTCGAGGCGACGACCACGAGGGTCATCAAGACGACATAGAGCGCGAAGGTGCGATGCTTCAGCATTTTTTTATCCTGGGTGATGCCACCAGCTTGAGGGATGAAGCCGCAGGGGATTATCTCCCTCGCGGCGGCGGGTTCATACAAAAAGGCCCGCCAGAGGCGGGCCGCAGTCGAAGATCGCGAGACCTTGGATCAGGCAGCGACAGCCGTTTCGGCAGACTTCTTGACGATCTGGCGGCGCAGCAGGCGGGCGCGCATGGACAGTTCGTTCTCGTTGGCCTTCAGCAGGAAGGCATCGAGGCCGCCGCGGTGCTCGACCGAGCGCAGCGCAGACGCCGAAACGCGCAGACGGAAGCGCTGGCCGAGAGCATCCGAGATCAGCGTGACGCTGCAGAGGTTCGGCAGGAAGCGACGCTTGGTCTTGTTGTTGGCATGGCTCACATTGTTGCCCGACTGGACGCCCTTGCCGGTCAGTTCGCAAACACGGGACATGGTATCACCTATCGTTATACTCGCCAGCGTTCAATGCGGTTGCGGGCCACAAGCCCATGCACCATTCCCACCGGCCATGATTGGAAAGTTGCGGTTCTATAGTCAGACGGGCGCGCCGCGTCAAGCCGCGGCACGCATTTTCCGGTCCTCGCGCGCCAGGATGCCGGGGAAAAGCCATGGCGCCGCGACCGGGAGGATCGGTTGCAGAGGGCGTAGAAATGCCTCAATACATGCCTATCTCCCATTGCTCATCATCCCTTCGTGACGGAAAGGTCTCGCGCATGGCGTGGCGTGTCGGTTCTGCCGCTCTTCTGGCCCTGTCTCTCTCGCTGTCGACGCCGGTGGCTTCCAGGGCCGCCCAGACCGAGCATCAGACGGACTATACCATCTCTCTCGCCGGCCTGCCGATCGCGCGGGCCTCCTTCCACACCGTCTTCACTGACGATCGCTACAGCATTTCCGGCAAGCTCAATTCGGCCGGTCTTGCCGATATCCTCTCCTCGACCTCCGGCCAGACCTCGGTCTCGGGCACGATCGAGCGGGACAAGCTGTCCGCCACGGACTATTCGGTGCGCTACAAGAGCGGCAAGAAATCCCGCGCGATCGATGTGTCATTCGTGAACGGCAACGTGACCTCCGCCACGCTGCGCCCGCAGCGGCGCACGCCGAAGAACTGGATCCCGGTCACCGAGGCGGACATGCGCAATGTCGTCGATCCGCTTTCCGGCCTGATCTTCCCTGCCGATGCCAAGGTCTGCCCGAAGACGCTGCCGGTCTTTGACGGCGAATCGCGGATGGACTTCAAGCTTTCGGCCAAAGGCAGCAAGCCGTTCAAGACCGATGGCTTTTCCGGCGACGTGATCGTGTGCGGCGTCAAATTCGTGCCGCGCTCCGGCTATAAGAAGGGCCGCTCCGACGTCGAATATCTGAAGCGGCTCGAAGACATGGAGATCTGGTTTGCCAAGGCGGAGGCCGGGAATGTATATGCTCCGGTCTATGTCCGCGTTCCCACGAAATATGGTCCCGTGACCGTCTGGGCCACGCGCTTCAAGGGTGACGAACGGAGCTAGAAAAGATGACAGTCCGGGCCACGCTGATCGGCTTTACCGCGATCCTCATGTGGGCCCTGCTGGCGCTCTTCACCGCCGCTTCCGGCAGTATGCCGCCCTTCCAGCTCTCGGCCCTCTGCTTCGCGATCGGCAGCCTGCCCGGCCTCGTCGTGCTCCTGCTGCGGCCGGAGCGCCTGGCACTCTTGCGCCAGCCGGCCAAGGTCTGGATCGTCGGCATTGCCGGCCTGTTCGGCTATCACTTTCTCTACTTCACCGCCTTGCGCAACGCCCCGGCCGTGGAAGCCGGGCTGATCGCCTATCTCTGGCCGCTCTTGATCGTCGTCGGTTCGGCGTTGCTGCCGGGCGAGCGGCTTGCCTGGCATCATGTGGTCGGTGCGCTGGCCGGTCTCGCCGGCACGGTGCTGATCGTGGCGCGCAAGGGCGTCGAGTTCGACAGCGCCTATGCGCTCGGCTATGGGGCGGCGCTCGCCTGCGCCTTCACCTGGTCCGGCTATTCACTGATCACCCGCCGATTCGAGGCGGTCTCGACCGATGTCGTCACCGGCTTCTGCCTCGCCACCTCGCTTCTCTCGCTGCTCTGCCATCTCGCGCTGGAGCAGACCGTCTGGCCGACAGGTGCCGGTGAATGGCTGGCTGTGTTCGGCCTTGGTCTCCTGCCGGTCGGCGCCGCCTTCTATGCCTGGGACTATGGCGTCAAGAACGGCAATATCCAGCTGCTGGGCGTCGCCAGCTACTCGGCGCCGGTGCTTTCCACGCTCATGCTCGTGCTCTTCGGCTTCGCCGAGCCATCGCTTGCCATTGGGCTTGCCTGTCTGCTCGTGACCGGCGGTGCAGTCCTCGCCTCCAAGGACATCATCCTGAAGCGGTCGCCGCGCGCAGAGCCGGCCGAGTAGCTCAAGGCTCCCAGCCGGGCGGGGCCATCTCGAAAGCTGAGAAGTCGAAACCCGGCGCCACCGTGCAGCCGACAAGCGTGAAGGCGCCGCGGCTTTCGGCCGATTGCCAGACATCGGCGGGGACGATCGCCTGCGGCCGCTGGCCCGCGAGGATGTCCGGCCCCAGTTCCGTCTCTTCCACGGATCCGCCTTCGGCCGCCATCCGCAGCGTCAGCGGATCGCCGGCATAATAATGCCAGACCTCCGCCGCATCGCGCACGCGGTGCCAGTGCGAGCGTTCTCCCGCTCGCAGGAGATAATAGATCGCGGTGGAGTGGCCGCGTTCCCCGCCTGCAGAATCCCGAAAGGTCTGGCGATAGCAGCCGCCTTCCGGATGCGGTTCCAGGCCGAGAGCGGCGATGATCGCGTCGGCCGTCATCAGAAATTGTCCTTGCGGCTGCGGATCTCGGCGAAGACCTCGGCATCGCTGGCGGCCTCCATCCCGAGCCCGGCACGGATTTTCTCGTCTTGGACGCGCAGGAACGGGTTGGTCCGCTTTTCCAGCCCAATCGTGGTGGGCGCTGTGTATTCGCCGCGGTCGCGCACCTCCTCGATCTGACGGATGCGCGCCTGCAGCTCAGCATTGGCCGGATCGATCGTTACCGCGAAGCGGGCATTGGAGAGCGTGTACTCATGGCCGAAATAGACCAGCGTCTCGTCCGGCAAGGCCATGAGCTTCGACAGCGAGGTCCACATGTCGACCGGCGTCCCCTCGAACAGCCGACCGCAGCCGAGCGCGAACAGCGTATCGCCGGAAAAGAGCAGATGATCTTCCGGCAGGTGATAGTTGATATGCCCGGCCGTATGGCCCGGCGTGCCGATCACATGCACCGGGCGGCCGGCGAAGGTGAAGTCGCCGCCGTCCCCGATGGTGAGGTCGATGCCGGGAATGCGTGCCGCCTCCTGGGCCGGGCCGATGATCTGCGCATCGAACCGCGCTTTCAGCGGCAGGTTGGCGTCCACATGGTCGGTGTGGTGATGGGTGGTGAAGATGTGGGTCAGCGTCCAGCCGCGGCGCTCCAGCGCGGCGAGGATCGGCGCCTCCTCCGGCGCATCGATCGAGGCGGTCGCCCCGCTCAGCGCATCGTGGATGAGCACGCCGAAATTGTCGGAGCGGCAGGGAAAGAGCTCGATGGTGAAGGCGGGCATGAAAGGGTTCCTGGAGATCAACGCGCGAACTTGACGAAAACTCTTCGGGAAGTCCAGAAGACCTCCCGGGCCCGTAACGTCGCGGGCCTTCAATTTGTGCCGCAGCCGGTTTGCTTTCCGCAGATGGCGCATTACCCTCAGTGACCATGCACGCTGACATCGTCGATCTTCGCCAGTTTTATCACTCCCTGCTCGGGCGCAGCGCCGAGCAGGCGATCACCATGGCGATCGCCGCCATCTGGGCCCGCCTGCCGGAGGAGCGGTTGGTCGGGCTCGGCTATGCCGTGCCCTATCTGGAGCGCTTCAAGGCCGATACGGAGCGCACCTTCGCCTTCATGCCGGCCGGGCAGGGGGCGGTGAACTGGCCGGTCGCCGAACTCTCAGCCACCGCGCTGATCTTCGACGAGGAACTGCCGCTGCCGGATTCCTCGATCGATCGGGTGCTGATGGTCCACTCGCTGGAATTTGCCGAGAACCCGCGCGAGACCATGAAGGAGCTCTGGCGGGTTCTGGCGCCGGGCGGCCGTCTGGTCATCGTCGTTCCAAACCGCCAGGGCGTCTGGGCGCGCATGGAGCATACGCCCTTCGGCACCGGCCGGCCCTATTCGCGCGGCCAGTTGACGGCGCTGCTGCGGGAAACGAACTTCACGCCCGGCGCCTCGGCCGAGGCGCTGTTCTTCCCGCCGTCGAGCAGCAAGACGGTGCTCAAGATCGGTCGCGGCCTCGAACGAATCGGCCGGTCGCTCTGGCCGCTCTTCTCCGGCGTCATCGTGGTGGAGGCGCAGAAGCGGCTCTATCAGGGCCTGCCGGTCGCAGCGCGTGCCTCGCGCCGTGTCTTCGTGCCGGTCCTGGCGCCGCAGGGCGTGCCGAGCATCCGAGACGGCGCCGGCGCGCCGCACCGCCGCTAGAGTGCCGAGGGAAGGCTCGACAAGCGGGCGGGCGGGCATTAATGGCTCTGCCATTGCATCGCCCGATGGACACACCCCTTCCCGCAGCACATCCCTTCCCGCAGAAAGCACGACCATGAGCTCCGCGTCCGCCCTCCCGACCCCGCGCCCCGGCATCCTCGACATCGCGGCCTATGTGCCGGGCAAGGAAACCGCGCCGGGCGTGGAGAAGGTCTACAAGCTTTCCTCGAACGAAACGCCGCTCGGCGCCAGCCCCAAGGCGCTCGCCGCCTTCCAGGCCGCGGCCGCCAGCCTGGAGCGCTATCCGGATGGGCAGGCGCATGAATTGAGGGCGGCGATCGGCGAGGTCTACGGCCTTAACCCGGGCAATATCCTGTGCGGCAATGGCTCGGACGAGCTTCTGGGCCTTCTCGCCCATGTCTATCTCGGCCCAGGCGACGAGGCGATCATCACCGAACACGGCTTCCTGGTCTACAAGATCCAGATCATGGCGGCAGGCGCCACCCCGGTGACGGTGAAAGAGGTCGACTGCCGCGTGGATGTCGACGCCATCCTCGCCGCAGTGACCGAGAAGACCCGGATGGTCTTTCTTGCCAATCCCGCCAATCCGACCGGCACCTTCGTGCCCGTCTCCGACGTGCGCCGCCTGCATGCCGGCTTGCCGAAGAACGTCGCTCTCGTTCTCGACGCGGCCTATGCCGAATATGTCCGCCGCAATGACTACGAGGCGGGCATCGAGCTCGTCTCCTCGAACGACAATGTGGTGATGACGCGGACCTTCTCCAAAATCTACGGCCTCGCCGCCCTGCGCATCGGCTGGCTCTACGGGCCGCTCGCCATCGTTGACGCACTCAACCGGGTGCGCGGACCCTTCAACCTCAACGGGCCGGCGATCGCTGCCGGGGCGGCTGCGGTGCGTGACCGGGCGTTCACGGCCGAGGCGGTGGACTTCAACCAGCGCTGGCTCGACCAGCTGACCGAGGCGCTGACGGCGCTCGGCCTCCGGGTCACGCCCTCTGTTGCCAATTTCGTCCTCATCCACTTCCCCGAGGTCGAGGGCAAGCGGGCGGCGGAGGCGGATGAGTTCCTCACCCGCCGCGGCTTCATCCTTCGGGCCGTGCGGGGCTATGGCTTCCCGAACGCGCTGCGCCTCTCGATTGGCACGCCGGACGCCAATGACGGCGTCATCGCCGCACTGACCGAATTCATGCGGGCATAAGGGCAAGCGGCATCATGACTCCTCTCTTCGACCGGGTGGCCCTGATCGGCATCGGGCTCATCGGCTCCTCCATCGCCCGCGAGATCCGCGACAAGCGGCTCGCTGCCCACGTGACCGTATCATCCCGCAGTTCTGAGACCCTTGCACGCGCCGAGGAACTGGGACTGGGCGACAGCTACACAAGCTCCTCGGCCGAGGCTGTGGCCGGCGCCGATCTCGTCATCGTTTCTGTGCCGGTCGGTGCCTCCGCCGCCGTGGCCGAGGCGATCGCTCCGGCGCTGAAGCCTGGCGCCATCGTCACCGATGTCGGCTCGACCAAGGGTTCCGTCATCGCGCAGATGGCGCCGCATCTGCCGGACAGCGTGCATTTCATCCCCGGCCACCCGATCGCCGGCACGGAATATTCCGGACCCGATGCCGGTTTCATCGGCCTGTTCAAGGGCCGCTGGTGCATCCTTACCCCGCTACCGGGCACGGATCAGGCAGCCAAGGTAAAGCTTCGGCAGTTCTGGGAAGCGCTTGGCTCCGATGTCGAAGAGATGGATCCTGACCATCATGACAAGGTGCTCGCGATCGTCTCGCACCTGCCGCACATCATCGCCTATAACATCGTCGGCACCGCCGACGATCTGGAAACGGTGACGGAATCCGAAGTCATCAAATATTCGGCTTCCGGTTTCCGCGATTTCACCCGGCTCGCCGCCTCCGATCCCACCATGTGGCGCGACGTCTGCCTGCACAACAAGGATGCGATCCTGGAAATGCTGGCGCGGTTCTCGGAAGATCTTGCTTATCTGCAGCGGGCGATCCGCTGGGGCGATGGCGAGAAGCTCTTCGACCTCTTCACCCGCACCCGCGCCATCCGCCGCTCGATCATCCAGGCCGGGCAGGATACCGATCAGGTCGATTTCGGCCGGCATGCGCTGGACGGGAAGAGCTGACGGTCAAAGCGCCGGCAGCACGCCGATCGGAATGAAGGCGAGGAACGCGGTGCCGTCGCGCACATTGAGCGTGACGCTCGCATCCTTGGCGCCGGCCGAGAGCGCGCTCAGCATATTGGCCGTGTTGTCGATCGTGTCGCGATCGTCGGGAAAGGCGGAGACCAGCGTGCGCCGCCAGCCCTCGACGTCGCGCATGGTCAGCTTGAAGGCGCCGGAGATCAGGCCCTCGTCGCTGACGGTGAAGGGGCCGGAGGCGGTGGTGAGAAGACCATTGCCGAAATCGAGCGTGAGATTGCGGACTTCGCCGCTTGCCCCGCGCAGGGCCGCGGCGCGCAGGCCGCCGAGACGCAGCAGTTCGGCGCGGTCCTTCACCGTCAGGTCCACCGTGCTGTCGAGCGGTGGCAACAGGCTCTGCGCGTCGGCGGGTCTAAGGTCGAAGCGGGTCAGCGTCGCGGCTGCGTCGAGATCCGGACCGTTGCGGCGCAGATGCAGCTCCCCATGCGCCGCGGCAAAGGCCAGCCGCTCGCCGATGGACCCAAGAACGAGCGTGCCGGACGTGTCATCCGTGCTGATCGAGGAGCGGTTGAGGCCGGAGAAGCCGGCGTCGATGCTCGCCTGAAGCCGCGTCCAGGCCGCAGACAGGCCGAAATCCGGGGAGACGCGCATCTCGGCAGGACCGTCGAGCTCGATGACGGCACGGCCGGGCCAATAGACCTGCGCGGCCGATCGCAGAGCGCCGAACGAGGCGGAGGCCGCATTGCCGCGATCGTCGAGCCTGAGCGAATCACAGAACAGGCCGATGCGGAAGGGAAAGCCACGCACGGCCATGTCGTCGCATTCCAGCGTCCGGGCTGCATTGCTGCGTCCGGCGAGAAAGGCCGTCAGCCGCGTCTCGATCTGGTAGGCGGCGAGAAACCAGACGCCCGTATAGACCGCGAGGAAGATCGCGATGCCGATCGCCAGTCGCCGGATCTTGACGCGGGCGACGGTGGGCGTGGCTGACGGCATCTTCAATCGACCTTCGGGTTGCGCCGGCGGGCGGCGAAGAGAAAAACAGGGCGGGGTTCCTATCGTGCGGAAGCGGACCGCCCGTGGAACGGGATGGACAGATGGTGCCGGTCTCCCCCGATCGCGATATGGAAAGCAGGCCAGGCGAAGACCGACCATTTAGGCCAAGCCGGCTGCTGCGTCCAATACTTGCGTGGCGAGATCTCTCTGGAAAGCGGGACCGACGGCGTTTCAGTTCACACGAAGCGGCGGAGGCGCAGGGTCTGCGTCCGCCATGCGTCTTGTCTTCAACAGCGCGTGAGCAGGTGATTTTGCCGTTCATCTCCTGTAGCCATAAAGGATCAAGGCGGAGAACGGACGCAAGTGACGGACGAAGAAACGGCTGAACAAGAGGGCGGCAATCTCTGGGTGTTCGGCTATGGATCGCTGATGTGGAATCCGGGTTTCGCTCATCGCTCCGTCCAGGCCGCCACCACCTTCGGCTATCGCCGGGCGCTGTGCGTCCGCTCCTATGTCCACCGTGGCACGGAGGAGCGTCCGGGTCTGGTGCTGGGGCTCGATCGCGGCGGCTCCTGCCGGGGCATGGCCTTCGAGGTCGAGGCGGCCGACAGGGCCGCCGTTGTCGCCTATCTCCGCGAGCGCGAACTCGTCACCCATGTCTACAAGGAGCGGCTGCTGCCGGTGATGCTGGCCGATGGCCGGCGCGTCCCGGCACTCGGCTATGTGATCGACCGGGCGCATGTGCAGTATGCCGGGGCGCTGAAGGCCGAGGAGGCCGCGCTGATCGTGGCGGATGCGCGCGGGCGCTCCGGAGAGAATGTCGACTATGTCCAGAACACGCTCGAGCATCTGCGCGCCATGAACATTCGCGATCACTGGCTGGAAGAGGTCGGGCGTCGGGTCGAAACGCTGCTTGCCCACCGCAGATCGGCGGCAGTCGTCTAAGCCTCGGATCAGGCCGCCACGGCCCTGAGCTTGTCGGCCGCCGTCGGCGGGACCGGCAGGTGCGGATTGGCCTGCAGCGTTTCGATCAGCAGCGCATCGCTTGCCGTCTCGGTCGTCTCGATCAGCGTCTTGAGGAACAGGTCGGTATCGAGCCCCGCGGCGATCGGCGGCAGGATTCGTACCTTGAAGTGGCCGGGATAGCGCCGCAGCGAGCGGCGCGGCCAGAACAGGCCGGGATGCATGACGACGGGCACCACCGGCACCTGCAGATCGCGATAGAGACGGGCGATCCCATATTTGTAATCCGGCGGCGCGCCCGGCGGCTTGCGGGTGCCTTCGGGATAGATGATCAGCTGGCGGCCGGTCGCCATTTCCTGCTTGGTCCGCTCGAGCACGGCCGCCATCGCGCGGCCCCTTGCCGAGCGGTCGACCGGCACCATGCGCTGCTTGGCGACATACCAGCCGAACAGCGGAATGCGCGTCAGCTCCTTTTTCAGGATGAAGAACGGGTCCGAAAGCCAGGGTAGCAGCGCATAGACGTCCCAGAAGGACTGGTGCTTGGGCGAGAGAATGTAGACGCCGTCCGCCGGCAGATTTTCGAGCCCCTCGATCTCGAAGGTCGTGCCAACCAGCACGCGCATCAGCCAATGATTGGTCTTCGCCCAGGTCTTGGGAACGACCCAGGCGGTCTTGCGCGGCATCAGGAAATAGATCGGCGTCAGCACGATCATCTGGAGGATCAGATTGACGTAGAATGCCACGTTGAAAAGGGCCGATCGCAAGGGGATCATGGATGCGGTTCCGAGAAGAGACTGACAGGCTGCCTACACGATCCGGCGGGCGGCGGAAACCCTCGTCGCGCGCCGATCAATCCTTGGCCGGCGGGCCATCGACGGTGCGTAGCCCGGTGGCGCTGTGGGCGCCCAGAGCATCGCGCACAGTGGCCACGCTGAACTTGGCGAATTCGAGCAGGATCGATTTGAGCACCATCGGATTGCTCAGCCAGTTGGTGCTCTTCAAGTCCGAATTGACCACCGGATAGGCGACGAAGGTGATGCCGGGATTGGCGCGGCGGAGTTCCAGCAGGCTGCGCGGCATGTGGTAGTTGTTGGTGACGACCAGAATGGTGCGATAGCCATTGTTGCGGATCCAGCCAGCCGTCTCGTTGGCATTGCCGATCGTGTCGATCGCATCGCGGCCGAGGTCGACGCAGCAGCGGAAGAGATCGACCGGGCTCTGCGTGTTGCGGCGGATCTGGCTGCTCGTCGTGCTCGGATGCACGCCGGAAATCAGCAACCGACCGCCGGCGCCGGATTTCAGGAGATCCACCGCTTGGTCGATGCGCTGGAAGCCGCCGGTCAGCACCACGATCGCATCCGCCTTTGGATCGGCAGGCGGCTGCAGCGAGGCGACCTGATCGGCGAAATAGAGAAAGCTTATCAGCCCGAGCCCGGCGAGAAAGAGCAGAAGGTAGAAGACCGCGCGCACCAGGCGGCGAACGCGGCCGACATGGCGGCGCGCCATCGGCCGGCGCAGGCCGTCCCCCTCCACGTCGTTCCGGTCGGTCGTGTTGTCCACCATCAGCACTTGTCCCGGGCCTGCCGTGGCCGGGCCCATCCAGGCCGCATTGTCGATCTTCGGCCGAGCCGCCTTGCGGGCCGCCTGGAAGAGGCAGGCCATTGCGGCGGAAAAGGGTTCACGAACGACCTCATATCAGGAATTCTGCGAAATGTCCGCCCGGGCCGGATCCGAACGGAGGAGGTCGATTTCATAGATCGTGCGCATGACGGTGAAACGCGCGGTCAGCGTCGTGAGAAGGGCGATGACGATCATGATGAAGGCGATGCCGACATAGCCGAGCGCGCCGATGGTGAAGGTGCCGAAGAGGGCGGTCGCCTGGTCACTTTCCGGCGTCGCCAGCGAGCGCGACTGCCACCAGCCGGCTGCGGCAAAGCAGAGCGCGGCCAGCAGCCCACCGGCGCCGGCGCCCTTCAGGCTGATGCGCAGGAAGTGTTTCTGGAACTCGTTCGCCACGAAGCCTGCTTCCGCCCCGACGAAATGTAGCACCTCGACGATATGGCGGTTGCCGGAGAGCGTGCCGCGCGTGGCGAAGACGACGGTCAGCACCATGGCCGAGAAGACGAGGATCAGCACGCCGGTGCCGATCAGCGAGGTGGTGCGGGCCATGGCCACCAGCCGGTCCACCCAGGTGCGGTGGTCGTCCAGCGAGGCCTGCGGAATTTTCTCCGTCAGCGCGCGGCGAAGTGCGGCGAAATCGGGGGGGTTGGTTTCGTCGATCGTGATGACGACCAGGCGCGGCACCGGCAGCTCGTCGAGGTCCAGCCCCTCTCCGAGCCAGGGCTCGAGCAGGCGGGCAGTGGCTGCGCGGTCGACGATCGCGCCATCCACCGTGCCGTCAAAGGTGAGCGCCAGGCTGCGCGCCTCCGCCAGCGCCTTCTCGATGTCGAGCCCTTCATCCGGCCGGATCTGGATCGTCACCTCGCGGGAGATCTCGCTCTGCCAGCTCTGGGCCGTCGCGCGCACCATCGACACCGCGCCGAGTGTCAGACAGGCGAGGAAGGACATGATGGCGATGACCAGCATCAGCGCCTGGCCGGAGACATTGACCGGCGGAACGATTGGCCCGGTCGGGCGAACGCGCAGCGGCGGGCGTCGCGCCTCGCCGGCGGCGGGCGCCTTGGCTTGCGGACGGGGGGACCGGCGGAGGGTAGGGCGGGCATCAGTCATAGATATCGAGCCGCCCCTCGGTCAGGATCATGCGGCGCGCTTCCACCTGGTCCATCAGAGAGAGATCATGGGTGGCGATGACGACGGCGGTGCCGAGCCGGTTCAGTTCCATGAACAGCGTCAAAAGCCGCCGTGCCATCGGCGGATCGACATTGCCGGTCGGCTCGTCGGCGAGCAGGATCTCCGGCCGGTCGATCAGAGCCCGGGCAATGGCGGCGCGCTGCTTTTCGCCGCCCGAAAGCACCGGAGGCAGGACATTGATGCGTTCGCCGAGACCCACCCAGCCAAGCAGTTCCAGCACGTCGGCGCGATAGGAGGCTTCCTCCTTGCCCCGGACCCGCAGCGGCAGCGCGACATTCTCATAGGTCGTCAGATGGTCGAGGAGACGGAAATCCTGGAAGACGATACCGACCCGCCGGCGCAGCATGGGCAGCTCGTCACGCGGGATCGAGGTGATGTTGCGGTCGAACATGCGGATCAGGCCGCGCGTCGGCTTCAAGGACAGAAACAGGAGGCGCAGCAGCGTCGTCTTGCCGGCGCCGGAAGGGCCGGTCAGGAACTGGAAGGAGCGGCGCGGAATGTCGAAGGTCAGATCGCGGAGGATTTCCGGCCCCATGCCATAGCGCAATCCGACATTTTCAAAATGGATCAAAGGCCTGCCCGCCTCCAGACGCGTGAAAGCGGCCGGCCGGCCGCGCGTCCCCAACATGGTTAAACACCGGTTAATTTTCCATGAAAAAGCGCCGCTTTAAGGGCCGGCCTGCGCGCGCAGGGCCCTGCGACCCCTTGCATGTGAGGCGAAGCATACGCGAAAAGGAGCGATCATGGCCGAATCACCTACCATTTTCACCGTGCCGCTGTTCTCCGACCTCTGCAATCTCGGCTTCCGGCTGCGTCGCCAGGTTTTCATCGCCGAACAGGGCGTGCCGCCGGAGGAGGAGTTCGATGCGCTCGATCTCACCGCCCATCATCTCGTCGCGGTGCTCGACGGGTCGGTCTGCGGCGTGCTGCGCGTGCTTGCGGGCGAGGATCCCGTACGCATTGGCCGGGTGGCGGTCGCCCGCGAAGCGCGCGGCCGCGGTGTCGGCGCCGCCCTGATCCGCCGGGTGCTCACCGAGTTCGAAGCGGTGGCGGACGGACGTTTCACGCTCTCGGCCCAGGCGGATAAGCTCGGCTTCTATGAAAGCTTCGGCTTCCGCGCCTCGGGTGAGCCCTATCTCGACTGTGGCATCCCGCATCAGACCATGCAGCGGAACCCGGCAGCGCCGACAGGCTAGGCGCTCGTTAGTGAATCATTAACCCTGTCGAGCCTAGGCTCCGCGCTCTGTCTTGCGTTTCACCACCGATGATCCGTCAGGAGCCAGGGCTTGAACGCATCCCCCTATCGCAACATCCACCCGAGCGCGGCCGATCTTCTGCCGCCGGAGGCCAAGCGCCATGTCCGCCCGCCGCTTCGCCCCATCACGCGTCGGCCGGAGGTGGTCGATGCCGTCTTCGAAACCATCGGCAGCGCGGCGCGGTCCAACGCGTCGGCGTCGCATGCGCGATCTGCCCAAGGCCGATCCTCCTCGCGCACCGCCAATGCGCCGATGCCGGCGGCTCTTTCCGTCATGGAGCGCATGCTGGGCCGGCTTTCGCTTGGCGCCTTCGCGGCGCTGACCGGGGTGCTCTGCCTGCTGGCCTTTCTCATCGGCAGCCAGGTTTCGGCCGGGCCAGCCGCGGCCATGCGGGTCGAGGCGGTCGAAACCCGGCTGACGGATGTCAACGGCATGCGGGTCGTCTCCGTCTATGGTGCGGTGGTCAACGGCTCGGGCGAAACCCGCAGCGTGCCGGCGATCGAGGTGGATCTCACCGGGCCCGCCGGCCTGGTGCGGGTCGATGGGCAGCTCGCCGGGATCGGGCCGCTGGCGCCGGGCGAGAGCCGGCGCTTCACCGCACGGCTGCCGCATGCCGGCGGCTCTCTGCCGCGGGTCGAGGTTTCCTTGGCGCCCGTGGGTGCACCTGCGCGCTGACTGTGCTAACGGCAGTGCTCGCCGCAGCGCCTATCGCAAGAAGGGCGCAGACGCAGCCCCTTTGCCGGAGAAGTCATCGCCATGCCCGTCGTCCGTGGAAAAACCATCGAACCGCTGTTCACCGCCGAAACCATTGCCGCGCGGAACCGAGACATGGCCGAGTCGATCGCCCGCGGCAGCCACGACGATCTGCTCGTCATCTCGATTCTCAAAGGCTCCTTCATCTTCGCCGCCGACCTGATCCGCGCCATGCACGACGCCGGCCTCGCGCCGGAGGTCGAGTTCATCACCTTGTCGAGCTATGGAACGGGCACCGTGTCGCGCGGCGTCAAGATCATCAAGGATATCGACAGCAACGTCGCCGGCCGCGATGTTCTGCTCATCGACGATATCCTGGAATCCGGCCGCACGCTCCGCTTTGCCCGCGACCTCATGCTCGAACGCGGCGCAAAATCCGTCTCGATCGCCGTGCTGCTCGACAAGAAGGTCAAGCGCGAGGTCGATTTCGAAGCCGACCACGTCGGCTTCGAATGCCCCGACCATTTCGTCGTCGGCTACGGCATGGATGTGGCCTATGCGTTTCGGGAGTTGCCGTTTGTGGGGGTGGTTGTGGGGGAGTAGCCGTCAATGATTAGTGATCAGTGATCAGTGAGCAGTGAGAAGTGAGAAGGAATTGGGAACGTCGTGTTGACGCCGCGCGTGTTGACGACAATGCTGCTCACTGCTCACTGCTCACTGCTCACTGCTCACTGCTCACTGCTCACTGCCTTTACCTTTTCCCAACGAAACTCTGATGATGTCCGCCCCAACCGGCTGCGTCGCGGCGTGAGGGCAAGGAGGCCATGATGGCGAGAATTCTGGTGACCGAGGACGAGGAGTCGCTGCGTCGATTCGTGGCGCGCGCGCTGCAGATGGATGGGCACGAGGTGGCGCAGGCCGCCGATGGCGCCGATGGTCTTGCCCAGCTCCAGGATGGCCCCTTCGACCTGTTGCTCTCCGACATCCGCATGCCGGTCATGGACGGTATCGCCCTTGCGCACCAGGCGGCGGACGCCTTTCCCGCCCTGAAGATCCTGCTGATGACCGGCTATGCCGAACAGCGCGAACGCGCCGACGATCTCGCCGGCAAGATCATCGACGTCGTCTCCAAACCCTTCAGCCTCCCGGATATCCGCCGCGCGGTCGCGATGGCGCTGGCGGCGTAAGGGGGGAGGGCAAACTCCACTTGCCCAAGCCTCTCATCGCGCGGAGGCAAAGACCCCTTCGGCCTGCCGGCCATCTCCCCCACAAGGGAGGAGAGATCGTGGGGCGCCCGCTCGGACACGATAAGCCAACGCTCGGAATTCTTCTTGTCGAGGAATGGCGCGGGGTCAGCCGGGATCTTCCTTCACCTCAAAGCAGCAAGACGCTTGATTGCTGGGCGATCGCGCGCCTCCTTGTCCCTCCCCGCTTGTTGGGGAGATGGCCGGCAGGCCAAAGGGGGTCTTGCCGCGGCGCCGCGCAGGGCGTTACGGCATGTCTAGCAGGCGTTCCAGATATTGGCGTTCGAGCTCGGGGGAGCTGTTGGTGCCGAGGCGGCGGCGGATTTCTTCGAGAATCTGGCGGGCGCGCTGGGTGTCGATCTCGTCGGGCACCTTCACCTGATCGCCGAAGTCCGGACCGACATTCTGCTGGCGCCGGCCGAGCGGGTCGCGGCCGTTCTGGCCATATTGCGGCACGCCCTGGCCCGGCCCCTGGCCTTGTCCCTGACCCTGGCCCATCTGGTTCATCATCTCCTGGGCGCCGTCACGCAAGGCTTGCAGCGCGCGGCCCTGGCTGCCGACGGCCTGGTCGCCCTGGCCCTGGCCGAGCTGGCCGGTGGCGCCGCGCATCTCCTTGCCCGCTTCGCCAAAACCCTTGCCGGGCTTGACGCCCATGCCCTCGAGACCCTTCTGCAGCTCGCTCAGCTGGTTTTCGAGCTGCTTCTGGCGGTTCTGAAGGTCCTTGAGCGCTTGGCGCAGTTGCTCCTCGGTCATCTGCTGCATGGGATCATTGGCATCGGCCTGGTCCTGCGGCTGGCCCTGGCCGGGCTCTTGCGGCATGGGCTGGTCGAAGAGCGGATCATTGCCCTGGGGATCGCCGCGCTGCATGCGGTCGCGCAGCGCCTGGTCGGTGCGGAAGGTTTCCTCCATCAGCTTCTGCTGCTGCTGCATCAGTTCGCCCAGCTTGTCCATCTGCTGGCGCATGGCGCTGTTGTCCTGGCCGTTCTGCATCTGCGGCTGGCGGCCGGCCTGAAGGTTGTTCATCATGCGCTGCATTTCCGACAGCATCTGCCGCGCCTGATCCTTCGAGCCGGACTTCGCCAGATTCTCGATCTGGTCCATCATCTTCTGCAGGTCGCGGCTGGTCAGCATGTTGTCGGGCGACTGGCGCTGCGCCATCTGCGGGTTCTTCATCGCCTGCTCGGCAAGCGCCTGCATGAATTCCTGCATGGCGTCCCGCAGCTCCTTCATGAGCTTGGAGATTTCCTCGTCGGACGCATTGCGCTCCAGCGCGTCGGACAGGTTCTGCTGCGCGTCGCGCAGACGCTTCTCGGCCAGCGACAGATTGCCGTCCTCGATTCCGAGCGCGATCTCCCAGAGATAGTCGGCCGTGCCGCGCAGCATGTCGTCGTCGCGGGCGGCCTCCATTCGGCCCTTGGCGGATTGCAGCAGCAGGTAATGGGTGAGGTTCGGGATGTTTTCTTCCGGCCGGAGCGTGATCGCCTCGTTGAGCTCGATGGCGCGCGGAAGCCGGTTGGCGTCGAGCGCCAGCACTTGGCGCTCCTCGGCCACTGCACCAGCCAGCGGCTCGAAGAAGCGGCGGGCGGGCAGGATTATCTCCTGCGGCTGGCTGCGGCCCTCCTGGCCGGCGGCATCGCGGGCAATGAGGGTGATCCGCACGCGCTTGCCGGCGAGCGGGTGTTCAGAAAGGTTGCGGCTGGCCAGCGCCTTGGCCTCCTTGGCATTGCGGCGCGGCAGGTCGAGCCGGTAGTCAGGCGCAGGATAGAGCGGCCGCGCATCGGCCGCCGGCGCATCGACCGGCACGATTTCGGCGAATGCCTCGACCAGGCCGTAATCATCCTTGGCGATGAAGGGAATTTCCAGCGCCGCATTCACCGTGGCGCGCGGTCCGCCGTCAAAGGCGATTTCCGGTACGGCGTCGGGAATGACGGCGAAATGCCAGCGCTCGGCACCAACCGCCAGCGTGCCATCACGGGTGATCTTGGTCAGATGCGTCGCCGCCTGAGCGGCCGGCATGCCGACGCTCGCAACGTGCGGCGCGGCAGATGCGGCCTCAGGGCCTGCTGCCGGCGTGGTGCCAGGCTTGGCGCCGTCCTTCGGCGCCTCGACGGGGATCTCCTGGGCCGCCGCCTCGCCGTCTGCCTGGTAGGTCACCGCGGTCGGTGCGCCGCCGCCGGTGATCCGCACGGTGAGTTCGCTGAACTGCGGGATGCGCAGACCGTCGGCCGCAGCTTGTGGGCCCGCGCTGTCGGCCCGGGCGGTGAGGAAGATCGGTGCGCGACCGGTATAGCCGGGCGGGGTTACCCAGGCATCGATCCGCACTTCCGGCCCCGTCGGAGCGGCCGCAACCGGCAGATGGACCGCATCGGCCAGCAGACCGGCGCGGTTGGAGTAGGAATAGGCAAAGGCGATCGCCACCAGCAGAACGGGGGCGGCCCGCAGGCCGAGCCGGTCGAAGCGGGCAATATCGGGCTGCGGCAGGCCGGTGCGCAGATTGCCGATCATCCGCGCCATGCGAGCCTGATGTTCCGCCCAGAGTGCGGCGCCGAAGGCACCCTCGGTCGCCGGCCGGTCCTCCTGCACGCCGATCGCCTGATGCGGCAATGCATTGCGCGCTTCCAGCATCCGGTCCGCTTCGTCGTGATCGGGCAGGCGCAGGCGGAAGAGGGGAACGAGCGAGGCGAGGAAGAGCAGCGCGAAGAGAGCCAGAAGCCCGGCATGAGCCGCCCAGGGAAGGATGCGGAACAGGCCGAACCAGGCGGTCGAGAGGAAGAGTAGCACAACGGAAACCGGCACGAGGAGCCGGGGGGCCATCCGCTCGGCGATGAGTACAAGGCGCGCCCCGGCGCGCTTGACTGCCAAGCGGCGAAGCAGCGTCTCGCTCATCGCGCGTGCCGAGCGATGAGCGCTCGTTGATGCCTCCCGCCGATCCGTCATCCATCATCCCTTCACTGGCTTGAGCGTGAGCGAAGGATACCACCCTTTGTGGCGAAGACGAGGGCGAGAACGCAAACGTGATTGCCGGGCGATGCGTTCGGCTCAGCTCAACCAGTCGGGCAGGGAGTCGAGGCCGATCAGGTCCTCGATCGTCTTTCGCGGCCGGATCACATGGAAACGATCGCCCTTGACGAGCACTTCCGGTACCAGCAGGCGCGAATTGTAGGTTCCGGCCTGGACCGCCCCATAGGCGCCGGCTGTGCTGATCGAAAAGAGATCGCCCGGCTTCGGCATGGCCATCTCGCGATCGAGCGCCAGATAATCGCCCGTCTCGCAGACCGGGCCGACGATATCGGCGGTGATTCGCGGGGCATTGGCCGCCTGGATCCGCACCGGGCGGATCTCGTGATAGGCGTCGTAGAGGGTCGGGCGAATGAGGTCGTTCATCGCCGCATCGACGATGACAAAGGTCTTCGAGCCGCCATCCTTGACATAGATGACCTCGGTGACGAGCACGCCGGCATTGCCGACGATCAGCCGCCCGGGCTCCATGACGATCCTGCAGTTGAGCCCGCTCAGCTGGCTCTTGACGATCGCGGCGTAAGCATCGGGCAGCGGCGGCGGCTGGTTGTCGTCCTTGTAGGGCACGCCGAGACCGCCGCCGACATCGACATGCTCGATCTCGTGGCCATCGGCGCGCAGCGTCTCCACCAAGGTCTTGAGCAGGCGGAAGGCATCGTCGAAGGGCTGCAGGTCTGTGATCTGGCTGCCAATATGCATGTCGATCCCGGTTACATGGATGCCGGGCAGGGTGGCGGCATGGGCATAGACCGCGCGGGCGCGTTCATAGGCGATGCCGAACTTGTTTTCCTTCTTGCCGGTCGAAATCTTGGCATGGGTCCGGGCGTCGACATCGGGGTTGATGCGGAAGGAAACGGGCGCGCGAGTGTCGAGCCTGACGGCGCGGGCGTTCAGCACCTCCAGTTCCGGTTCGGATTCGACGTTGAAGCAGTAGATGCCGGCTTCGAGCGCCAGGTCCATCTCGCCTGCCGTCTTGCCGACGCCGGAGAACATGATGCTCTTGGCCGGGATGCCAGCGGCGAGCGCGCGGGTCAGCTCCCCGCCGGACACCACGTCGATCCCAGCGCCGAGCCGGCCGAGCGTCTTCAAGACGGCCTGGTTGGAATTGGCCTTCATCGCATAGCAGACCAGCGAATCGACATCGGCGAAGGCGCTGGCGAAGACCTTGTAGTGCCGCTCGAGCGTGGCCGTCGAATAGCAGTAGAAGGGTGTACCGACCGCGCGGGCAATGTCGAGAAGCGAGACATTTTCGGCATGCAGAACGCCATCACGGTAATCGAAGTGGTTCACGGCTGCTTGAGCTCCTAAGGCCGATCCGGGCCGGGCCTTCCTGCCTCGACCGCCGGATCCGCATGATGGTCTTGATCGATGACTTCGCCTGCTGAAGCGGTTTCGGGATCAGGCCGAACGTCCGCGGCGTGATCGAACCGCGCGCCGCTCCCGGTGTCGCGGGGCGCTAGAGAAGCGGGTCGAGGGCGAAGCGGCGCTCTGGCACCGTCTTGCTGGCGTCGTTGCCCTTCTGGTTCACAGCGGCGGCCGGCGTGCTCGGCGGATCGAGATCGCCCTTGCGGCCGCAGCCGGACAGCGCGAGCGAAAAGGTGGCGGCGAGAAGCGCCGTTGCGCCGAGAAGGGGAAGCCGGGGGCGCTGGGGCCGGGAGGGCATGGGGATCGTCCTTGAACGAGCGGTCGGAATGGCCGCCGGACTGGTCGGCGGCACGGGATGCGAAGGCTTATACTGGATCAGTTGCGCGCGCGCCACCAGGCGATCTGCCGGCGAACCTCGGAGGGGGCGGTGCCGCCATAGGAGGTGCGGCTGGCGACCGAGGCCTCGACGCTCAACACGTCGAAGATGCCGGCGGTGATGCCGGGATGGAGCGTCTGCAGCTCTTCGAGCGAGAGGCTGGCAAGGTCGCAGCCCTTGGCCTCCGCCATGGCGACGGCCCGGCCGGTGACGTGATGGGCATCGCGGAAGGGCAGGCCCGCTTCCCGCACCAGCCAGTCGGCGAGGTCGGTCGCGGTCGAATAGCCGGAGCCGGCAGCGGCCTTCATGCGCTCCACCGAGACGGACAGGTCGCGCACCATGCCGGTCATGGCAGCGAGTGCCAGTTCCAGGCTCTCGGCCGCGTCGAAGACCTGTTCCTTGTCTTCCTGCATGTCCTTGGAATAGGCGAGCGGCAGACCCTTCATGACCGTAAGCAGCGCGATCAGCGAGCCATTGATCCGGCCGGTCTTGGCGCGCACCAGCTCGGCCGCATCCGGGTTCTTCTTCTGCGGCATGATGGAAGAGCCGGTGGAAAAGGCATCGGAGAGCCGCACGAAGCCGAATTGCGGCGTCGACCAGATGACGATTTCCTCGGCCAGCCGCGAGAGATGCACAGCGGTGATCGACGCGATCGACAGGAATTCCAGCGCGAAGTCGCGATCAGACACGGTGTCGATCGAATTGCGGGTCGGCTCGCGAAAGCCCAGCGCCTTGGCTGTCATGTGGCGGTCGATCGAAAAACCGGTGCCGGCGAGTGCCGCGGCGCCGATCGGGCTTTCGTCCAGATGCTCCATGGCATGGCGCACCCGCTGCCGGTCCCGGCCGAACATTTCCACATAGGCCATGCAATGATGGCCGAACGTCACGGGCTGCGCGGTCTGCAGATGGGTGAAGCCCGGCATTACCGTTTCCGCATGCTCTTCCGCCCGGTCGAGGAAAGCGGCAATCAGGCCGGTCAGCGCCGTCTCGGTGCGCTGCAGCTCTTCCTTCACCCAGAGGCGGAAGTCGAGCGCCACCTGGTCGTTGCGCGAGCGCGCAGTGTGCAGCCGGCCGGCAGCCGGGCCGATCAGGGCCGCGAGCCGCGACTCCACGTTCATATGAATATCTTCGAGGCGGCGGGAGAACTCGAAGCGGCCGGCCTCGATCTCATCGCGGATGGTCGTCAGCCCCTCGACGATCGCTTGCCTGTCCGCCTGCGAGATGATGCCCTTCTCGGCGAGCATGGTGGCGTGCGCGATTGAGCCGCGGATGTCCTGGGCGTAGAGCTTCTTGTCGAAGTCGATCGAGGCGTTTATTTCCTCCATCACCGCGGCGGGACCGGATGCGAAGCGGCCGCCCCACATCGCGTTCGAAGTCTTCGTCTCGGATGACTGCTCCGCCATTTCTCTTGCCCGCCTTGAAATTGCCCGGCTGGGGACGGACCCCTGACGGGAGGATCACATGGACCCGACATGATGGACCCGACATGACAGAAAAGACTTCGCGCCGTTCCACCGTCGGATTGCTCTCGGTCGCCGCCCTTTTGGGCGTGCTCGCCGGAGCGGCTGGGGTATACGTGATGGAAAGCCGGTCTGGCAATGGCGCCGCCTCGCAAACGGCGGGGGCCGGTCAGTGCCAGGCGGCGAAGGACCGGCTCGCGAGCTTGACGCCGCTGATGAAGGGCCAGGTCGCGGCCATGACTCCGGTCGATCCTCCACGCCGGCTCGATCAGCTGACCTTTAAGGATGGAAGCGGCGCCGAGCGGCGGCTGGCGGATTTCGCGGGCCGCAGCGTGCTTTTGAACCTCTGGGCCAGCTGGTGCGTGCCCTGCCGCGAGGAGATGCCGGCGCTGGACGCGCTCGAGAAGGCGGAGGGCAATGCGAAGTTCGAGGTCGTGGCGGTCAACATCGACACCGGCAGCGACGAGAAGCCGCGCGCCTTCTTGGCCGAGACGGGGGTCGCGGCGCTGAAGCCCTATCGCGATGCCTCCATGGGTGTCTTCAATGCGCTGAAGCGTGAAGGCCTCGCATTCGGACTGCCTGTCACCCTGCTCCTTGACGATCAAGGCTGCCTGCTTTCGGCCATGAACGGGCCGGCCAACTGGAACAGCGCCGAAGGACGAGCACTCGTCGCCGCTGCGCGTGATGGCGGGGTAAAACCCTGATCGCGCTGCGCCGCGGAGGCTCGTTCTTAAGCCAAGCGTCAGAAAGCGGACGGTGCTTGCTCCCCTTCCTCAAGCGCCCATTGGCCTCCATCGGCCAAGTTGGGCTTGAGGAGGGCGATCGTCAGCGTGTCGGCACCGGCGTTTCGCCGCGATAATCGTAGAAGCCGCGGCCGGATTTGCGGCCGAGCCACCCGGCTTCGACATATTTGACCAGCAGCGGGCAGGGTCGGTACTTGGAATCGGCCAGCCCGTCATGCAGAACCTGCATGATCGAAAGACAGGTATCGAGCCCGATGAAATCGGCCAGCTGCAGCGGCCCCATCGGGTGGTTGGCGCCGAGCTTCATCGCCGTGTCGATGGCATCGACGCTGCCGACGCCTTCATAGAGCGTGTAGATCGCCTCGTTGATCATCGGCAGCAGGATGCGGTTGACGATGAAGGCCGGGAAGTCCTCGGCAACGGTGATCGTCTTGTCGAGCGTCGAAACGAAAGCCTTGGCCGTGGAGAAGGTCTCCTCCTCCGTCGCGATCCCCCGCACCAACTCGACGAGCTTCATGACCGGAACCGGGTTCATGAAGTGGATGCCCATGAAGCGCTCCGGCCGGTCGGTGGCGGAGGCGAGGCGGGTGATGGAGAGCGAGGAGGTGTTGGTGGCGAGAATGGTCTCGGGTTTCAGCACCGGGCAGATCTGGCCATAGATGCGGCGCTTGACCGTCTCGTCCTCGGTCGCCGCCTCGATCACCAGGTCGGCGGGCGACAGGTCGTTGAGATCGACGGACCCCTTGATCAGCGCCAGGGCCTTCTTCCGGTCCTCGTCCGTCAGCTTCCCCGATGCCACCTGGCGCGCCATGTTGCCGTTGATGGTGGCGAGCCCGGTCTCGATCCGCTCCGGCGACACGTCATAGACATGCACCTTGTATCCGGCCATGGCGGAAACCTGTGCAATGCCGCAGCCCATCTGTCCGGCGCCGACAATTCCGACATTCTTGATCATCAGACGGTCTTTTCCTCGTCGCAGTCGCTTGGAAGCGGGGCCGGAAGCCCCGGCTGGGAAAGTGATAGAGGGTCGAGGAGGGTTTTTCCAGTCTCTTCGCACGAGCGAAGCCACGAAGTTGCCACAATCCGTGAAGGGTCACCGGTTGGTCAGTCCTCGGCGCTGAGCTCGAGGAATTCCGGCTTCTTGATCTGCTTCACTTCCACCTCGTAGCTGCCCATCGGCATGCCGTCGATCACGACATCCTCTACCGTGATGGTCATGATGCTGAACTCGCCGGTTTCGAGGTGGACGCCTGCCACATGTTCCGCGAGGCGATTGGCGCTTTCCTCGACCTCGCTGGGCACGAGGCGGTGAAGGGTGAAATGAGGCTGAGACATGGACGACTCCGGTGCGCAGCAGGCGCGCTGGAAGCGGCGGCCCTGCTGACGAAGAGTGTGCTGGATTAGCGGCGCGCGCACAAGCGGCAGATGGCCCTTAGACGAGCGGGTTGCGACGGCTCTGTTCGCCGCGATTGAGCACGTCGGCAATGTCCTGCGCGTCTTCCCGGTCGAGGCCCACTAGATCACGCCCGTCGGAGGCGGCGGGAAGCCCGGTCTGATCATCGATAACAGCGAAGCGCTCGCCATCCTGGCGCCGCACGGCGTAGCGGTTTTCCATGCGCCGGTCCTCAAAGCCAGAGAGGCCATCCACCCTCACATGCACCCAGCGGCCTTCGATCGGAGGCGGAGGAGTAAGCCAAGACAGACAGCGCCAGAACGAAAACATCCCATCCTCATCAGACCATCGGTCCCATCAAAACTCCGGCACCTCCCGGTCATGATGAACCAAAATCTAAGCGAGGTCACGCCCGACGGGTGGGAAACCGCCGGGTCGTTTGCATTCCCGACGATTAGTCGCGGTTGGCGGTCACCGGCGGTGGCACATGGCCGCGATGGTGGGTCGGATTGGTGTCCGGCTCGCCTTCCACCAGCGGCTCGTCGGTGCCGCTTGCGGGCCCGAGCGGCAGGGGCGGCCTGGTAGGCTGCGACGACGTCGTTTCCGGCGCATCGGCAGGCTGCGGCTGACGCTCCATATCGAGCGCCGACGGCTCCGTCTGGTTGTCGCTGCCAAAACCGGCGTTCCGGGCAAGATCGGCATTGCTGGCATCCGTCATGGGGTGCTCCTCTCTGTTCAAGGGCAAAACCCACGCGGGGCCGACTGGTTCCAGGAGGGCGGATCTGATCGGTGGTGTCGGACGATCTGGTGCCCCATGCCGGGGTCGAACCAGCACTCCTTTCGGAACTCGATTTTGAGTCGAGCGCGTCTACCAATTCCGCCAATGGGGCACGGAGGTAGCGGGAGAGATGTATACGAAGGGTCGAAAGCCGGTCAACGGCATTTTGGCAACCGAAGCGGACAAAAGCCATGTCTGCATGGCTTCCATGCAAGGCCGGTGATTTACACGCGCCGCCGCCCGGCCTAGAAAACGGCGTGGCCGGTTCCGGTCGGTGTCCTCCTGCCCCTCCTGAGCAAGACAAGGTTTCCTGTATGCTGCGTCGCCTGTACGACTGGACCATGTCGCTTGCCGCCCGCAAATCCGCGGAAGTCTGGCTCGCGATCATCGCTTTCGTTGAAAGCTCCATCTTCCTCGTTCCGGCCGACGTGCTGTTTCTGCCGATGGCGCTGGCCAGGCCCCAGAAAGCCTGGCGCTATGCCCTGATCGCCACCGTTGCCTCCGTGCTCGGCGGCATCGCCGGCTGGTATCTCGGCCACTATGCCTATGAGGCGCTCGCCAAGCCGATCCTCGCCTTCTATGGCAAGCTGGAGGCCTTCGAGCAGCTGAAGAATTCGGTCGGTTACGAGACCCTGGTTCTGCTGCTGGTCACCTCGGGCCTTGCTCACCTGCCGCCGATCAAGGTGGTCACCATCCTCTCCGGCGCCGCCAATATCAATCTCGGCGTCTTCATCGTCTCGGCGATCATCGCGCGCGGGGCACGGTTCTATCTTATCGCCTGGCTGCTGAGGCGCTATGGTGAGGGCATCCGCCATTTCATCGAGAAGCGTCTCGGTCTTCTGGCGGGCATCGTGGCGGCTGTGCTGATCGTGATCTTCGTCGGCTACCGCCTGTTCATCTGACAGGACCTCGCAGGCCGATATCATGACCATTCCCTCCTCCACTGCCGGCCTTGCCGCCCGCCGTTCGCCGGCTCTGGCCTTTGCCGCGCTCGTCACCCTTGGCATGGCTGTCACCGTCGGCACCGCGCTCGGCTTCGAGCATCTCGGCGGCTATATTCCCTGCGCGCTCTGCCTCATGCAGCGCGAACCCTATTACTTCGGCATCCCGGTCGGGCTGCTGGCCATGCTCAGCGCCGCCTTCGGCCTGCCGCGCTGGCTGACGCAGCTTCTGCTTATCGTGATCGTGGTGATGATGCTGGTCGGCGCCGGCATCGGCGTCTATCACGCCGGCGCGGAATGGGGTTTCTGGGAAGGGCCATCCAGCTGCTCGACCACGGCCCAGGGCATCTCGTCCAATGTGGGCGATCTGCTCGGCGATCTCGACAGCAAGCACGGCCCCTCCTGCACCACCGCCGCGCTGCGGGTGCTCGGCCTCTCCTTTGCCGGATGGAACGTTCTGGCGAGCTTGGCGCTCGCCGGTGTCGCGGCCCTGGGCGTGGCCAAGGCGCGCTAAGCGCCGTCCCGCCCACGGGCTCGATGGGCAGGCGTCCTGCGGCTGAGATCAGCCGTCAGGGCTGAAGTTCGACATCCCAGTAGAGATAGTCCATCCAGCTTTCATGCAGAAAATTGGGCGGGAAGAGCCGGCCATTGTTGTGCAGGTCCTGCACGGTCGGGTGATAGGGCTTCTGATGCGGAAACATGCCAGCCTGGCGCGGCATCTTTCCGCCCTTGCGCAGATTGCAGGGCGAACAGGCTGCCACGACATTTTCCCAGGTCGTCTGCCCGCCGCAGCAGCGCGGGATCACATGGTCGAAGGTCAGGTCGTCGGGCGAGCCGCAATACTGGCATTCGAACCGGTCGCGCAGGAAGACGTTGAAGCGCGTGAAGGCCGGGTGGCGCGAGGGCTGAACATAGCTTTTCAGACAAACGACGCTCGGGAGCTTCATGGAGAAGCTGGGCGAAGAAACCTGGTGCTCGTACTCGGCGAGGATGACGACACGATCAAGAAAAACCGCCTTGATCGCGTCCTGCCAGGACCAGAGCGACAAGGGGTAATAACTCAGCGGCCGGTAATCAGCGTTCAGCACGAGCGCCGGGAGGGCCTGAGGAGAGACTGCAATCGTCAAGTACGTGGACTCCTGATCGATTCGGCATCTGCCCTTCTATATTAGGCGTGTTACGTCAAGATTGTGAAGCCGAAACCCGAAGGGCACAAAAGATTCATTGCATTGGGTTTTTTGCCTGAGCCTCGGCCGTGGAAACCCCAGGCGCCGGGGCACCGCGGCGGCCCATGGCGGTCGCATAATAAGCCCAGAAAAGCCGCGCCGCGACACTTCGCCACGGCGCCCATTTCGTCGCAATGAGGCTCAGGGCAGCGGCTGATGGTCGCTCGCCCAAGCCGAGGCCATGCGCGACCGCCGCTTGCAGCGCGACATCGCCGCTTGGGAAAATATCGGGATGGCCGGCGCAGAACAGGAGGTAGACCTCCGCCGTCCAGGGCCCGATGCCGGGAAGGGTGCAGAGGTTTCTCATTGCCGCTTGCGCTTCGTCTGTGCACAGCGATACGAGATCGATCCGCTCTTCAAGTACGGCCTCTGCCGCATGGCGAAGCGTCAGGATCTTGGCGCGCGACAGGCCATCCGCCCGAAAGTCCTCGTCGCTGGAGAGGGCAACCGCCTCGGGACCCACCGCACCCATTCGCGCTTCCATCCTCGACCAGATGGCCGCGGCGCTCGCTTTCGAGATCATCTGCGAGACGATGATGAAGGCCAGCCCCGCATAGCCCGGCGCGGTGCGCCGCAACGGTATCTCGCCGGCTTGGGCGATCACCGGTGCAAGGCGCGGATCGTCACGCAGCAGAGCCTCGAGCCCCAAAGCGATATCCGCATGGGTTTCGATCAACGCTGCCGTCATGGGCCCTGCACGGTGTCGTGCGCATATGCGCTATGCTTGAAATGCATGATGTCTCGGCCGACTGTGGAGGAGTGGCAGCCGGGGCGCAAACCCCGGCTACCTTTCGCTATAGCAAGAAGTGGACCCGCACGGTGATCTGCCAGCGCGTGCGGGTCTTTCTTATCTCAAGCGTGATGCTCAGGGGACAGAAACCCATCCCATCACTCCTCATCGATGGCATGGCCTTGTTCCCAGGTCTGGAAGGCGCATCGACCCCGAGGCCCCGGCTGGCGCGGAACATCTGCTTTTGCCATCCATGGCTGATCATAGCGCGATCAACGGGGAATTTTAAGAAGACCTAATTTAATGGTTGTCGGCTTTGAGGTGAGCATCACCCTCTTTTGGCCCTCGTCGCCCTGTGCGAAACATGGCCTATGCCGGATGCCCCCTCCCGCCCCGTCTTTCGCTTCGCGCCAAGCCCCAACGGGCCGCTTCATCTCGGCCATGCCCTGTCGGCGCTGATCAATGAGAGCCGCGCAGCCGAGATTGGCGGAAGGTTGTTGCTGCGGATCGAGGATATCGACCCGGCGCGGTGCCGGCCGGAATTCGAGACGGCGCTCAAGGCGGATCTCGACTGGCTGGGCTTTGCCTATGAGCGGCCCGTGCGCCGCCAGTCCGAGCATCTGGACGCCTATGATCGGGCTTTCAGCACGCTGCAATCGGCCGGACTCGTCTATCCCGCCTTTCTGTCGCGCGGCGAGATCAAGGCTCGGGTCGCGCAAGTCGAGAGTGCCGGCGCCAGCTGGCCGCGCGATCCGGATGGCGCGCCGCTCTACCCGGGACCGGAACGGGACTGGAATTCTGCGCAAAGAGCGGCCGCGCTTGCGACTGGCCGCCAGCATGCCTGGCGGCTCGATATGGCGAAGGCGGTGACTGCGGTCGGCATCGCACTCGCCTGGAGCGAAAGCGGGGAGGGGCCGGGCGGGCAGACCGGCGAGATCGTCGCTGCGCCCGAGGCCTGGGGCGATGTCATCCTCTCGCGGCCGGACGCACCGTCGAGCTATCATCTGTCGGTGGTGGTGGATGATGCGCTACAGGGCGTCTCCCATGTGGTCCGCGGGCGCGATCTCTTTCACGCGACATCCGTCCACCGCCTGCTGCAGGTGCTGCTCGGCCTGCCGGTTCCGCTCTATCATCATCATCGTCTGCTGCTCGACGCCCACGGCCGCAAGCTTTCCAAGAGCCAGGGAGACACTGGCCTGACGGCGTGGCGGCTTTCCGGCCGTTCAGCGGCCGAGCTTCGCCGCTTCCTTCTCGGCTAGTTCGGCATCCTGCGCCTTGGCGACCGCCACTTCGGCCACCTCGTCCGCCGCCTTCTCTTCGGCCGGTGCGGGCGGCGTTGCGCGCGTCCCGCGGAAATGGCTGATCACCATCCGCTTGACCTTGTATTTCATGATCGCCGCATTGATCTCCGCCCCGATGATGAAGATCGCGCCGGCCATGTAGAGGAAGACCAGCACGATCATGATCGAGGCGAGGCCGGCATAGGTCGAGACGTAATTGGCGAAGGTCGAGAGATAGGAGGCGAAGGCATAGGCGCCGATCGACCAGGCGATCAGCGTCACCACCACGCCCGGCAGCACGTCCATGATCTTGCGCCGGCCATCGGGCAGATAGAGATGTGAGATGATGAGGCCCGCGGTCAGCACGACCAGGGCCAGCGCCGCGCTCCAATTGTCGACGACAGCCAGCAATTCGTCGAGCCAGGGCAGCCATCGGTCGGCATAGCGGAGCGCCAGCGGCACCACGACCAGCAGGATGCTGACGGAAGCGAGCACGATCGTGCCCGCCAGCACGAAGCCGAGGCTCGCCAGCCGCGTCATGTACCAGGCCCGGCTTTCGGCGACGCGATAGGCGCGATTGAGCGAGACGCGCAGCGCCTCCACCCCATTCGAGGCGAAATAGGCGGCCGCGAGCACCGAAAGGGTCAGAAGGCCGCCGCGCGGGATGGTCAGCACCTGCACGATCTCGTCGGCCAGCGGCCGGGCGATCGATGGCGGCCAGGTGTCGAAGATCAGGTGCACCGCCGTTTCGGCGAACTGGTCGGCGCCAAGGAAGCTGCCGAGCGCCGTGCCGAAGATCAGGAAGGGGAAGACGGCGAGCAGCGAGGAGAGCGCCACATGGCTCGCCATCGCCCAGCCGTCATCGTCGCTGAAGTGCCAGATCGCATCGAAGACCACCTTCCAGGCCACGCTCAGATAGGACGGCATCCGGTTTCCTCGGTCGACGATGATCAATGGTATCGAGAAGCTTCAAGGACGGCTTACGGACAGACCGCAATGGCAGATTGTCACATTCCCTCGAATATGGGAAAGCTCGCCTTCTTTTCCACTCCCGCAAGTCAGCAGCGAGCCGCGCATGGCAGACCGCCCCTCGATCATCGTCACCGGCTGCTCCTCGGGCATCGGCGCCTATTCGGCGCGGGCGCTCAAGCGGGATGGCTGGCGGGTCTTCGCCACCGTGCGCCGCGAGGAAGACCGGGCCTCTCTGGAAGCCGATGGCATCGAAACCTTCCTCATGGATTACACGCAGGCCGAGTCGATCGAGCGGCTGGTGGCCGAAGTGCTAGCGCGCACCGGCGGTCAGCTCGATGCGCTGTTCAACAACGGTGCCTATGGCCAGGCCGGGGCGGTCGAGGACCTGCCGGTGGAGGCGCTGCGGCTGCAGCTCGAGACCAATGTCATCGGCTGGCACGATCTCACCCGCCGGGTGGTTCCCGTGATGCGCGCCCAGCGCCATGGGCGGATCGTCCAGTGCTCCTCGATCCTCGGCATCGTGCCCTATCGTTGGCGCGGTGCCTATAATGCCTCGAAATTCGCGCTCGAAGGGCTGACGCTGACCTTGCGCATGGAGCTTGCCGGCACCGGCATCGGCGTCAGCCTGATCGAACCCGGGCCAATCGCCTCGCGCTTCACCGCCAATGCTCTGGCCTCGGTCGAGCGACATATCGATGTTGAGAACTCCGTCCACCGCGAGGAATATGCCCGGCAGCTGCGACGCCTGCGCGGCGAGAGCGGGCCGGCCCGCGGCAAGCTGGGTCCGGAGGCCGTCTATGCGGCGCTCAAACAGGCGCTGACGGCAAAATCGCCGAAACCGCATTATATCGTGACCCAACCGGCCAAGCAGGGCGTACTTCTCAAGAAGCTCCTGCCGGCAGCCCTCTTCTACCGCATCATCGGCCGGCTCGGCTGACCTCGATCAAATCGGACATCGCCAATGAATTCCTTTCTCACCGGCCTGACCCTTCTCGTCATGGGCCTCGTCGTGATCGTTCTGATCCGCGGGCTCTTCCATATGGCGAAGGGCGGCAGCGGCAACACGTCGAACAAGCTGATGCAGGCGCGCGTGCTGCTGCAGGCGATTGCCATCGCGCTCATTATGCTGACACTATGGATCACTGGCGGAGGCCGCTGAGATGGTGCGCCTGAACCGGATCTACACCCGCACCGGCGACGACGGCACCACGGGCCTGACGTCCGGCCCGCGCCGGCTGAAGAACGACCTGCGCGTCGAAAGCTACGGCACGGTGGACGAGACCAATTCGGCGATCGGCACGGCGCGGCTCTCGACGGCGGCCGATCCCATCCTCGATGGCATGCTGATGCGGATCCAGAACGATCTCTTCGATCTCGGTGCTGATCTCTCGACGCCGGATACGGGCGAGACGCTTGCCTTCCCGCCGCTGCGCATCGTTCCGGCCCAGGTGCTGCGGCTCGAGGCCGAGATCGACCAGCTGAACGGCGAACTCGATCCGCTGCGCTCCTTCGTGCTGCCGGGCGGCAGCCCCGCCGCTGCCCATCTCCATCTGGCGCGCACCATCGCACGGCGGGCGGAGCGGCTGATGGTAGCGCTGGCGCATACAGAGGGCGAGCATGTCGGCACGCCGGCACTCGAATATGTCAACCGCCTGTCGGACTTTCTCTTCGTGGCGGCCCGCTTCGCCAATGACCGGGGTCGGGCGGACATCCTCTGGGTGCCGGGCCAGAACCGCTAGGCGAGGGCGGTCGCCCGGATCATGCCTGTGCAAGGGAGATGCGAGTGTTCATTCCGCTGCATGATGCGAACACGCTGAAGCACATCCGTCTGCAATATGTGACGATCGCGATCATCCTCGTGAACATCACCGTCTTCGTCCTGACCGGGCCGCCCGTCGTGAGCGAGATGCAGGCGAATATGGATCTGCTCCGCTTCGGCTATGTGCCGGCGCTCATCTTCGGCGACGCGACGCTCGCGCCGGACCTGGCCGTCATTCCGGAGCCGGCCACCTTTCTCACCTATGCCTTCCTGCATGGCGACATCTGGCATGTCGGCACGAATATGCTGTTCCTCTGGGTCTTCGGCGACAATGTCGAAGATGCGCTGGGCCATGTCCGCTTCCTCCTGTTCTACCTGCTGTCGGCCGCCGCGGGTGCGCTCTTCCATGGTCTGCTCAACCCGGAGTCCCAGGCGCCGCTGATCGGCGCTTCGGGTGCGGTCTCCGGTGTCGTCGCGGCCTATCTGGTGCTGCATCCGCGGGTCCGCGTCTGGGTGCTGGTGTTTTTCCGCATCCCGCTGCCGCTGCCGGCCTTCGTGCCCCTGCTGTTCTGGATCGGCCAGCAATTCTATATGTTGGTCGTCGATCCGACGGCCGATGTCTCCTGGGGCGCCCATGTTGGCGGCATCGTCACCGGCCTTGGCCTGGTCTTCCTGCTTCGCCGCCGCGAGGTCCCACTGCTCGACCGCCGCCTGGTCACGCCGCTGTCCGTGATCGATACCGGCCGCCCCGCACCGGGTCCTTGGGGGCCTCGCGCGCTCTCCAGCCGGTCCTTTTCTAGCAAGGACGACCGAAGTTAAGCGCACGGTCGCCTTGCAAGGCGCTATCCCGCCATGCGGGAGTTTCGCGACGCTGCGACAGAGCGCCTCGCCAGGCGCACTTGATCGTCCTTCGAATGACGTGTACGTCAACGTCAGTCGGCATCGTACGGACCGGGGAGGGTCGGTCGCGGCGATTGAATTTGGAGCGAAAACGCGTATCCATGTCGCCAACCGACAATCGGCCCTGCCGGTGATGGAGCATGGTCTCCGGACTGATTGAGAGGAACGCTATCCCATGAAAATTCTCGTGACCGTCAAGAGGGTCGTCGATTACAACGTCAAGATCCGCGTGAAGCCGGATGGCACGGGCGTTGAGCTTGCCAATGTCAAAATGTCGATGAACCCCTTCGACGAGATCTCGGTCGAGGAGGCGCTTCGTCTGAAGGAAGCGGGCAAGGCCGAGGAGGTCGTCGTCGTCTCGATCGGCCCGGCCAAGGCGGAGGAAACGTTGCGCACCGCGCTTGCGATGGGCGCCGACCGGGCGATCCTGGTCGAGACCGACGAGGCGGTCGAGCCGCTCGCCGTCGCCAAGATCGTCAAGGGCGTTGCGGAGGTCGAGAAGCCGGGCCTGATCATCGTCGGCAAGCAGGCGATTGACGACGACAGCAACCAGACCGGCCAGATGCTGGCAGCCCTGCTTGGCTGGAGCCAGGGCACCTTTGCCTCCAAGGTCGAGCTCGGCGCCGACAAGGCCACCGTCACGCGCGAGGTCGATGGCGGTCTGCAGACGATCGAAATCAGCCTGCCGGCCGTCGTCACCACTGACCTGCGACTGAACGAGCCGCGCTATGCCTCGTTGCCCAACATCATGAAGGCCAAGAAGAAGCCGCTCGACAAGAAGAGCCCGGCCGATTTCGGCGTCGACACCAGCCCGCGACTGAAGGTCTTGAAGACCGAAGAGCCAGCCGGCCGCCAGGCAGGCGTCAAGGTCAAGTCCGTGGCCGAACTGGTCGAGAAGCTGAAGACCGAAGCCGGCGTGCTTTGAGGCAGGGTTATCCTTCGCCCAAGCCGCGCATTCGAAACAGACGTTAAGACAGGCGACCCGGCGGGCCGATGGCCCCAGGCGCCAAGATGAGGAAATCGATCATGGCCATTCTCGTTCTGGCTGACCACGATGCCAGCACCGTTTCCGACCAGACCGCTCGCGCAATCACCGCTGCCGGCGCGATCGGCGGCGAGATCCATCTGCTTCTGGCCGGGACCGGTCTCGACGCCGCCGCCGCCCATGGCGCGACGCTCGCCGGCGTGTCCAAGGTGCTGACGGCGGAAGGCGAAGCCCTTGGCCATGGTCTCGCCGAGCCGCTCGCCGATCTCATCCTGTCGCTCGCCGGCTCCTATGACGTCATCCTGGCGCCGGCCACCTCGCTCGGCAAGAATGTGCTGCCGCGCGTGGCTGCCTTGCTCGACGTCGCACAGATCTCCGAAATCGTCGAGGTCGTCTCCGCCGATACGTTCAAGCGGCCGATCTATGCCGGCAATGCCATCCAGACCGTGCAGTCGAGCGATGCCAAGAAGGTGATCACCGTTCGCACCGCCGGCTTCGCACCGGCCGCGGATGGTGGCCAGGCGGCAGTCGAAGCGGTTTCCGTGCCTGCCGGTGCGTCGCTGTCGAGCCACGTTTCGGATGCGCTTTCCTCCTCCGACCGACCGGAACTGACCTCGGCCAAGATCATCGTTTCCGGCGGCCGTGCGCTCGGCTCGTCGGAGAAGTTCCAGGAGGTCATCCTGCCGCTCGCCGACAAGCTCGGCGCTGCCGTCGGCGCTTCCCGCGCGGCGGTCGATGCGGGCTATGCGCCGAACGACTGGCAGGTGGGCCAGACCGGCAAGGTGGTCGCCCCGCAGCTCTATATTGCCTGCGGCATTTCCGGCGCGATCCAGCACCTGGCCGGCATGAAGGACTCCAAGGTGATCGTTGCCATTAACAAGGACGAGGAAGCACCAATCTTCCAGGTGGCGGATTACGGCCTGGTCGGTGACATCTTCGAGATCCTGCCGGAGCTCGAAAAGGCGCTCTAACCGCTCTCGGTCCACGAATTTTCACACGGCGCGTCGGCAACGGCGCGCCGTTTGGCGTTGGCGATCAGGCAGGAAAGCTGGGGGGGGGCGTGGGCGCCGAGGAGGCCGTGTCCAGGCTGCATGAGCCAAGGGGGGTGCGCGGACGCAAGACTTACCGCGCGTAAGTGGATCATGCCGAAGAAGTCTAAAGGTCGGGTAAACGCAAGAGCCAACAGACAGCCGATCGGGCAGAGGCGTACCGAAATCATGCAAGACGAAGGCAAATGTTAAGGCCGAAAGGAGACACGGCGCTGCGCTATGGAACAGCGCGGCGCCGTTCCTGCTTTCCCTGCCATCACATCGTGCAGAAAGGTCGTCCATGTCGCGCTTAGAACCCTTCAGCCCGCCCCAGTCCGAGGTCGAGATCGTCGAGGCGGCTGTTCTCTCCCTCTGCGCCGAGCGCAGCATCACGCTTCGCAGCCAGGCTGGTCTCGGCATCGCCGGCGCCGCCATCGACCTCTTCTGGGCCGGGTACCGAACCCAGGAGGCGCTGCGCGCGGCGTTGTCGACCGGTGGGGAGTTGAGCCCGGCCTGATCCGCCGTGGCAGTGCGAAAAATTTGATCTTGCCGGGGACGGAGTGTTAGCTGCTGCAGCATGAAGTTCGCGGATCACCGATGCTGCCTGACCGACCCACTTATGACGCGCTGATCCGGGACTTTCGCTGGGAGATCCCGGCCCGCTTCAACATCGGCACGGCCGTCAGCGATGTCTGGGCGGCCCGCGAACCGGATCGGATCTGCCTTCAGCATTTCGATCCGCAGGGCGCGCACCGCAGTTTGACATTCGGCGCTTTCGCCCGGTCATCGTCGCGCTTTGCGGCCGGTCTCGCCGCCCTCGGCATCCAGCCTGGAGATCGGGTCGCCATTCTCCTGCCGCAGGGGTTCGAAGCGGCCATCGCCCATGCGGGCATTTATAAGCGCGGGGCGATCGCGGTCCCGCTGGCGCTGCTCTTCGGCGTCGAGGCGCTGGAGTTTCGCCTGCGCGATGCCGGCGTGGCGGCGATTATCACCAACGGCTTCGGCTATCAGAGGATCGCCGCCCTGCGGGCGAGCCTGCCGAAGCTGCGCCACGTCATTTTGGCGGGCGCTACGGGAGAGAACACCGAAGCCTTCGAGGCGCTGGCGGAAGGCGCAAGGGAGGGGTTTCGCGCCGCCGATACCGGCCCGGACGATCCGGCGCTGATGATCTACACCTCCGGCACCACCGGCCCCCCGAAGGGCGCGTTGCACGGGCACCGCGTGTTGCTCGGTCACCTGCCGGGGTTCCAGTTCCACCATGGCGGCTTCCCGCAGCCGGGCGACCGGATGTGGACGCCGGCCGACTGGGCCTGGGCAGGTGGGCTCCTCAATGCGCTGTTGCCGTCGCTCACTTTCGGCGTCCCGGTCGTGTCCTCGCCTGCGCAGAAATTCGATCCCGACATGGCGTTCCGCATCATCGAGACCATGCAGGTGCGCAATGCCTTCATTCCACCGACGGCGCTGCGGCTGATGGCGGCGGTGGAGGATCCGAAATCCCGCTATGCCTTCGATCTGCGCAGCGTCGGCGCGGCCGGTGAAGCCCTGGGGCGCGAGACCTATGAGCAGGCCAGTGCCGCGCTCGGCGTGCCGGTCAACGAGTTCTACGGCCAGACGGAGTGCAACATCGTGCTCTCCTCGGGCTCAGCCTGGGGCGTGCTGAAGCCGGGCTCGATGGGCAAGGCCGCGCCCGGCCATCAGGTGGCGATCATCGATCACGACGGGCGGCCGCTGGGACCTGGAGAGCCCGGCCAGGTGGCCGTCCGCCGCCCGGATCCGGTGATGTTCCTCGGCTATTGGAAGCAGGAGGCGGCCACGGCCGCCAAGTTCATCGGCGAGTGGATGACGACCGGCGACCAGGGCGTGATGGATGAGGAAGGCTATGTAACCTTTTTCGGCCGCGACGACGATGTGATCACCTCATCCGGCTATCGCATCGGCCCGAGCGAGGTAGAGGATTGCCTGGTCGGCCATGAATCGGTCGCCATGGCCGCCGTGGTCGGCAAGCCCGACAGGCTGCGCACCGAAATCGTCAAGGCCTATGTCGTTCTCGTGGACGGCGTCGTGCCCGACGAGGCGCTGAAGCAAGAGCTCGCCGCCCATGTGAAGGCACGGCTCTCCATGCATGAATATCCGCGCGAGATCGCCTTCGTGGACAGTCTGCCGCTTACCACCTCGGGCAAGATCATCCGTCGATTGCTGCGCGATGAGGCGCGCGCGGAAGCCCTGGGCGAGGCACGGTGAGCGTCGCCCCGGTGCAGGGCCGCTATCGCAGCCCGCGCGGAGCGAAGGAGCGGATCTTGTCGCGCAGCATCTTCGCCATGGCGCGGGTGTTGCGGTAGAGGTGCAGCTGCGCGGCGGCCTGGCGCATGTCGCGGTCGCGATTGGCCTGCAGGCCGATCACCAGCGTGCCCATCTTCTCCCGCTCCGTCCAGAAGCGGCTCATCACCGGATGGTCGTCCTGCGTGCAGGAATCGGTGCGCATAATATTGGTGTCGTCGAGATGCCATTCGGTCAGCTCGGCCATCAGCAGCTTGCCGGGCGAAAAGCGGGCATAGGTCTCGTCATAGGTCGTTTTCCAGGTATAGGCCTCTCCGCCCATCAGGAACACGATCATCGACGCGATGGCCACTCCATCAAGGTCGATGGTGTGGATACGCACGCCATCGGCATCGGCGAGATTGGTGATCGCCTCGCGGGCGAAGGCGGCCCGGAAGCGGTCCATGACCAAAGCGGTCCGCTGCTTGCCCTTCCAGCCGAGCGCCTCGAGTGTCAGGAACTCCTCCATGCGCAGCCGGATCTCGTCCGGGCTGCGGGCGACGCCGTAGCGCAGATCGCCATAGGCGGAGAGCCCCTTCCACTGCCGGCGCAGTTCACGCCGATGTCCGGCGCTGATCGCACCGCGCAGATAGCCATCGCCATCGAGATGGCTGTCGAGCATCGGCCGGCGATAGGTGTCCGTCACGGTGATGGGGAGATTGCGGCTGATGGCAACCGCGCGGGCAAGCTGCGCGAAGCTGCCGTTCAGCCGAAGATCGGGAAGAACGAGCACGCCTGGCAGGCCCGTATCCGTCTGGCCGAGCCCGTCGAAAAGATTGTCGAGCGTCTCGGCCGCGTCTTCCGCATCCAGCAGCGGCGTGCCGAGCGGCCCGAAGGGGTTGGACCAGACGCGCAGGATCGATGCGCCGATCGAAAAACCCGGCCGCTCGATCGAGAAGGGCATCAAGAGCCGGATGCGGCTGCGGCTCGGCGTGCGGTCGCGCACCAGCGCCAGGCGCACGACGCGATCCTCGAGCCGCGGCATGGCAGGCGCCAGGAAGCGGCCGGAGAAGAAGACATTCGGTTCCAACACGCGGTTGGAAAGGAAATCGAGTTCCTGCTGCAGATCATAGCCGGCCTGGGCCGGATAGAGGCAGAGCTCGCGACCCGAACGGCCGACGGGGATGATCGCTTCGGCATCGCGATGTTCGGCAAAGCGCGGCATGCGCGGCAGCGGCGAGGGGCGGACATTGCTGTCGGTCGGGTAATGGGGGGTGCCAGATCTCATGGCGCGGACTCCGCGGTGGGTCTGTGGTCGCCGCCTGCCAGCTGCGACCGGCGCGGCAAGGCGCCGGGCGCGATGAAGCGGGGCTTGGCAAAGGCGTGCAGCACGATGCCGAAGGTGCGCCGTACGGCGACGTGGAGGAGAAGGGCTTCGGCGACCATGGCGCCAGCCGTTGCAGCAGCAGCGCCGGCCAGGCCGAAGAGCGGGATGAGCAGGGCATTCAGAAGAAGATTGGCGGCAAGCGCCCCGGCATAAAGCTTGACGCAGAGCGATTGCTGCCCGGCCATGGTGAGAAACGCCTCGCCGGGCCCGACAAAGGCCTTGGCGAGGATGCCGGCCAGCAGGATCGCCATCAGCGGATAGCCCTCCGTAAAGGTCGGGCCGAACAGCGACAACAGCAGCTTGCCCGCCAGGAGCACGCTGCCGCCGACCATGAGCGACGGCCAGAAGGACCAGCGTGCGCTTTCGACGGCGATCGTGGCGAGCTCAGTCCGGTCGGCGCTGGCCATGGCGGCGGAGAAGCGCGGGCCGGCCGCCGCCTTGACCGAGAAGAGCACGAAATGCACGAGCGCCATCGTCTTGGCGGCCGCGAAATAGATCGCCACCTTGTCGGGCTCGAGATAAAGGCCGACGACGACCACGTCCGAATTGGTGAGCAGGAAGCCGAAACCTTCGATGAGGAAGATCGGCAGGGCGACGCGGATCCAGCTTCTGAACTCGATACGGCGCGGCCCGGCCTGATAGCGGCGGCCCAGCCGGCGGGTAAGGATCAGGAACTGGCCGACGCTGGTGCAATAGGTTGCAAGGATGCAGGCTGCCATCGCCGTTTCGGCGGTGGGCGCGAAGCCGAGCGCAACCGCGCCGACCATGGCGCCGAGGATCAGCAGCGGCCGGATGATATAGGTGGGGCTCAGCGCCGAGACCGCCCAGCTGTGCGCGCGCGACGTCCCATCCATGACATCGCCGAGCGCGATCATCGGCAGGCAGATGATGCCGAGGAAGAGGGGCACCAGATAGTAGCCCTCGATGAAACCGCCGAAGAACCAGAGGCCGAGTAGGCCGAGGCCGGCGAGCGTGCTCGCCGAGATGAGCGCGAAGACCCGCACGGTCAGGGTCAGCCCGCGGATTTCGGCCAGGGCATCGCGGGCATGATACTGCGGCAGGAAGCGGATGACGGCGGTGTGGAAGCCGAGGCAGGAGAGGTTGCCGAACAGCACCGCCAGGACCCAGACGAAGACATAGATCCCATATTCGAAACCGCCCATCAGCCGCGCGAGGATGATCTGCGAGACGAAGGCGATGGCGGCGTTGATGATGCGGATGGCGAAGGCGACCAGCGCCATGCGCTGGGCAAGATATTTCGGATCGGCGCTGACGAGCAGCGGCTCCAGCCGGCTTAAGTGCGGCAGGACCCGGTTTCTCAAACCCGGCGGCAGGGCTCGCCCCGCCGTCTGACACGCTGCAATGAACACAGACTTCGACCCGCTCTGGACGCACAACCAGAAGACAAGCGGTAGCAGGGCGGAGTTAAGAATTCGTTCGGGATTGGGCGGCGCAGGCAGGCTGCGGGCGGAGCTTCGCTCCGCCCGATCTCGCGATCAGACCTCGGTCGTCTCGAAGGCGCCGTGGCAATGCTTGTACTTCTTGCCGGAGCCGCAGGGGCAGAGCTCGTTGCGCGAGACATGGCCCCAGGTCGCGGGATTGGCCGGGTCGCGGCGCGGCGTCGAGCCGTCGTCGAAATCGTCCTCGCCGGTCGTCGCGTCGAGGTGATGGCCGACCATTGCCGGCGGCACCGGCTCCGGGGCCTGGGCGGCTTCGCGCACCAGCTCCACCCGCATCAGCTGCGACGTCACGGCCTGGCGCAGATTGCCGAGCAGCGCCTGGAAGAGCTCGAAGGCCTCGCCCTTGTATTCCTGCAGCGGGTCGCGCTGGGCATAGCCGCGGAAGTGGATGACCGAGCGCAGATGGTCGAGGTTGACGATATGCTCGCGCCACAGGTGGTCGAGCGTCTGCAGTACGACCGAGCGCTCGACATAGCGCATGATCTCCGGGCCGAAGCGCTCGGCGCGATCGGCCGCCGCCTGGTCGGCGGCTTCGGTGATGCGCGTGCGAATGTCGTTCTCGTCGATGCCTTCCTCAGCCGCCCAGGCGGCGATCGGCAGGTCGAGGTTCAGCTGCTCGCGGACGTCGGTGGTCAGCCCCTCGACATCCCACTGCTCGGCATAGGCCTTTTCGGGAATCCGGCGCGCCACGATGTCCTCGATCACCTCATGGCGCATGTCGGCCACGGTTTCCGAGACATCGACGGCATCCATCATCTCGATGCGCTGCTCGAAGATCACCTTGCGCTGGTCGTTGAGCACGTCGTCATATTTCAGAAGGTTCTTGCGCGTGTCGAAGTTGCGGGCTTCGACCTTCTTCTGCGCGCGCTCGAGCGCCTTGTTGATCCAGGGATGGACGATCGCTTCGCCTTCCTTCAGACCCAGCTTCTGCAGCATCGAATCCATGCGGTCCGATCCGAAGATGCGCATCAGGTCGTCCTGCAGCGACAGGTAGAACTTGGAGCGGCCCGGGTCGCCCTGACGGCCGGAGCGGCCGCGCAGCTGGTTGTCGATGCGCCGGCTCTCATGCCGCTCGGTGGCGAGGACATACAGGCCGCCGGCAGCGAGCGCCTGCTCCTTCAGCGCGGCGATCTCTGCACGGATGGCCGCTTCGCGCGCCTCGCGTTCCGGGCCCGGTTCCAATTCGGCGAGCTCAGCCTCAAGCCGCATGTCCACATTGCCGCCGAGCTGAATGTCGGTGCCGCGGCCGGCCATGTTGGTGGCGATCGTCACGGCGCCGGGAACGCCGGCCTGCGAGACGATATAGGCCTCCTGCTCATGGTAGCGGGCGTTCAACACCTGGAAGTCGGTGAAGCCTTCGCGCTTCAAAAGCGCGGCCAGCATTTCCGACTTCTCGATCGAGGTCGTGCCGACAAGGACCGGCTGGTTGCGGTCGCGCGCCTGGCGGATCTCCTCGACGATCGCCTTGAACTTCTCCTCGACGGTCCGGTAGACCTCGTCATGGTCGTCGATACGGCGGATCGGCAGGTTGGTCGGCACTTCGACGACCTCGAGGCCGTAGATGTTGCCGAACTCTTCCGCTTCCGTCGAGGCCGTGCCGGTCATGCCGCCGAGCTTTTCGTACATGCGGAAATAGTTCTGGAAGGTGATCGAGGCGAGCGTCTGGTTCTCAGGCTGGATCGTTACCTTTTCCTTGGCTTCCAGCGCCTGGTGCTGGCCTTCCGAGTAACGGCGGCCGGGCATCATGCGGCCGGTGAACTCGTCGATGATGACGATCTCGTCGTTGCGGACGATGTAATCCTTGTCGCGCTGGAAGAGCTTATGGGCTTTCAGCGCATTGTTCACATGGTGGACGATCGCGACGTTCTCGACGTCATAAAGAGACTCGCCCTTGAGCAGGCCGGCATCGCGCAGCAGGTTCTCGAGCTTCTCGGTGCCGACTTCGGAGAAGTTGGCCGAGCGCTGCTTCTCGTCGATCTCGTAATCTTCCGCATCCAGGCGCGGAATGAAGGTATCAATGGTCTGATAGAGTTCGGAACGGTCGTCGAGCGGGCCGGAGATGATCAACGGCGTGCGCGCCTCGTCGACGAGGATCGAGTCCACCTCATCGACGATCGCAAAGAAATGGCCGCGCTGGACCATCTGACCGCGCTCATACTTCATGTTGTCGCGCAGATAGTCGAAGCCGAGCTCGTTGTTGGTGGCATAGGTGATGTCGCAGGCATAGGCCTGGCGGCGCTCGTCGTCGCTCAGACCATGGACGATCACGCCGGTCGTCATGCCAAGGAAGGAATAGATGCGGTCCATCGTCGCGGAGTCGCGCCGCGCCAGATAGTCGTTGACGGTGACGACATGCACGCCCTTGCCGGCCAGCGCATTCAGATAGACGGGCAGGGTGGCGACCAGCGTCTTGCCTTCGCCGGTCTTCATTTCCGCGATGGCGCGCTCGTGGAGGATCATGCCGCCGATCAGCTGGACGTCGAAAGGCCGCAGGCCGAGCGTCCGGCGGGCCGCCTCGCGCACCACGGCGAAGGCCGGCACCAGCAGGTCGTCGAGCGTCTTGCCCGCCGCCAGCTCCGCGCGGAACTCCACCGTCTTATGGGCCAGCGCCTCGTCGCTGAGAGCGGCGATTTCCGGCTCCAGGGCGCCGATGGCCTGGACTCTGGTCTTATACCCTTTGACGCGGCGATCGTTGGAGGAGCCGAAAAGCTTGCGGGCGAAACCGCCGAGACTGACCATCTGCATGGTCCTTTCATCTGTGCCGTCGACGTTTCGCGCGCGTTCCGTCAATCCCGCCACATGCGCTAAAACGCCCTGATCTTGTTCTGGACGCGAGGTTGCGTGACAGATAAGAGGGGGGTCGATTGATGTCAACGGGAGTTCCGGCCCGACAAGACCCTGAAAAGCCGGCCGCTCAAGGCTAAAGAACGGCCACAATCTGGTGGTTTCGAAGCGGCGGCCCGGCCCGCAACGGGTGGCACGGAAACTCGATCTCGAAAGGTTTTAGAGGAATGTTGAAGAACAGACTGCTCGCAGCCGTCGCGCTGACCGCAGTGATGGCGCTCGCCGGCCCCGTCCTGGCGCAGGATGCCGCCGATCCGGTCGTCGCCAAGGTGGGCGATGCAGAGATCCTCAAGTCCGAACTGGACCTGGCCATCGGCTCGCTCGACCCGCAGCTGGCACAGCTGCCCGACGACCAGAAGCGCGCCGCCGCCCTGTCCGGCCTGGTCGACGTGAAGCTGCTCGCCAAGGATGCCGAGAAGGAAGGCCTCCAGAACGACGCCGACTTCAAGAAGCGCCTCGCCTATCTCAACGATCGCGAGCTGCACAACGCCTTCTTTAAGAAGCATGTCGTCGAGGCCGTGTCGGCCGACGAGGTGAAGTCGCGCTACGACAAGGAAGTCGCCGCGATCAAGCCGCAGGAAGAGGTGAAGGCCCGCCATATCCTCGTCAAGACCGAGGATGAAGCCAAGGCGATCATCAAGGAGCTCGATGGCGGCAAGGATTTCGCCACGCTCGCCAAGGAAAAGTCGACCGATCCGAACAAGGATGACGGCGGCGATCTCGGCTATTTCACCAAGGACCGCATGGTGCCGGAATTCTCAGAAGCAGCCTTCGCGCTCGAGAAGGGCAAGTACACGACGACGCCGGTCAAGTCGCAGTTCGGCTATCATGTCATCCTCCTCGAGGACAAGCGCCTGCAGCCGCCGCCGCCGCTCGACCAGGTCGAGCCGCAGGTCAAGCAGCTGGTGATGCGCGACAAGTATCTCGCCCTTCTTGCCTCCGCCAAGCAGGGGTCGTCGGTCGAAATCACCGATCCGGCACTGAAGAAGGCCTATGACGAGGCCAACAAGGCCGAGGCTGAAGGCGGCGCGAACTAAGCCTTCTCCTGTCACGATGCCGTGACACGGACCGGTCTAGAACATTGCTGATCCCGGGAGCCCGCTTCCGGGATTTTTCATCCCTTCCCGACATTTTCCGGATCTCGCTCATGTCCGACGCCGTTTCCCCGCTCGCCCCGAAGACCTTCGCCGAAATGCCGCCGCTGCGCGGCGTGCGCATGGCCACTGCGGAGGCCGGCATTAAATATCGGAACCGGACGGATGTGCTGATGATGGTGTTCGATGAGCCGGCGGCGGTCGCCGGTGTCTTCACCCGTTCGCTCTGCCCCTCGGCCCCTGTCGATTTCTGCCGAAAGAACCTGGCCGGCGGGGTGGCGCGGGCCGTCGTCGTCAATTCCGGCAATGCCAATGCCTTCACAGGCGTCAAGGGCCGCGCCGCGACGGAGCTGACGGCGGACAAGGCGGCCGAAGCGGTGGGCTGTGCCACCTCGGAGATCTTCCTCGCCTCCACCGGCGTCATCGGCGAACCGCTCGATGCCACCAAGTTTTCCGGCGTCCTCGGCGACATGACGACGCGGGCGACCGAGGATTTTTGGTTCGAGGCCGCCAAGGCCATCATGACCACCGACACCTATCCGAAGGTCGCAACCCGCAGTGCCGAGATCGGCGGCGTCCCGGTCACGATCAACGGCATCGCCAAGGGTGCGGGCATGATTGCCCCGGACATGGCGACCATGCTCTCCTTCGTCGTCACCGATGCCGACATCGCGCCGCAGGCACTGCAGGCGCTGCTTTCGGCCGGCGTCGGCCCCTCCTTCAATTCGATCACGGTCGACAGCGACACCTCGACCTCCGACACGCTGATGCTGTTCGCCACGGGTGCGGCGGCCGGCGATGGCCAGGCGCGCGTCACCGATGCAGGCGATCCGGCGCTTGTCGGCTTCAAGGCGGCGCTCGATGCGCTCCTCTTCGACCTTGCGCTGCAGGTGGTGCGGGACGGGGAGGGTGCGCGCAAGATGGTGGCCATCACCGTCGAGGGGGCGGAAAGCGATGCCGCGGCCAAGCGGATCGGCCTGTCGATCGCCAATTCGCCACTGGTCAAGACGGCGGTGGCCGGCGAGGATGCCAATTGGGGCCGGGTCGTCATGGCCGTCGGCAAGGCCGGCGAACGCGCCGATCGCGACCGGCTCGCCATCTGGTTCGGCGGCATCCGCGTCGCCGTCAATGGCGAGCGGGATCCGTCCTATTCGGAAGCCGCTGCCTCCGCGGTGATGAAGGAGGAAGACATCGCCATCAAGGTCGAGCTCGGCCTCGGGCCGGGGACGGCGACGGTCTACACCTGCGACCTGACCAAGGCCTATGTCGAGATCAACGGCGACTATCGGAGCTGACGGGGCGACGATGGCTGAGCAAAGTTCGCCGCCTCCACTGCCAGCGGTCCGGCGGCTCGAAGCCGTGGCATTCCGTGCCTGGCCCGCGGCCGAGAGCCAGTATGATGGCAGCTGGCTGATCCGGCTGACGCGGGGTCACACCTCCCGCCGGCTGAACTCGATCAATCCGCTCGACCCCTTCGACAGCGCCGACCTTGAAGGGCGTCTCGAGCGAGCAAGCCGACGCTTCAGAGAGACCGGCCTGCCGCCGACGCTGCGCCAGACGCCGCTGACACCGCCGCCGCTGATTGCTCATCTCGATTCGGGCGGCTGGTCGCGCTTCGCCGAGAGCATCGTCATGACCGTCGACATTCCGGCGCATGAAACGGGCGACACGGTGGAGCATCTGCCGCTGCGCGATCTTCAGCGCTTCGTCGAGGCGCGGCTGGCCGTCAGCGGAGAGCCGCAGAGCAGCGCGCCGGCCTTGCTGTCGATCCTTGAAGCGATCAAGGCGGAATGCGGCCTCTTTCTCTTCGAGGAGCGGGGCTTCGGGCCGACGGCTGTGGCCATGGCCGTTCACGACAATGATCTCCTCGGCATCAACCAGGTTGCGGTACACGGCGCCCGTCGCCGTGCGGGGATCGGGAGCGCCCTCCTGACCGCCTGCCTGCGATGGGGACGGCTGAAGGGCGCGCGCCAGGCCTGGCTCGCCGTCGAGGCAGCCAATGCGCCCGCCCGTGCCCTTTACGAAAGCCTCGGCTTCCGCGAAGTCTATCGTTATCTCTACCGCCAGCCCGAAGGCCGCCCATGACCCCGCCCCGTGACATCCGCATTCTCGTCGTGGCCGCCTGTGCGCTGATCGACAGCGATGGCCGGGTGCTGATTGCCCAACGACCGGAAGGCAAGCCGATGGCCGGGCTCTGGGAGTTTCCGGGCGGCAAGGTGGAGGCTGGCGAAACGCCGGAACAGACGCTGATCCGCGAATTGCACGAGGAGCTCGGCATCACGACCAAGGTCGATTGCCTGGCGCCGCTGACCTTTGCCAGCCATTCCTACGAGGCCTTTCACCTGTTGATGCCGCTCTATGTCTGCCGGCGCTATGAGGGGATTCCTGAGGGGCGCGAGGGCCAGGCGCTGAAATGGGTGCGCGCCACCAGCCTGCGCGACTATCCCATGCCGCCGGCCGACGAGCCGCTGATCCCCCATTTGATCGACCTGCTCTAGACGAGGTTTTGCCTCCCGTGCCGCCTCCGGTGGCAGGTCCGCAACAGCATTGATTTTCCACATACTGGCTGATGAATCCTTTCCAAGGGAGGCGCCCGTTAAGGGATCGTTTATCTCCCCGCGGCACAATGCTGTTCGATTGTGGCGCAACGGCGCAATGGCGTAGCAGGGGGCCGCCATTGCAGGCGCATGGTAAGAGGGTCTCATGGCAAACGACGATTTCTGGCGCACCGTTCAGGACAAGGACATCGACATGCCGCAGCGTCAGAGCACCGGCGTCCTGAACCTCGCGCTGCTCTTCGGCACGGCCGTCATCGCCCTGACCCTGATTCTCACGCCGATGCTGGCCCAGAAGTCGGACGGCCGAGTGCTGGCCAATGCGCCGATCGACTATGACACGATCCAGACCGGCTCCATTCCGGCGGCCCCTGGAGAGACCAAGCGCTACACGCTTCGTCGCAGCGTCCTGCAGGAGATGCCTGGCGCCGTCTGCGTGATCAATGGGGATGGCAGCAAGAGCGGCTGCTGAAGGCAGAATTGACGAAGCGGCGGCTGGCGCCGAGGAGCAAGGGGGCGAAGGGCATGAAGGCTTTGATGAACCGCCTCTTGAAGGCGCGCTCGGGCGCAACGGCGGTGGAATACGGCCTGATCGGCGGACTCCTCGCGGTCGTCATTATCGTCGCCTTCGGCAATTTCTCGACCGCGCTCACCAATATGTTCACCTACATCACCGATGTCATGGCGAACGCCTGGAAGTAGCCGTCGGGATTGGTCTTGACGTCAGCGGACGGCTCATCCTTCCGGCGGATCGTCGCGCACCTTCAGCGCGTCCGCGAGCCGCGCCTTGGCCGAGCCCGGCTTCAGCGGCTTTTGCTGGCTTTCATGCGGCGCCCAGCCGGAGACGAAGATCACCGTGAAGGTTGCGCGAATCCGCCCGTCGGCATCGGCGAAACGCTCGGCATAGAGTTCGGCAGCGCGCAGGAACACGCCGCGTGGCAGCGGCTTCCGGCTTCGGGCGGCGAGGGGGTTGGTCATGCCCATCGCCCGCAGATCCTTCATCAGCGAGAAGAGCGAGGCATAGCGCACAGTGTAGGTCTCGGAATCGGCGACCGGCAGGGCAAAACCCGCCCGTTGCAGGAGGCCGCCCATCTCCCGCACATCGGCGAAGGGCACCACGCGCGGACCGGCACCGCCCGTCACCTCGCTCTCCGCCTCGAGCAGCACCTCGCGAAGTTCCTGCAGCGTCCCTGCGCCGGGAATCGCGGCCAGAAACAGACCATCCGGCTTCAGCGCGCGCCGCACCTGGATGAAGACGCCCGGCGTGTCGTTGGTCAGGTGGAGGGACAGCGGCGAGACCACGAGATTGACCGAAGCCGGGTCGAGCGGCAGCCGTTCCAGCGGCGCGGCCAGCACCTCTTCGCCCGGTGCAGCGAAGGCCGGATCGATCTCAATGCGCCGCAGCGTGCCGACCTTGCCGGTCGCCTGCAGGGCGCGGGCGGTCGCGCCGGTATAGCCGTGCAGCTCCACCGCTTCGTCGAAGTGCCGCTCCACCAGCGCCAGCCGTTCGGCCAGATCCGTCGCCACGAGGTCGAGCAGGAAGGCCGCTTTTTCGTCGCCGGCGCGCAGGGCCCTCAGACGACGCGCTTCGACAAGCGCCTGATCAAAGACGATGTCCACGGGCATGCTCCTTCTTCTTGCGGGACCGCGTGACCTCCGCCTAGAGTGGCATGCCATCGCGCGCCATCTGGGACAAGTCAACGCCATGGATGTGGAGCAGGCAGAGCCTCCGGTCGAGAGTGAGGGCTGGTATCGTCGGATTGCCGACGGTGCCAAGCGCGGTGCATCGGCCTTCAGCGATCTGATCTTTCCGCCCGTCTGTCGCGGCTGCGGCCGCCTGACGGGACGGCATGCGGCGCTTTGCCCGGCCTGCTGGCGGAGCGTCCGCTTCATCGAGCGGCCCTTCTGCCCGGTGCTCGGGACCCCCTTCTCGCACAATCTCGGCGAAGCGCTGATCTCGGCGGAAGCGATCGCCCATCCGCCGCCCTTTGACCGGCTGCGCTCGGTGGCGCTCTACCAGGGCGTCGTGCGCGATCTCGTCCGTGGGCTCAAATACAAGGACCGCACCGATCTGGCACCGATGATGGCCGCCTGGATGGTGCGGGCAGGCGAGGGATATGTCGAGGCGGCCGATGCTATCCTGCCCGTGCCGCTGCATCCGCTGCGGCTCTGGCGGCGGCGCTTCAACCAGGCAGCCGAACTGTCCCGCGCGATCGGTCGCCAGACCGGCCGGCCGATGCTGCCCCTGGCGCTCGCCCGCACCCGCCGCACCCAGCCGCAAATCGGCCTCGGCGCCCAGCAGCGCGCCGACAATGTCCGTGGCGCCTTCACCGTGACCGAAACCGGCAAGGGAGATCTCTTCGGCCGGCGCGTGATCCTGGTCGACGATGTCTACACCACCGGTGCAACGGTGGCTGCCGTCGCGCGGGCGCTCAGGCGGGCGGGGGTCGTCGAGATCACGGTTTTGACCTTTGCAAGGGCGCTGCCGGATCCTATATGACACATGTTGTTCACGCGGATGCAGGATTGGTGAGGCCCTCTGCCTTGACCCTTCCTTCAAGCGACGCTTTCCCGTCAGGATCGGCCATGGCTTCCGTCACTATCTATACCCGTCAATTCTGCAGCTACTGTTCCGCCGCCAAGCGGCTCCTCGAGAAGAAGGGCATTGCCTATGAGGAGCATGATGCGACGAATGCGCCAGCCGTGCGCGAGGAAATGATCGCGCGGTCGAATGGCGGACGCACCTTCCCGCAGATTTTCATCAACGGCATCCATGTCGGCGGCTCCGACGATCTTCATGCGCTGGACAGCGCCGGCAAGCTCGACCCCATGCTGGCGGCCTGAGCCTCGGTCAGGGAGGTCCTTCGCATGAGCCTGCGTGTTGCTGCCGTCCAGATGTGTTCCGGTGTCGATGTCGCCCGCAATGCGGATGCGATGGCGCGCCTGGTGCGCGAGGCCGCTGCGCAAGGGGCGGCCTATGTCCAGACACCGGAGATGACCGGTGCACTGCAGCGCGACCGTGCCGCACTTCGTGCACAGCTGCGGAGCGAGAGCGAGGACCTGATCGTCGCCACCGCGGCGCGGCTTGCCGGCGAGCTTGGCATCCACCTCCACGTCGGTTCGACAGCCATCGCGCTCGCAGACGGCAAGATCGCCAATCGCGGCTTCCTGTTCGGTCCGGACGGCGGAAAGCTTTGCCACTACGACAAGATCCATATGTTCGACGTCGATCTCGACAATGGCGAAAGCTGGCGGGAGAGTGCGGCCTATACGCCGGGGCAGACCGCGCGCATGATCGATCTGCCCTTCGGCCGGTTGGGCTTTGCCATCTGCTACGATGTGCGGTTTCCGGAGCTCTTTCGCCGCCAGGCGGTCGAGGGCGTCGCCTTGATGTCGCTGCCGGCCGCCTTCACCCGCCAGACCGGTGAGGCGCATTGGTCCGTGCTCCTGCGGGCCCGCGCGATCGAGAACGGCTTTTTCCTGGTTGCAGCCGCGCAAGGTGGGTTGCATGAGGATGGTCGCGAGACCTATGGCCATTCGATGATCATCGACCCCTGGGGCCGGATCCTCGGTGAGGCCGCTGCCGCGGGCGAGGAGATCGTCATCGCCGATCTCGACCTTGCGGCTGTGGCCGCTGCCCGTGGCAAGATCCCGAACCTCAAAAACGCTCGCGCCTTCGGCCTCGAGACTGCGGATCGGCAGGCGGCGCAAGAGGCGAGCGCGTGATCCGCTACTCTCTCCTTTGTGACCAGGGGCACGAGTTCGAAGCCTGGTTTTCCTCAAGCGCCGATTTCGACACGCAGTCCGAGAGCGGACTGGTCAGTTGCGCCGTCTGCGGCAGTGAGCATGTCAAACGCGCGTTGATGGCGCCTGCACTCTCGACCGGTCGCCGGAAGGATCAGACGCGGGCCCTGATGCTCGAAAGCGCCCATCGCGAGGCGGCTGCCAAGATCCGCGAAATCGTCGCCACCATCCGCGCCAATGCCGATGATGTCGGCGAGCGTTTTCCGGAAGAGGCGCGCAAGATCCATTATGGCGAGGCGGATGCCCGCGGGCTGATCGGCCGCGCGACGGCGGAGGAGGCCCGTGCCCTGATCGAGGAGGGCATCGAGATCGCGCCGCTGCCCGTGCTTCCCGACGACGCCAACTGAGCCGGCCTCAGGCTGCCGGCTCGACTCGCGCAGGCCGCTGTGCGAGCAGCATGTAATTGACGTCCATATCGCTCGAGAGATGCCATTCATTGGACAGCGGATGGAAAAAGACGCCGGTCCGATCAGCGATCACCAGGCCGCTGGCACTGAGCGGCCCCTCGATCTCCTCCGGCTTCACCAGTTTCTCATATTGATGCGTGCCGCGCGGAAGCCAGCGCAGCACGTTTTCGGCGGCGAAAATGGCCAGCGCGCGGGCTTTCAGCGTGCGATTGATGGTCGCGATGACCATCAGCCCGCCGGGCCGCACCATGGAGGCGCAGGTCTTCAGGAAGAAATCGACATCCGACACATGCTCGACCACCTCCATGTTGAGAACGATGTCGAAGGTTTCGCCATCGGCCGCCAGGCTTTCCGCGGTCACCGCCCGATAATCGACCGCGACGCCGCTCGCCTTGGCATGGGTCTCGGCAATGCGGATGTTCTTCTCGGACGCATCCGCCCCCACCACCTCGGCGCCCATCCGCGCCATGGGTTCGGACAACAGGCCGCCGCCGCAGCCGATATCGAGCACACGCAGGCCCTGCAGCGGCTTCGGCGCCTTTGCGTCTCTGCCGAAATGGGCGGAGGCCTTGTCGCGGATGTAAGCGAGACGGACCGGATTGAATTTGTGCAGCGGCTTGAACTTGCCGCGCGGGTTCCACCATTCCGCCGCCAGCGCCGAAAACCGGTCGATCTCGCTCTGGTCAATCGTCGTCCGCGCCGCGTCGCTCATTGCATCGTGCTCCTTTGGGTGCTTGCTGCAGGAAGTCGGCCGCAAGGCAGCGATTGTCAAGGGAAGGCGGGCCTCCGCTCGCCGCCATTGCGCGGCAACTGCTCTTTCGCTAAGAGACCGCCAGTTTCCGGCTCGCGGCCTGTCATCCTGCGCGAGGCGGCGAAGCTTGGGTACCGGTAGAGGCAGATGGCACGCATCGTGATGAAATTCGGCGGAACCTCCGTCGCGGATATGGATCGCATCCGAAACGTCGCCCGTCACGTCAAACGCGAAGTCGATGCCGGCCATGAGGTGGCGGTGGTCGTCTCGGCCATGTCGGGCAAGACCAACGAGCTTGTGGCCTGGACCCGCGACGCTTCCCCCATGCATGATGCCCGCGAATATGATGCCGTCGTCGCCTCCGGCGAACAGGTGACGTCCGGCCTGCTCGCGATCGCGCTGCAGCATATCGGCATCAATGCCCGCTCGTGGCAGGGCTGGCAGATCCCGATCCGCACCGACAATGCGCATGGCGCCGCGCGCATCCTCGAGATCGACGGCTCGGACCTCGTCCGCCGCTTCAAGGAGGGCCAGGTCGCCGTCATCGCCGGATTCCAGGGGCTCGGCCCCGACAATCGCATTGCAACGCTCGGGCGCGGCGGTTCGGACACGAGCGCGGTGGCCATCGCCGCTGCCGTGAAGGCGGACCGCTGCGACATCTACACCGATGTCGATGGCGTCTACACCACCGATCCGCGCATCGAGCCCAAGGCGCGGCGCATGAAGAAGATCGCCTTCGAGGAAATGCTCGAAATGGCCTCGCTCGGCGCCAAGGTGCTGCAGGTGCGCTCGGTGGAGCTCGCCATGGTCCACAAGGTGCGCACCTTCGTCCGCTCCAGTTTCGAAGACCCCGATGCGCCGGGCATGGGCGATCTCCTGAACCCGCCCGGCACGCTGATTTGTGATGAGGAAGAAATCGTGGAACAGGAAGTCGTCACCGGCATCGCCTATGCCAAGGATGAGGCGCAGATCTCGCTCCGGCGCCTGGCGGACCGGCCGGGCGTTTCCGCCGCCATCTTCGGGCCGCTCGCCGAAGCGCATATCAATGTCGACATGATCGTCCAGAACATTTCCGAAGACGGTTCCAAGACCGACATGACCTTCACCGTCCCGTCCGGCGATGTCGACAAGGCGCTGCGGGTGCTCGACGCGCAGAAGGACAAGATTGGTTTCGACGCGGTGCAGAACGAATCGGGCCTCGCCAAGGTCTCGGTGATCGGCATCGGCATGCGCAGCCATGCGGGCGTCGCGGCCTCCGCCTTCCGGGCGCTCGCCGAGAAGGGCATCAATATCAAAGCGATCACCACCTCCGAGATCAAGATTTCCATCCTGATCGACGGGGCCTATGCCGAATTGGCGGTTCGCACTTTGCATTCCGTCTACGGTCTCGATAAAGGTTGAGATCGGCGCGAAGCACTCTGCTTGCGCGAAGCGATCTGTTCTGGGAGACGGTCCCGCGATGAGAGACCTTTCGGGTCCACGCGTACTTCTCAAGCGCCTGCGCGAGCTGATGGCCGAGCCGCTGGAGCCGCAGGAGCGCCTCGACCGGATCGTTCGGCAGATCGCCCAGAACATGGTGGCCGAGGTCTGCTCGGTCTATGTGCTGCGCTCGGACGGCGTGCTCGAACTCTACGCGACCGAGGGCCTGAACAAGGACGCGGTCCACCTCGCCCAACTGCAGATGGGGCAGGGCCTCGTCGGCACGATCGCCGCCAGCGCCCGGCCCCTCAACCTGTCGGATGCCCAGTCGCATCCGGCCTTCACGTATCTTCCGGAAACCGGCGAAGAGGTCTACCACTCCTTCCTCGGCGTGCCGATATTGCGCACCGGACGGTCGCTCGGCGTTCTCGTCGTCCAGAACAAGGCGAGCCGCACCTATCGCGATGACGAGGTGGAGGCGCTCGAAACCACGGCCATGGTGCTGGCCGAAATGGTCGCGACCGGCGAGCTGAAGAAGATCACCCGTCCCGGCCTCGAACTCGATCTTTCGCGCCCGGTCTCTATCGACGGAGCAAGCTTCGGCGAAGGCGTCGGGCTTGGCTATGTCGTGCTGCACGAGCCGCGCATCGTCGTCACCAATCTGCTCAACGAGGACAGCGACAAGGAACTGGCGCGGCTCAACGAGGCGCTGGGCTCGCTGCGCCTGTCGATCGACGACATGCTGTCGCGCCGTGACGTGTCGATGGAGGGCGAGCATCGCGCAGTCCTCGAGGCCTATCGCATGTTTGCCCATGACCGCGGCTGGGTGCGCAAGCTCGAAGAAGCGATCCGCAATGGCCTGACGGCGGAAGCCGCGGTCGAGCGGGTGCAGAGCGAGACGAAGGCGCGCATGATGCGGCTGACGGACCCGTATCTTCGCGAGCGCATGCATGATTTCGACGATCTTGCCAACCGCCTGCTGCGCCAGCTGACCGGCTACGGCGCGCGCCTGGCTGGCGGCGACTTCCCGGCCGATGCGATCGTCGTGGCGCGCGCCATGGGTGCGGCCGAATTGCTCGATTATCCGCGCGAGAATGTGCGCGGCCTGGTGCTGGAAGACGGCGCCGTCACCAGCCATGTCGTGATCGTCGCCCGCGCCATGGGCATTCCCGTCGTCGGCCAGGCGGCCGGTGTCGTGGCGCTGGCGGAAAATGGCGACGCCATCATCGTCGATGGTGACGATGCGAAGGTGCAGCTGCGGCCGATGGCCGACCTGCAGCGGGCCTATGAGGAAAAGGTGCGGCTTCGGGCGCGCCGGCAGGAGCAGTTCCGGGCGTTGCGCGGCGTCGAGCCGGTGACGAAAGATGGCAGCCGCATTCGCCTGCAGATGAATGCCGGCCTGATGGTCGACCTGCCGCAGCTCGCCGAATCGGGTGCGGAAGGCATCGGCCTATTCCGCACCGAGCTGCAATTCATGATCGCCTCCACCATGCCCAAGATGGAGGAGCAGGAGGCCTTCTACCGCAATGTGATGAAGCAGGCGGCCGGCAAACCGGTGACTTTTCGCACGCTCGACATCGGCGGCGACAAGGTGGTGCCCTATTTCCGCGCGGCTGAAGAAGAGAACCCGGCGCTCGGCTGGCGGGCGATCCGCCTGTCGCTCGACCGTCCAGGCCTTTTGCGCACGCAGCTGCGCGCGATGCTGCGCGCATCCGCCGGGGCGGAACTCAAGCTGATGCTGCCGATGGTCACCGAAGTGCAGGAGCTTCGCGCCGTGCGCGAGCTTCTGCAAAAGGAGATTCAGCGCCAGTCGAAGGTCGGCGAGCAACTGCCGCGCAAGCTGCAGTTCGGCGCTATGCTTGAGGTACCGGCCCTGCTCTGGCAGCTCGATGAGCTGATGAGCGAGGTCGACTTCGTCTCCGTTGGGTCCAACGACCTGTTCCAATTCGCGATGGCGGTGGATCGCGGCAACTCGCGCGTCTCCGACCGGTTCGACGTGCTCGGCCGTCCCTTCCTGCGCATGCTGCGCGAGATTGCCCGCGCCGGCGAACGCAACCGCACCTCGGTCACGCTTTGCGGCGAGATGGCTTCGAAGCCACTCTCAGCCCTGGCGCTTCTCGGCATCGGCTTCCGCTCCGTGTCGATGGCGCCGACGGCGGTCGGGCCGGTCAAGGCAATGCTGCTTGCCACCGATCTTTCCCTCCTGTCGCCGGCGCTGAATGCGTTGCTCGACGATACGAAGAGCCGGCAGACGCCGCGCGACTTCCTCAAAGCCTTTGCCGCGGAACACGAGATCCCGGTCTAGCTGCCCTCGTTTCGGGGCGGCGGGCCCCCTGTCTGTCAATCTCGGATGGAGGGCGCCTCCGACGAGCCCCGACCGCATGGCCCGGTCGATCATGAAGCCGCCCGGCGGCCCTGGAGAATATACGTGGCGACATTGCCTGTCGAAAAAATGCGCGAGCTGGAGCGGCGCTTTGCGGAGATCGAGGCGCGGATGGCTGAGGGGCCGGCAGCGGACGTCTATGTGAAGCTCGCCTCCGAATATTCCGAGCTGCAGCCGGTGGTCGCGAAGATCCGCGCCTATGAGAAGGCGAAGGCCGAGCTCGACGATGTCGAGGTGCTGCTGTCCGACCGGACGACCGACCGTGAGATGCGCGAGCTGGCCGAGATGGAAAAGCCGGAGATCGCCGAGCGCCTGGAGGCGCTGGAAGGCGAGATGCAGATCCTGCTCCTGCCGAAGGACGCGGCGGACGAGAAGAGCGCGATCCTGGAAATCCGCGCAGGCACCGGCGGCTCGGAAGCCGCCTTGTTCGCCGGCGATCTCTTCCGCATGTATGAACGCTATGCCTCCTCCAAGGGCTGGAAGGTGGAGGTGCTCTCGGCGAGCGAGGGCGAAGCGGGGGGCTACAAGGAAATCATCGCCACCGTCACCGGCCGCGGTGTCTTCTCCAAGCTCAAGTTCGAATCCGGCGTGCACCGCGTCCAGCGCGTGCCCGAGACGGAAGCCGGCGGTCGCATTCACACCTCGGCGGCCACGGTGGCCGTGCTGCCCGAGGCCGAGGAGATCGATATCGAGATCCGCAACGAGGACATCCGCATCGACACCATGCGCTCCTCCGGTGCCGGCGGCCAGCATGTGAACACGACGGACTCCGCTGTTCGCATCACCCATCTTCCCTCCGGCATCGTCGTCACCAGCTCGGAGAAATCCCAGCACCAGAACCGCGCCAAGGCCATGCAGGTGCTGCGCTCGCGGCTCTATGACATGGAGCGCCAGAAGGCCGACAGTGAACGCTCGGCTTCCCGCCGCAGCCAGGTCGGCTCCGGCGACCGGTCTGAGCGCATCCGTACCTATAATTTCCCGCAGGGCCGCGTCACCGACCACCGCATCAATCTGACGCTCTACAAGATCGACCGGATGATGATGGGCGAGATCGACGAAGTTGTGGATGCGTTGATGGCGGATTACCAAGCCGGGCAGCTGGCGCAGCTCGGCGAAGTCGAGGGCTGATGGCTAAAACGCTCGACCAGGCGCTTCAGCAAGTGCGCAACGCGCTCAAGGTCGCCGATTTCGACGATCCGGGCCAGGAGGCGCGGCTGCTCGTCGGCGGCCTGCTAGGCTTGGCGGCGAGCGAGATCTTGAGCCGCGGCGATCGCGTGCTCACCGAACCGGAAATCGAGCGGATCGAGGCTGCGCTCGCCCGGCGGCTGGCGCGCGAGCCGATCTTCCGAATTCTCGGTCGCCGGGCTTTTCGTGGCCTCGATCTGGCGCTCTCGCCCGGTACACTGGAACCGCGACCCGATACGGAGACGCTGGTCGAGGCGGTGCTGCCCTCTGTCCAGGCGCGGCTTTCGGCGAACGGCAGCTGCCGGATCCTCGATCTGGGCACCGGCACCGGCGCTATCCTGCTTGCCCTTCTGAGCGAGGCGCCCGGCGCGGTGGGCGTGGGCGTCGATCTTTCGGCTGATGCACTGTCCACCGCACGGCGCAATGCCGAGGCGCACGGGCTCTCCGCACGGACAACGATGCTGGAGAGCGACTGGTTCGCGGAAATTTCCGGTCAGTTCGATGTAATCGTCTCCAACCCTCCCTATATACCCTCCAAGGTGATCGACGGGCTGGAGCCCGAGGTCCGCAACCATGATCCGCTTGCCGCCCTTGATGGCGGCGCGGATGGTCTCGATGCCTATCGCATCATCGCCGGGCAGAGCCGGCGTTTCCTGGGTGAGGCCGGCCTTGTCGGTCTCGAAATCGGATATGACCAGAAGGACTCCGTATCGCATCTCTTTGAGGCAGAAGGCTTTCGTCTGATGGCGGCGCTTCGCGACCTCGCCGGTCACGACCGCGTTCTTCTCTTCACGCCAGCCTGAGGCAGGCTTCGACCCTTAAGTCCGCCGTGAGCGTGCATCCGGGAGTGGCAAAGCTGATCCCGCACCGGCAACAGGTTCTTTCGGGAAAGATGAAGAAAGAGCTTGGAATCCCTCGGGAAGCGGTCTAGGTTGCGGCCACGCACTGGGCAGACGGCTTGGACTTGAGGATTCGTTCCGGTCAGGCCTCGCCGCGGGAAGTGCTCTCACGGAAGAGATGCGACATTGGCAGAGCCTGGTGCGGGTATCTGTTACGGTTGACTTGAACCAGCGACGTGCCGTCACGGGCAGTTCTGTCGCGCTGTGCCGACGTGATGCGGCCCTCCTCCAGGAGGAGGCCCGCGCTGTACGGCCGGATCCAAGGGCGTCGTCCCAGGACCACCACTACCAACCATCAAGATTCTCAAGAGACTTCAGGTGAGCAAAGAATGAGGCCAGGACAGCAGAACAAGCGCGGCCGCGGGCGTAACAACAACAATAACAACAACAACAATGGCGGCGGCGGCAACAATCATAACCGGAAGGGGCAGAACCCGCTCACCCGGACCTATGACAGCTCCGGCCCCGATGTGAAGATTCGCGGTACCGCGCAACACATTGCCGAAAAATATGGCGCGCTCGCGCGCGATGCGCAGAGCGCCGGCGACCGGGTGATGGCGGAGAACTATCTCCAGCACGCCGAACATTACAACCGCATCATCGCCGCCGCCCAGGCGCAGCTGCAGGAGCGCTTCCAGCGCGACGATCGCGGCAGCTATGACGGTGCCGAGCTTGATGGCACGGATCGCGACGGCGACGACGATCAGGATCAGGGCTATGACGAAGTCGTCGTGCAGCCCCCGCGTCAGCAGCAGCCTCGCACGTTCCAGCCGCGCGAGCACCAGAACCGCGATCAGCCGCCGCGCGACAATCGCGAGCGACAGCCGCGCGAAGAGCGTGGCGACGCTCAGCCCCGCGACGCCCAAGCCAGGGACGCCCAGCCCAAGGACACGCTGCCGCGCGACCAGCAGCCGCGCGAGCATCAGCCGGCCGCTCCGGTCGCCGCCCGTGCACCGGAGCCTGTCGTTGATGGCACCGGCCCTCAGCCGGAAATCGAGGGCACTCCGGTCGAGGTCTCGATCGAAGAGGAAGCCTCCGGCTCCGCCGCTCGCGCGCCGAGCCGTCGTCGTGGTACGCCACGCCCCCGTCGCCCGCGCCGTTCGGAAGCGGCTGGTGAAGAAGGTGCAGCTGGCGACCAGCCGGAAACGCCGGCTCTCGCCGCGTCGGAATAAGTGACCCAAGGTCAGGATTGAGCAGAAGGGCGGCGGCAACGTCGCCCTTTTCGCATTGTGGACGTTGCCGGATCATGGTCATCTCTGCACGTGTCATCAGGGCGAGGGGAGAAGCCATGTCGGATCGCGAGCGGGCGTGGAAGGTCCTCGAGACCCGGCCGATCGTTGAGGATCGCTGGATGCGGCTGCGCGCCGATGTCTGCGAAACGCCCTCCGGCCAGCGCATCGCCCCGTATTACGTCCTCGACTATCCGGACTGGGTCGCCATCGTCGCCGTAACGCCGGAGGCGAAGCTCGTGCTGGTGCGGCAATATCGGCATGGGGCCGGCCGGGTCCTGCTCGAATGCGTAGCCGGCGCCATCGATCCCGAGGATCCGGACCCCGCCGCCGCGGCGGCCCGCGAGCTCAAGGAGGAGACCGGCTATTCCTGCGACAGGATGATTCCGCTGGGCGCGCTCTATGCCAATCCATCGATGCAGGCCAACCGCATGCATTCCTTCCTGGCTTTGAACGCCCGACCCGAGAGCGCGCAGCGGCTCGAAGCGGGCGAGGAGGGGCTGACGGTCGAGCGCCTGCCGATCCAGTCCGTTCTGGCCGGCCTCGGCGGGGGGCTGATTGGCCAGTCCATGCATGTGGCGGCCATCCTTCTTGCGCTTCCACATTTGACGGCGCTTGGTCTCGTGAGCCCAGGGGCAGGCGAAGAGGGTGCAAGCGAACCGGATTTCGCACGATGACGGATGGAGCCGCTGCACCGGAAAGGGATGCGCGGCCCGAGGTGCCGACCACAATTTATGGCGTTGACTTCACCTCCGCGCCGTCCCGCAGGAAACCGATCACCTGCGACGAATGCCGGCTGGACGTCACGCGGCTGCGATTTGTGGACTTGCACCTTTGGTCGGATTTCGACGCCTTCTCCGCCTTCCTTGCCTCGCCGGGCCCTTGGATCGCCGGTCTCGACTTTCCCTTTGGCCAGGCACGCAAATTCGTTGAGACGATCGGCTGGCCAAGTCACTGGGCAGGCTATGTCGGGCTCGTTTCGCGGATGACGCGGCGGGAGTTCTACGATGCGCTGACCGCCTATCGCCTGCCGCGCGCGACGGGCGACAAGGAACATCGCCGCAAGGTCGATGTCCTCACGCGTGCGATCAGCCCGCAAAAGCTGCATGGCGTACCGGTCGGGCTGATGTTTTATGAAGGCGCGCCGCGGCTTCTCGCCTCGGGTGTCATGATCCCGTTGCTGCAGGAGGGCGATCCGGGCCGGGTCGTCGTCGAGGCCTATCCCGGCGTCATGGCGCGCCGGCTCATCTCCAACCGGCCCTATAAATCGGACGATCGGGGCCGGCAGACAACGGAACGCCTGGCAGCTCGCCGTGAGATGCTGGGCCGGTTGAAGGCGGAGGATCCAAGCTTGCATGGACTAGAGATCGACGCGCCGGATGAGCTGGCGGACGCGCCGAGCGGCGATCCGCTCGACGCGCTGCTCTGTGCGGTGCAGGCCGCTTGGGCCTGGCAGAACCGGGCGAAAAACTTCGGCATTCCCACCTGTGCCGATCCTCTGGAGGGCTGGATCTCGGACCCGGGGCTGCTGGCGGAAGGGCCGTGAACGGGGCGGGGAGGGCGGCAGCTTTTTTTCCTCCGCATGCCTGCTTTAATTCCCGAAAATCTCCTCCCATATGTCATGCAAGCGCTTGCACGGCACCAGTTCGGCGCGAGCGAACACTGACAGGCTTGCCGCAATCGGGAGCCTGATCCCAACCACTGACGCGCGCCGCAAACGGGCGCGTCGGTCTGATGGAGGTCGAGAGAATGGATATCGAGAAATACTCCGAACGGGTCCGCGGGTTCCTGCAATCTGCCCAGACCTACGCGCTGTCCGAAGGACATCCGCAGTTCACGCCCGAGCATGTGCTGAAGGTGCTGCTGGACGACGACCAGGGCATGGCAGCCTCGCTGATCGAGCGGGCTGGCGGCCGTGCGCGTGATGCCAAGATCGCCAATGATGCCGCGCTCGCCAAGCTGCCGAAGGTTTCCGGCGGCAATGGCTCCCTGTCGCTTTCGCAGCCTCTCGCGCGCGTCTTCACCACGGCCGAGGACGCCGCCAAGAAGGCTGGCGACAGTTTCGTCACCGTCGAGCGCCTGTTGCTCGCGCTCGCCGTCGAAACCTCGGCCGCGACCGCGCAGATCCTCTCCAAGGCCGGTGTCACCGCCGCGCGCCTCAACCAGGCGATCAACGACATTCGCAAGGGCCGCACCGCCGACAGCGCCAATGCCGAAGCCGGCTTCGACGCGTTGAAGAAATATGCGCGCGACCTGACGGCGGATGCCCGAGACGGCAAGCTCGATCCGGTGATCGGCCGCGACGACGAGATCCGCCGCACGATCCAGGTCCTGTCCCGCCGCACCAAGAACAATCCCGTGCTGATCGGCGAACCCGGGGTCGGCAAGACCGCGATCGCCGAAGGTCTCGCGCTGCGCATCATCAATGGCGACGTGCCGGAAAGCCTGAAGGACAAGCGGCTGATGGCGCTCGACATGGGCGCGCTGATCGCCGGTGCCAAGTTCCGTGGCGAGTTCGAGGAACGGCTGAAGGCGGTCTTGAACGAGGTTCAGGCGGATGCGGGCGAAATCATCCTGTTCATCGACGAAATGCACACGCTGGTCGGCGCCGGCAAGGCGGAGGGCGCCATGGATGCGTCCAACCTCCTCAAGCCTGCTTTGGCGCGCGGCGAGCTGCATTGCGTCGGCGCGACCACGCTCGACGAATATCGCAAGCATGTCGAAAAGGATGCGGCTCTCGCCCGGCGCTTCCAGCCGGTTCTGGTTGACGAGCCGACGGTGGAGGACACGATCTCCATCCTGCGCGGCCTGAAAGAGAAGTACGAGCAGCACCACAAGGTGCGGATCTCGGACTCTGCCCTGGTCGCCGCCGCAACCCTGTCGAACCGCTACATCACCGACCGCTTCCTGCCGGACAAGGCGATCGACCTGATGGACGAAGCCGCCTCGCGGCTGCGCATGCAGGTGGACTCCAAGCCCGAGGAACTGGACGAGCTCGACCGGCGCATCATCCAGCTGAAGATCGAGCGGGAGGCCCTGAAGAAGGAGACCGACCGCGCCTCGAAGGACCGGCTGGAAAAGCTGGAACTCGACCTGGCCGGTCTCGAGGAGCAGGCGGATGCGCTGACGGCCCGCTGGCAGGCGGAGAAGTCGAAGCTCGGCCTGGCCGCCGATCTCAAGAAGCAGCTCGACGAAGCGCGCAACGAACTGGCGATTGCCCAGCGCAAGGGTGAGTTCCAGCGGGCCGGCGAACTGGCCTATGGCGTCATCCCGAACCTCGAAAAGGAGCTGGTGACGGCGGAAGCACAGGACGGCAATGCCGCCTCCATGGTTCAGGAGGTCGTGATCCCGGACAACATCGCCCATGTCGTCTCCCGCTGGACCGGTATCCCGGTCGACAAGATGCTGGAAGGGGAGCGCGACAAGCTGCTGCGCATGGAAGACGAACTCGCCAAGTGGGTCGTCGGGCAGGGCGATGCGGTTCAGGCCGTCTCGCGCGCCGTCCGCCGCTCGCGCGCCGGGCTGCAGGATCCGAACCGGCCGATCGGCTCGTTCATTTTCCTCGGTCCGACCGGCGTCGGCAAGACGGAGCTCACCAAGGCGCTCGCCCGCTTCCTCTTCGATGACGAGACCGCGCTCGTGCGCATGGATATGTCGGAATATATGGAGAAGCACTCCGTTGCCCGGCTGATCGGCGCACCTCCGGGCTATGTCGGCTATGAGGAAGGCGGGTCGCTGACGGAAGCCGTGCGGCGTAAGCCCTACCAGGTCGTGCTCTTCGACGAGATCGAGAAGGCGCATCCGGATGTGTTCAACGTGCTCCTGCAGGTGCTCGACGATGGCCGCCTGACCGATGGCCAGGGCCGCACCGTCGACTTCCGCAACACGATGATCATCATGACCTCGAACCTCGGCGCGGAGTACCTTACCGCTCTCGGCGAGGGTGAGGACACCGACAGCGTGCGCGAGCAGGTGATGGGTGTCGTCCGCTCGGCCTTCCGGCCGGAGTTCCTGAACCGGGTCGACGAGATCATCCTCTTCCACCGCCTGAAACGCGGCGAGATGGGCGCGATCGTCGATATCCAGCTGGAGCGGCTGCGCAAGCTGCTCGTCGATCGCAAGATCACGCTGGACCTCGATGCCGACGCCCGCCATTGGCTGGCCGAGCGTGGCTACGACCCGGTCTATGGGGCGCGGCCACTGAAGCGGACGATCCAGAAGTTCGTCCAGGATCCGCTGGCCGAAAAGATCCTGTCCGGCGACATTCCGGACGGGTCGGTGGTCAAGGTTCTGGAAGGCTCCGACCGGCTGAACTTCAAGCTGCAGGGTTCGAGTGAGGAGAAGGCGGCAGCCTGATCTCCAGAACTGACAAGCGAAAGGGCGGCCTTCACAGGAGGGCCGCCCTTTTTCGTGTCTTCTGTCCAGACGGTTCTATTGCGTGGCGGAGGCCACTTCGCCACCATTGTCCTTGGCCAGCAGCTCGTCGATCCGGTGGCGTTCGTCCTCGAACTGGGCCAGCGCCTTGCCATCCAACGACTTGCCGCCCGGCAGGCGGATGCGCAGCGGATCGACGCGATTGCCGTTGACGATCAGTTCGTAGTGGAGATGCGGCCCGGTGGAGAGGCCGGTCGTGCCGACCCACCCGATGACCTGGCCCTGGACCACACGCGCCCCCGGCTTCACGCCCTTGGCGATCGCGCTCTGGTGATTGTAGGAGGAGACATAGCCATTGGCATGGCGGATCAGCGTCTGGTTGCCATAGCCGCCGGAATCCCACCCCGCCTTCTCCACCGTGCCATTGCCGGCGGCGATGATCGGCGTTCCGCGCGGCGCGGCCCAGTCGACGCCGGTATGCATGCGCGAGAAGCCGAGGATCGGGTGGCGCCGCATGCCGAAACCGGAGCGGAAGGTGCCGTTCGGCACAGGGTTGCGCAGCAGGAACTGGCGGATGCTCTTGCCCTGCTCGTTGTAGTAATCGATCGAATTGTCGTCCGGGTCCTGGAAGCGATAGAAACGCGTCTCCGCATCGCCGAAGCGGGCATTGACGTAGAGAAGCTCGGAACTGTCGGTCGCTCGGCCGCTTTCGTCGGCGACCGAAAAGAAAGCCTCCAGCGAATCCGACGGCTTCAGTTGCGCCTGGAAATCGACATTGCTGGCGAGCAGCTTGATCAGTTGCGCCACCATACCCTGGCTCATCCCGTAGGAGAGAGCGGCGCGATAGACGCCATCATAGACGCGGGGAAGGTCGCGGCCGGCGGCAATGCTCGGTGACGCATCATCGTCGAAGGCGCTTGCCACCGCATCGAGCGGCGCCGGCGCCTCGCCATGGACGAAGGCCCCGTGGTCGTCGAGCGCCATGGTCAGAAGATGCTGGGCACCCTTGCCATAGACGCTGGCGCGGACCACCTTGGCTTCGCCGTTCTCGCCCTTCTGGATGATGCCGATCCGCACCACTTCGCCCTGGTGGAAGCTGTCGGTCTTCAGCTCGCGCTTGAGGACCTCGGCAATGTCTGCGGCCTGCGCCTTGCCATAGCCCGCCGCGACGAGGGCCGCCGCCATCTCCATGTCGCGCTGGATCGGGATCACGTCGTCGGCATATTCGGCGCTCTCGTCATCGATCGTCTCGAGCGGCGTCACCGACATGTTCTCCTCGACGATCCGCGCGGCCAGGCCCTGCATCAGGTCGAGCTCGCTGGCGTCGGAGGAGAAGCGGCGGGGATCGACATAGAAGAGCGAGGCGAGCTGCGTGTTGCCGTCGGTCAGCGCCGCGCCGTTCGAGCGGACATTTTCCTCCACCTCGTCGAGCGTCATGGAGGGGCCGAAAGCAAGGGTCGATCCTTTGAGCGGGAAATCGACCGTCTTTAATGCGACTTCGGATTCGACATCGGAGCCATAGATCGTCCCGGTCCGGCTCGGCGGCGGCGTCTCCGGCTTGTCGTCGCTGGAAAAGATCGCCAGCGGATCGAAGGCGGGATATTCCTCGGCCTGGTGATTGGCGGCGAGCGTCATCTTCACATGCGCGAAGGGCTGCCGACGCACGACCTCTTTTTCGCCGTCATGGATCATGGTCGAAACTTCGAGGATCGTGCGGTCCGAGGGCTTGGCGACGATGATCGGCGAGACGATCCGCCCGCCACGCTTGGTTGCGCCGGCATCCTCCGCCTGTGCCTGCGGGTCGAAGGCGGCATAGGCTTCTGCGGGGATCGCCAGCTGCTGGCGGCCGTCCAGTGCTGCAAACAGCGCAACGCCCATCAACAGGCTCGAGGTAATGCCGGTCAGAAAGGTGCCGGACAGCCAGCGAATGGAAATATCGCGCCGGTCCGGCGCGCGCCGCCCATCTGCAAGAAGCGGCGGCTCGTTGCCGAGCGACCGCATCATGGTCTTGTCTGTGATCATGCCAAACGACCAGGTCCCTGCTTTTCGCGGCGGTTTATCGTTCTAGCCCACGAAGATTGCGCGAAGATGTGCATCTTTCCCTCCGCAGTGTCAAACAATCCCCTGCCTCCGCCGTCCCAACCGACCGCTCCTGTGGACGAGAACGGACGGAAGGCGTCAACCCTGTCCTTTAGAAGGCGTGAATGTGAAGAACTCGTGGCAAGGACTGCCTGCGGGTCTGCAAATCGCATCGACGACAACAAGGCTGGGTAGGCTAGTCCTCTGATTGGCGTCGCACCACACGCATCGCTTCGCCCCATCGTCCTCAGGGCAGGGGGGAATGGCTCTCCGTGACGCCCAGTTCCTCCGGTCATCGATCCGAACCCCATCGGGATCATCGATGAAAAGACTGGAAAACCGGGACCCAGCGGTGCACCGTCAGAAAACTGTCATTTTTTTTGAAATTCCTGTTGACTTCAAAAGAAGGGTTCGCCTATAAACCGCTCACCAACGAGGGCGGCGGCGCTGCTGGCGACCGACGAACTCGCTCTGAAGTTTCTGACTTTTTGTGGCGGGTTTTGGGGTTCTAGGGTTTA